>NZ_JMCB01000009.1 GCF_000737315.1 Hyalangium minutum
CTGCCGTCAGCGACGTCTTCCCGTGGTCCACGTGACCGATGGTCCCGATGTTCACGTGGGGCTTGGACCTGTCGAACTTCTCCTTGGCCATGACTTCTCCTGGTGGGGCCGGCTCGCGGGCCGGCATTTCTTGAAACCGAATACAGAAGGTGGTGCGTCGTGCTTCAAAGCGACTGAAAGATCAACAGAAATCGGCAGTCTGCCCCCCCTGCGGGGCGCCTTTACGAGTTCTGGGACCTCTTTTGAGCAGGTGCGTAGTGGCTGAACTGCATGGTGTAGGTGGCTCTTCCCTGGCTCTTGCTCCGCAGGTCCGTTGAGTAACCGAACATGGAAGCGAGCGGCACCTGCGCCTGGATGGCCTGCACCCCACCCGGCCGAGGCGTCATCCCCTGGATCTTCCCCTTGCGGCCGTTCAGGTCCCCGATCACGTCCCCCATGAACTCCTCGGGGGTGACGATCTCGCAGTTCATGATGGGCTCCAGCAGCACTGCCTGGGCCTTGTTCACAGCCTCGCGGAAGGCCATGGAGCCGGCGATCTTGAAGGCGATCTCGCTCGAGTCCACGTCGTGCGTGGAGCCGTGGATGGCCTCCACCTTCACGTCCACCATCGGGTAGCCCGCCACCGGACCGTTCTGCATGGACTCGGCGACGCCCTGCTTCGCCGCCTCCACGAACTCCTTGGGCACCAGACCTCCGGTGATCTTGTTCTCGAACACGAAGCCCTTACCGGGCTCGTTCGGCATCACCCGCAGGTTGATGTGGCCATACTGGCCCTTGCCGCCCGACTGGCGGATGTACTTGCCCTCGGCCTCCGCGGGGATGGTGATCGTCTCGCGATAGGCCACCTGGGGCTTGCCCACGTTGGCGTCGACCTTGAACTCGCGCAGGAGCCGGTCGACGATGATCTCCAGGTGCAGCTCGCCCATGCCCGCGATGAGCGTCTGCCCCGTCTCCTCGTTCGTCCGCACCTGGAACGAGGGGTCTTCCATCGCCAGCTTCTGCAGCGACTGGATGATCTTGTCCTGGTCCGCCGTGGACTTCGGCTCGATGGCGATGTCGATCACCGGCTCGGGGAACTCCATCCGCTCCAGGATGATCGGGTGCTTGTCGTCACAGAGCGTGTCACCCGTGGTCGCCAGCTTCAGGCCCACCACCGCGCAGATGTCGCCGGCGAAGCACTCGGTGATCTCGTCCTTCTTGTCCGCGCGCATCTGCACCAGGCGGCTGACGCGCTCGCGCTTGCCCTTCACCGAGTTCCACGCCGCCGTGCCCGCCTCCAGCCGCCCCGAGTAGACGCGCAAGAACGTGAGCGTCTGGGAGCTGAACGTGGGATCGTTCATGATCTTGAACGCCAGCGCGCTGAACGGCGCCTTGTCGTCCGTGGGCCGCTCCTCGTCCTCGCCCTTGGGGTTCTTGCCGTGCACCGGCGGAATCTCGAGCGGGCTGGGCAGGTAGTCGATCACCGCGTCCAGCAGCGGCTGCACGCCCTTGTGCTTGAACGCCGAGCCACAGAACACCGGGAACAGCTTCAGCCCCACGCAGCCCTTGCGGATCGCTCCGCGGATCTCTTCCTCGGTGAGCTCCTTGCCCTCGAGGAACTTCTCCGTCAGCGCGTCGTCCTGCTCGGCCGCGGCCTCCAGCAGGTGCGCGCGGGCCGCCTCCGCCTTGGCGCGAAACTCCTCGGGGATGTCCACCACGTCGTAACGGCTGCCCTGCTCCTGGTCCTGGAACACCAGCGCCTTCATCTGCACCAGGTCGATCACGCCCCGGTGCATGTCCTCGGCGCCCAGCGGCAGCTGCATCGGCACCGGCCGCGCGCCCAGCTTCTCGCGGATGGTCCCCACGGACATGTCGAAGTCCGCGCCCACCCGGTCCATCTTGTTGATGAAGCAGATGCGCGGAACCTTGTACTTGTCCGCCTGCCGCCACACCGTCTCGGACTGCGGCTCCACGCCATTCACCGCGTCGAACACCGCGATGGCGCCGTCCAGCACACGCAGGCTGCGCTCCACCTCGATGGTGAAGTCCACGTGCCCCGGCGTGTCGATGATGTTCACCCGGTACTTCTGGTCCCGGCGCGTCCAGAACGCGGTGATCGCCGCCGAGGTGATGGTGATCCCGCGCTCCTTCTCCTGCACCATCCAGTCCGTGGTGGTGTTGCCGTCATCCACGTCACCCATCTTGTGGATGGTGCCTGTGTAGTACAGGATCCGTTCGGTCGTGGTGGTCTTGCCGGCATCGATGTGAGCCATGATGCCGATGTTGCGATAGCGCTCGAGCGGATACTCGCGAGGCATTGCCAGAGTCCTTCTTCCGAAACGGTGTGTCAGAAAACTGCAACACCCGGATACGCCAAGGCGCATCCGGGTGTCAGACCGCGAGGCCGGTCAGGCCTACCAGCGGTAGTGCGCGAAGGCCTTGTTCGCCTCCGCCATCTTGTGCGTGTCCTCGCGCTTCTTCACGGCGTTGCCACGGTTGTTGGCGGCATCCATGATCTCGCCGGCGAGCTTCTCCTGCATGGTCTTCTCACCGCGCGCCTTGGCGTAGGAGATGATCCAGCGCATGCCGAGCGCCACGCGGCGGTCCTGGCGGACCTCGACGGGCACCTGGTAGGTGGCGCCACCGACGCGGCGGCTCTTCACCTCAAGCACAGGCTTGACGTTGTCCAGGGCCTTCTTGAACGTCTTGAGGGGATCTTCCTTCGCGCGCTCCTCGATGAGAGCGAATGCGCCGTAGCACACGCCCTCCGCGATGGACTTCTTCCCCTTGCGCATCAGGTCATTGACGAACTTGGTGACGAGACGGTCCTGGAACTTCGGATCCGGCAGAATCTTGCGCTTCGCTACTACGCGACGACGAGGCATTGCTTCTTCCCTTACGCCCTACTCCCACAGACGGGAGCTTCCTGGGCTTCAATAACCGCAGAACACAGCGAAACAAGGCGCGCTCCCCAGGGTGTGGGGCGAGCGTCCTGACTCAACTTCTGGAGGTGATCGAACCGGCTCAGCTCGGGCGCTTGGCGCCGTACTTGGAGCGGCTCTGCTTGCGACCCGCCACGCCGACGGAGTCCAGCGTGCCACGGATGATGTGGTAACGGACGCCCGGGAGGTCCTTCACGCGGCCTCCGCGGATCATCACCACCGAGTGCTCCTGGAGGTTGTGACCCACGCCCGGGATATAGGACGTCACTTCAATCCCGTTGGTGAGGCGCACGCGCGCCACCTTGCGAAGGGCCGAGTTCGGCTTCTTCGGCGTGGTGGTGTACACGCGGGTGCAGACGCCACGCTTCTGAGGGGACTCCTTCAGGGCGGGGCTCTTCCCCTTGACCACTAACTTCTCACGGCCCTTGCGGACCAGCTGGCTAATCGTCGGCACTGACGCTTCCTTCTCTCATGGCCGCCATCCTGGAGCGGGGCGGCACATATAGACCTACAGCACGGCTAGAAAAAGGGCCGCGAGTATAGGAAGGGACCTTCCCATGTCAAGCATCGCTTGACTCTCGGACGGAGGAACCGTCGAGCGGGAGGGGGGCCATTCCTGGAAAAACGCGGTTGGAGCGCTCCTCTACCCCTCGTGCGGCTAGAAGTCGAGCACCATGACGAGCGCGTCTTCCTTCTCGTCCGCGTAGTAGTTCGGCCGGACGCCGACCGAGCGGAACCCGAACGAGCGGTAGAGGCTGATGGCCGCCTCGTTGCTCCGGCGCACCTCCAGGGTGGCCAGCGTGCAGCTGCGGTGCTTTCCCCGGGCCAGCAGCTCCTCCATCACCGCCCGGGCCACGCCCCGGCGCCGGTGCTCGGGAGCCGTGGCCACGTTGAGCACGTGCACCTCGTCCTGGACGATCCAGAAGATGGCCAGGCCCAGCAGTTCCTTGCCTCCATCCGGCTTCGGATCCTCCACCAGCAGGATGGTGGACCAGTCGTGATCCAGCTCGCGCCGCAGCAGCTCGGGCGACCAGGGGTTCTTGAAGGACGCCTGCTCCAGCGCGATCACCGCCGACATGTCCTCGTGAGTCATCTGCCGGATCACGAATGGGTATGCGCCCTGCCCCGGGGCATCCTCGCGAAACTGCCTCATCGCCGCACCTCCCTCGCGAAGGAGGCCACCCGCCGAACCTGCGCAGTCGCTCGCAGCTCGGCCAGATCCTCCGCGGCGAGCTGGTCGTAGCGTTCCTTCCTCAGTCGATTCTGGAGACGGGCCTTCACTGCCGGGTAGCCCTCCGGGTACTCACTGGCGTGCTGCTGGTAATAGCGCAGGACCTCTGCCTCGCTCACCTGCGCCCGCGGCCGGAGCCGGCTGTCGAGGATGCGCTCGGCCCGGACACGGCGCTCCAGCACCTCCGTCAACAGCTTCAGATCCGCCCCCGCCCGGCTCAGGAAGCGCAAGAAGGCATCCTCGCTCTCGAAGGTGTCTCGGAACCGGGCCAGCCGAGCCTCCACCTCTTCCTTCTCCGCCGAGAAGGCCTCCAGCCGGTTCGCGCTCAGCACCTGCAGCCGCAGGTTGATGGCCAACTCGAGCCCTCCCTTCAGGGCCTCCTCATCGAGCGGCGCGAAGGCCGCCTGCAAGGCGCCCTGCTGGACGAGCGCCACCCGCGTCTCGAACTCCAGCTCGCTCTGGGTCAGCACCTGCCCCTCGATAACCGCCACCACCTGGTCGATGATGCGCCCCTCGGGCTGCGGAGCGGCCGGAACGAGCGCAGGAGTGCCCTGTGCCAGCGAGAGAGCAGGCCCCCCCAGGAGCCAGCCCGCCAACCCCAGCACCACCGCTCGACGTGGGCGCGCCCGCACTGGCAGGACCACCTTCATCATCGGCGACTTTATACATCACGCCCGGCTGCACGCATCGCGCTGGCGCAGTCCGTTTGGCTGGTTACGTTCTTGCAAAAGGAATTTTCCAGGGCAGGGCGGCAATGGCGGACGACTACTACCAGATCCTCGAGGTCCCTCGGACAGCGTCCGCGGAGGACATCAAGAAGTCCTTCCGGAAGCTGGCCCGGAAACACCACCCCGACGTCAATCCCGGCAACAAGGCCGCCGAGGAGCGGTTCAAGCAGCTCAACACGGCCTTCGAAGTGCTCGGGGACCCCAAGAAGCGAAAGCTCTATGACGAGTTCGGCGAAGACGCCGCGAAGATGGGCTTCGATGAGAAGAAGGCCGAGGCGTACCGGGCCTATCGCTCGGCCCGCGCCAGCGGCGGCGGCGGGGGCGGCATGCCCTTCCCCGGCGGCGGGGGCGGCGTGGACTTCGATATTGGGGACATCCTCGGCGATCTCTTCGGCCGCGCAGGCGGCGCTGGCGGTGCAGGCTTCGATGTCAACGAGATGTTCGGGCGCCGGGCGAGCGCCCGTGGCCCCGAGCGCGGGGAAGACCTCAACGCGCAGGTGACGGTGTCCCTCGCGGAGGCCATCACCGGCACCGAGCGCCAGCTCTCCTTCCAGCGGCCTGGACGCTGCCAGCGCTGCAATGGCCGGGGCGAGAGCGGTACCTCCGGTACCTGCCCTACCTGCAAGGGCACGGGCCGCACGCGCCGAGGCGCGGGGATGCCCTTCGCGGGCGCCTGCCCCACCTGCAACGGCACCGGCCGCGCCTCCGAGCCGTGTCCTCAGTGCGAGGGCACCGGCGTCACCGAGGAGTCCACGCGCCTCACGGTGAAGATCCCTCCCGGCGTTCAGACGGGCTCCAAGATCCGGGTCGCGGGCCAGGGTGCGGCAGGAGAGCGCGGTGGCCCTCCGGGAGACCTGTACCTCGAGACCGAGGTGGCCGAGCACCCCCTGGTGCGCCGAGAGGGAGACGACCTCTACATGGACTTCCCCGTCACCGTCACCGAGGCCATGTTCGGTGCCGAGGTGAAGGTGCCCACCTTCCAGGGCGAGGTCACCCTCAAGATCCCCGCAGGCTCGCAGTCCGGCCGGAAGATGCGCCTCAAGGGGCGCGGCGCCCCCTCGCTCAAGGGCGGCACCCCGGGGGATATGTACCTCGTGCTCCAGGTGAAAGTCCCCGAATCGGCCACCCCCGAGGTGAAGTCGGCCGCCGAGGTGCTCGCTCGGGCCTACTCAGGAGACGTCCGGCAGGAGCTGAAGCTCTAGGCTCCCACCGAACGATGGAAATGCCCCTTACTTCTTGCCTATTGCCTTACCCGGCGCCTCGTCCTACACGGCGCCTCCACATCTCGATCCTTTTGGAGCACACACATGGGCCTCTTTGATTTCCTCGGTGGTGGCTCGGGCCCCGAGAAAGCCCTCAAGCTCAAGCCCAAGGTGACCCAGAAGTATGGGGATCCTGCCTCGCGTCAGAAGGCCATCCAGCAGCTCGGGGAGATGAAGTACCCCGAGGCCGCTGGCGTGCTGCTGGCCCGCTTCACCATCACCGTGGAGCCGCTCACCACCGACGCGGATGAGAAGGAGCACGTCTTCGAGCTCATCAAGGGCTTCGGCAAGGATGCCCTCGCCCCCATCCAGGACTTCCTCCGCAAGAGCGAGCAGGCCACCTCGTGGGCCCTGCGCCTGCTCGGAGATCTGCTGCCGGAGCCCGAGGTCACCTCCATCTGCGTGGACACGCTCAACCACCTGAGCAACCACTACACGCGCGATCCGGAGAAGAAGGTCGTCCTGCTCCACCACGTCACCGGCCGCGAGGATGCCCGCATCGCCCCCGCCGTCCTCCCCTTCCTCGAGGACATGTCGGACGATGTGAAGATCGCCGCCCTCAAGGCGCTGGGGCCCCTCAAGTACGAGCCGGCCCGCGAGCCCCTGCTCAAGCTCCTCATCGCCGATGAAACCGCACGCCGCGTGCAGACGGCCGCACTCACCGCGTTGCACGAGAGCGGATTCGGCGTCCAGGGGTTCCGGGAAAAGGTCGAGCCCCTGCTCGTCGAGCCGTATGTGCTCGACAAGAGCGGCGTCGTCGTCCGGCGTCAGGCCTGACCCACCGGCAGGGCAGGTGTCCAGCAGCGGACACCGGCTCTGTCCTTTGGGACGCATCTGCCTTGGAGGGCCGTTTCCCTGTCGAGTGCCATGCGGGAGGATGGACGGAACGTGCCCTCGACCCACAACAAGAAGAAAGGTCCACGGCTGGCTGAAGTCGTGGCGCTCCGTCCCCATCTCAAGACGAAGAAGGAGCCGCCCAAGAAGCCCGCCAAGCCCCTTCCTCCCGTGGAGCCCGACGCCGCGGAGAAGGCCCTGCTCGAGATGGTCCGGCAGCTGACCACCAGCGCCAGCACCACCGATGTGCTGCGCGCCTACCTGCAGACCCTCTTCAACCTCCTCAAGCCCAAGGTCTGCTACGTCGCCCGCTACTTCCCCGAGCGACAGAACCTCCACGTCGAGCACGTCCGCGGCCGCTATGACGAGCGCGTCACCGCCGCCATCCCCGATGAGGGCGTGGTGGGCCGCGCCTTCTCGCAGAATGCCGTGCTCCGCGAGGACGAGACCGTGGTCGTCCCGCTCGAGAACCCCCAGGGCGTCACCGGGTGCCTGGCCATCATCGGGCCCCGCCGCGAGGCCTCCGAGTCGCTGCTGCGCACGCTGGCGGGCCAGCTGTCCGCCGCCTACGAGGTGGCGCGCCTGAGGGATGACTCCGCCCGCCGCAACAAGGATCTCCAGACGGCCATCGCCGGCCTCAAGAGCCTGGAGCAGCACCGCGAGGAGCTGCTCGGCAACGTCTCGCACGACCTGAAGAACCCGCTCACCACCATCAAGGCCTACATGGCCATGGTGGGCCGAGAGAAGCTGGGCCCTCTCACTGACGCCCAGCGCAAGGCCCTGCAGACGTGCGACCGGAACGCGGACCGCATGCTGCGCATGGTGAACGACTTGCTGCTCATGTCCCGGCTCCAGTCCGGGAAGATGCAGCTCAACCAGCGCCCCTTCGGCATCAAGGCCGTGGCCGAGGAGGTGCTGCGCAACCTGGCCGCGCTCGCCGAGCACAGCAAGGTCCGCCTCCACGTCCCGCCCTGCACCGAGGTCTTCATTCGCGGCGATCGCGAGCGCATCGCCGAGGCCATCCACAACCTCGTGGAGAACGGCATCCACCAGAGCGACGAGGGCGGCACCGTCGAGGTCCGCGTCTCCGCCGAGGACGGGCTCGCCGCGCTCTCCGTGAAGGACAGCGGCCCGGGCCTCTCTCAAGAGGACCTGGAGAACATCTTCGATCCGTTCTACCGCGCCCGCTCGGGCCCGGCCCGCCCCGTGGGAGGCCGCCTGGGCCTGCCTCTGGTGTCCAAGATCCTCGCGCTCCACGGCGGGCGCGTGGATGCCACCAGCACCCTTGGTGAGGGCTCCACCTTCCAGATGGTGCTCCCCATGTTCGCCGGGGCCGTCAGCACGCCGGACGTGAACCAGGCCGCGCCTCGCGCCGGTGGCATCCTCCTCGTGGAGGATGACGCGGACTGCCGTGAGGTGCTCCAGCAGGTGCTCGAGCAGGAGGGCTACCGGGTCATGTCCACCTCGGGCGCCGCCGAGGCCCGCTCCGTCCTCTCGCACATCCGCCCGGCCATGGTGCTGTTGGATCTCCGCCTGAGCCAGGAGGATGGACGCTCGGTGCTGCACTACATCCGCTCCACCGAGTCCCTGGCGGACATCGTCGTCTACATCATCTCCGGCGCCAGCGAGGTGGCCTCGCTCTCCGCAGGCCAGGGTGTGGACCGGATCGACGGGTTCTTCGAGAAGCCACTCCAGCTCCCTCGGGTGCTGGACACCGTGGCGTCCGTGGTCCGGCCCAGCCGCCGCAACCCGGCCCCGTCCTGAGGCCGGGTACGACGAAAGAGGCTGGAAAGGCCCGGTCCTTCGCTAGTATCCGCCCGGCTCAGCAGCACTTCCGCCGGAGGAAGCCAACGTGGAGACTGCGGTGGCTCAGACTGCGAACCCGACAACGGTCTCGCTGAAAGAAGAGTTCGGACCCATCTCCCGGTGGCTGGGGGCTCGCTACTTCGACGGGGTCCACTTCCCCCCGGAGTCCGAGGACGAGCTGCGCGCCCTCCACGCCAAGGGGTTCGTGGTCCACGTCATGCGCTCCACGGCGTGGATCAACTTCCTCTACATCGCCTGGGCCATGGTGCGCCGCGCCCTGCCCCCCATCCGCGCCGTGGTCAACCTGCGGCCCTGGTTCACCCGCCCCTTCCGCAAGACGGCCCAGCGCGGTGACTTCGATGTGCGCTTCACCTATGCCCGGCGCCACGGCGGCAGCGGCCTCATCTTCCTGAAGAAGACGGCGCTGATGAACCCCTCGGGCAAGGACATCGAGGAGAACCCCTTCCCCGCCCTGGTGGCCATGGCTCGCAAGGGGGACCGCAACGTCCTGCTCGTGCCCGAGCTGTTCGTCTGGGAGAAGCGCTCCGCGCGCATCAAGCCCGGCATCATGGACATCGTGTTCGGCAGCCCCGAGGCCCCGGGCTTCCTGCACTCCATGGTGGCCTTCTTCCGCAACTACCGCCGCGCCCAGTTCCGCATGGGCGAGCCCATCGATCTGCAGCGCTTCATCGCGGAGAACCCTCAGGACTCGGACGAAGTCATCGCTCGCAAGGTGCGCAGCGCCCTGCACCACCACCTGGCCCGTGAGACGCGCGCCGTGTTCGGACCGCCTCTCAAGCCCACCGAGCGGCTCATCGACGAGACGATGCGCGATCGCCAGCTGCACAAGGCCCTGGATGCGCACGCCGCCTCCGTGAGCCGCCGCCCCG
The DNA here is from genome assembly GCF_000737315.1 of Hyalangium minutum. Classification (GTDB taxonomy): domain Bacteria; phylum Myxococcota; class Myxococcia; order Myxococcales; family Myxococcaceae; genus Hyalangium; species Hyalangium minutum. The sequence continues at coordinate 9,673 of NZ_JMCB01000009.1, forward strand.
AGAGCGTCTACCGCGAGGCTCGCCGCAACCTGGCCGCCATTGCCGCGCGTCCGAGCCCCACCACCCTGGCCTTCGCCTCGCCCGTGCTGGACTGGATCTTCCAGCGCATCTACGACGGCATCGAAGTGGATGAGGGCGGCCTCCACCGCGCCCTCAAGCAGGCCGGCCACGCGCCCATCGTCCTGTGCCCCTCGCACAAGAGCCACGTGGACTACCTGGTGCTCAGCTGGGTGCTCTGGAACCGCGGCTATGCCGTGCCCCTGGTGGCCGCCGGCGCCAACCTGTCGTTCTGGCCGCTCGGGCCCTTCCTGCGGCGCTGCGGCGCGTTCTTCCTGCGGCGCTCGTTCAAGGGCGACCCGATCTACTCCGAGTCCTTCCAGGCCTACGTGCGCAAGCTGGTGCTCGACGGCGTGCACCAGGAGTTCTTCCCCGAGGGCGGCCGCTCCCGCACCGGCAAGCTGCTGCCCCCCAAGCTGGGCATGTTCACCTGGCAAGTCGACGCCGTGCTGGGCGGCGCTCGCAAGGATCTGACCTTCGTCCCCGTCTCCATCGACTACGAGAAGGTGGTGGAGTCCGGCAGCTACTCGAAGGAACTGGCCGGTGGGGAGAAGAAGCCCGAGGACCTCAAGGCCCTGCTCAGCGCTCCCAAGGTGCTCACCGCGCGCTATGGCCGCATCCACCTGACCTTCGATGAGCCGCTCTCGCTCGCGGAGCTCATGAAGAGCCGCGGACTCACCCCGGGCGAGCCGGTGAACGAAGAGCAGAAGAAGGGCCTGGTGCGTGCGCTCGGCAACCGGGTCATGTACGGCATCAGCAAGGTGTCCACCGTGACGCCGCACGCCCTGGTGAGCGCGGCCCTGCTGGCCCACCGCCGCCGCGGCATTACTCAGCGCGAAGTGACGGATCGCATCACCCTGCTCCGCCGCATCGCCGAGGAGGAGCGCACCCCGCTCTCCAAGACGCTGCAGAACGCCCCGAGCGATCCCGAGACGATGGGCGCCATCCGCGACGCGCTCCAGACGTTCCGCGCGGATGGGATGCTCCGTACCCAGCAGGCTCGCGGCGAGGTCATCTACCAGCCCGAGGACGAGCGCCGCGCGGAGCTGTCCTTCTACAAGAACACCTTGATGAACCTGGTGGTGCCTCGCAGCCTGGTGGCCAATGCGCTGCTGGCCGGGGCCCCCGCCTCCTACGAGATCGTAAAGGGCCGCGCGCTGTTCCTCTCGCGCCTCTTCAAGGTGGAGTTCATCTACCGGGTGGGTGCCACCTTCGACACCATCTTCTCGGAGACGGTGGAGGCCCTGGTGCGCCTGGGCCTCGTGCTGCGCTCGGATGACACCCTCCAGCTCGCCCCCGAGGCCCATGCCCGGCCCGCACTGGAGTTCCTGGCGGACCTGCTGCGCGATTACCTGGAGTCCTACCTGCTGGCCGCGATGACGCTGAAGGACGTGGCCGACGGCATGGTCTCGGACCGCAAGGCCTTCGTGAAGTTCGCGATGGAGACCGGCCGCGCTGAGTTCCATGCCGGCCGCATCGGTGCCGCCGAGTCCCTGGCCAAGACGACGCTGGAGAACGCCGTGGCGTACCTCATCGACCAGAAGTACCTCGTCGAGGAGGACAAGAAGCTCAAGCTGGGCCCGGCCGGTACCGAGCCCAGCGCGCGGGAGCAGCTCGCCAACGACATCCGCCTCTACCTGCAGCGCACGTGAGCCCCCGCCGGGCCCAGCTCACAGGCCCGTGCGGAACGGGACGCGGACTTCCTCGGTGAGCGCGTTGCCCTCGTAGTCGGAGAGGATCGTCCGCAGCACCAGCGTGAAGGAGGCATTCGGGGTGAACGCCCCCGAGGTCGCCCTCACCTTCACGGTGTACGGGATGTCTCCACCCTCGACGTTCCCAGAGCCATCGGTCGGCGCGGGCACGGTGATGGTCAGGGGCACCTCGTCGCGGCCGGAGAACACGGCGATCCCGGGGCGCAACGTGCGCACATCCATGAACTCCGAGAAGGTGATCTCCAAGCTCCCGTCCGAGGCGATCTGCCCGCTGGCAACGGGCTCGGTGGACTGGACCTCGGGCGGATCCGTATCCCGGACGGCGAGCACCGGATCGCCGGGATCCAAGCACCCGGCGAGGCTCAGGAAGGCACAGGCGGTCAGCAGGCGGCGCATCACCGGCACCCCTTCTGGGCGAGACTGGTCTCCGAGTGGCACTTCAAGCACGCGCGATCATTGGCCGCCGCGAGCTTCTTGCAGTTGCTCGCGAAGCCGGTCGGGTGCGGGTTGATCTGCTGGCGCTGCGAGGTCTCCGCGTGGCAGCTGATGCAGGTCTCCTCGCGGTGGCAGGCGGCGCACTGGCGGATGTCCCGCGAGGCGACGATTCCGTGGTGCTGCGGCCCGGGGATCTGCACCCACGTGGCGTAGTCCGGGTGCACCTTGGCGTTGCGCGGCCTTAAGGACGAGTCCGCGTTCATGCCCACGCCCACCCGCTCGTGGCAGGCGGCGCAGAAGGACTGGAGCCGGTGGCAGCTCTCGCACCGCTGGGCGTCCGTGCGCGCCTGGAGCGGGTGCAGCGTGATGAAGTCGTTGGGGTGCACCGACAGCGGCTTCTGCAGGGCGTCGTGGCACTTCGCGCAGTACGCATCCGAGTGACACTGGCTGCACGTCTGCCGCGACACCGAGGCGCGCGGGCCGTGGTTGAACTCGAAACGCGGGCCGTGGTCCAGGCCCAGCGGATCCCCCTGCATGGGCCTCAGGATGCCGGAGGCGAAGTTGAGCTGCAGCCGCCCCGAGGCCTCCGTCAGGTGGCACGTCTTGCAGTCGTTCGGGGCCTGCTTGCCGTCATGGCACTCGAAGCAGGTCGCCATCTTGGGCAACTGCTGCCGCGTGGCCAGCTGCACCTTGGTCATGTCCCCGTGGCACGTGGCGCACTCCACCTTCTTCTCCAGGTGGACCTTGTGGGTGAACTTCAGGTTGGCTGAGGGCAGCTCCAGCTTCGCGGGCTCCTTGCGCACCGTGGCGTCGAAGCCCGGGTGGCACGTGCTGCAGCTGGCCGGCGGATCCGTCTTCTGCCCCTTCTGGGCGGCCTCGATGTCGTGGCAGGTCTCGCACTCCTCGTGGCCAGGGAGGTTGCGGTCCTTGGGGGACTCGCTCTTGCTGACGGAGTCGTGGCAGGTGGCGCACTCGGCGCCCGCTTCCAGGTGCTGCGCGTGGTCGAAGCGCAGCGGGATGTTCTGCGCGGGGTAGATCGCGAGGCTCCGCTCGCGGCCCGAGGCGGCCCAGGCCACACCCGCCACGGCGAGGGAGAGGGCGAAGAAGCCCAGTGCGTTCCGAAACTGGCGGTCCATCTAGAGATTCGCCTTCAGATCGAAGAGGAAGAACGCCTTGGTGTCCGAGCGGGTGAACGGGTTGACGTTCTGCTCGAGCACCAGGGAGACGCGGGCTGCAGGGGTCAGCATGCGGCTGGCCCAGAGCTGCGCCCCGAAGAAGTTGCCCCGAAGCTGGGGGTTGAATTCGTCGTCGACGTGCGCCACGGACAGCCGCGCATCCAGATCGAGGAGGTTCGCGTCGAAGCTGTAGCCGCCCGTCAGGTCCACCCAGAGCTGGTTGCCGCCGAAGCCGGTCCGGTACGTCACGTCCAGCGCCGAGCGGAGGCTGCCCCGCCGCAGCGAGGTGCCCACGGAGCCGCCCACGTTCGTCGAGGAGGGAGCGTCCTCCGAGTCCACGAAGTTCGCCAGGCCCAGGTTCTCGTTGATGTTGGTGTGGTACAGGCTGCCCAGGGCCTGCACGTAGAAGCGCAGCGGGCCCACCGGGTAGAAGTCGGCGCGCGCCCGCACCTCATCCCGAGGCGCGAAGGCGAAGTAGTACCAGATGGAGTTGGTGGAGAAGACCGGCGTGAAGCGCAGCGCCTGCGCGCTCACGGCGAACAGCTCGCGATCCAGACGGACCTCGATGCGCGCCTGGGCCGGCGTGAGCTGGAGCAGATCGAGATCCACCCCCGCCACCGCGTTCACCCCGAGCCCTCGCCCGTAGCGGAGCTCCAGGGCCGCGCGCTCCAGGTCCGTCTTCCCGTCCAGCAGCGACTTGCGGTAGCCGAGCGAACCGCTGAAGCCCTTCAAGCTCCCGAACAGCAGCTTCGCGCCGTAGACGGGCTGGATGGCATTCAGACTCTCGTCGGCGCCCACCACGCCCTGCTCCAGCCGCCGCGAGTCGCTCTCGCGCGTGCCGTCCGGCTGGTACGCCGACGAGGACAGGAACCCCGAGCCCTTCACCCACAGACCGCCGTACGCCTCGACGCCGACGCCGAACCGCGACATGTACCGCAGCCGCAGCCCATCGAAGGCCATGATGTCCATCGAGTCGGTGTAGAGCTGGCGCCCCAACCGGCCCTCGAAGCCGCCGTTGGCGTAGCGGGCGTAGGCGTACTGGAGATCCGCGTCCTCGCTGCGCAGGCCGTCGATCTTCTCGGCCTCGCCTCGCGGCAACCCAAAGTCCGCGAAGACGCGCAGGCTGGACTCGAAGCCCAGATCCTGCCCGGTGACCAGCTCGAAGGCGTTGAGGCCCAGATACTGGACGATCCGCCGCCGAGGCAGCAGCACCACGTCATCCGGTGTGGTGCCGCGCCACGCGCGGATCTGATACGCCTGTGCCTCGGTCCGCGCCTCGATCTGTACGGCTGCGGCCCAAGCCGGCTCGGCCGCTCCCAACGCCACCGCCAGGCCCAGGGCCCAAAGGGCGGGCGCGGCACCCCTCATGCTGCTCTGCGCTCGATCCAGGAAGGACATCAAAGTGGCGGCATTATAAGGAGACACGCCTCGGAGATTTCACGGTTTTCGCGCGCCTTTTTGTGAGTGAGGAGATCACGGTGGAAGATTCCACCCCAAGCCATCCCCCTCTCCCCGAACCCTCGGGGGAGCCTCCCGACCCTGCCGCGAGGCCTCTTCCGCTGGCGGTGCGGGCCACCGTCATCCTCCTGGCGCTCTTCCTCACGGTGGGCGGGGCCAGCCAGATGCTCAACCCGGCCTTCGGCATCTGGTTCACGGAGATCTTCATCTTCATGGGCGTGCCCTGGGTGATGCTGCGCCTCTCCCACTATGAACCGCTGGGCTACACGGGGCTGGAGTCCCCGGCGCTGGCGCCCTCCGCGCTGGGCTTCGGGCTGGGAGTGGCCAACTTCTTCGCCTTCGTGGTGCCCATCCAGTACATCGCCCAGACGCTGGCGCCTCCCTGGCTCCGGGAGATGTTCGACGGGAGCCGCATCTTCGAGGGACAGACTCCGCTGGAGCTGGGCATCATGCTCGCCGGCGTCTCCCTGGCCGCTCCCGTCTGCGAGGAGTTCTTCTTCCGAGGCATCCTCCAGAAAGGAGTGGGGAGCACCTCGCTCTCGCGGACCAGCGCCGTGCTGGTCACCGCCGTCATCTTCAGCGCGTTCCACTTCGATCCCGTGGGCTTCGCCGCGCGCGTGGAGCTGGGGGTGCTGTTCGGCGCCCTGCGGCTCTACACGGGCTCGCTGTGGCCGGGCATCCTCGCGCACTCGGCCAACAACGTGGTGTCCTCCGTGTTGTTCCTCGCGCTGCGACAGGTCGGGGCGGAGAGCACGGAGGATCGTCCCCCGCTCGAAGCCGTCCTCCTGCTGTCCACCGTCGGCATCCTCGCGATGGCAAGCCTGCTCGGGCTCGCGCGAAGGTTCTCGGCGCTGTGGGGCCCAAGGCAGGAGCCTCCCACACTCACCCAGCCTCCCTCGCCCCTGCCGAAGCTGCTGCTGCCGTGGCTGACGGCCGCCACGCTCTCGCTGGGGCTCCTGGTGCTGGCGGACTGGCGCGGCATCCGCCTGCGCATGATCGACATGGAGCACCGGCTCCCCAAGCTGCCCAAGACGGCGCCGCAGGAGCTCCACACCGAGCGCACCCACCTGCAGCAGCTCCGCGAAGAAGCCCGGTGCGGACGCGCACCCGTGGAGACTTATAAAGAGGAGCGCGTCCGCCAGTCCCAGTCGCACCCGGCAGAGCCTGGGGCCGAAAACGAGTGAGCCCTCCCGCGGAGCATCCCGCGAGGAGGGCCCATTCCAGAAACCGCCCGCCCGAAGCTAGACGAACCGGTACGAGGACACGTCGAACACCGGCCCCACCATCTGGGCCGTCATGACGTCGGCGACCTGGCCTTCGACTTCGATGCGCTGACCGTCCTTCTTGATTTTCCGATCTCCACCGGCGAGCTGATACGTGCGGCCATCATCGCCCTCGAGGACCCAGACGCCACCCTCGAGATCCCGGTAGACGACGCGCCCGGTCAGCTTCACGGCGTCTCCTTCTTGAGCATCGCACGAGCGATGAAGACGCTGATGATCGCGTTCACCACGAGCCACGGCATGGCCAGGAAGGTGAAGGGCATGTACGCGAGCCCCGGAGCCTTGGACCAGGCCGCGTAGCTCAGGAAGCCCGCGAAGCCGAGCGCCAGGCCGCCAATGGCCGGCCGCAGCCCGCGGAACTTGATGGCGAAGAACGAGAGCACCACCGGGATGAGAGCGCTGTAGAAGAGCGGGTTGGCCAACTTGCCGCGGCCGAAGATGATGCGCTGCCAGTCGGGAATCGGCAGCCACAGGGCGTCCACCCCGTCCCCGCTCGCCCCCGCGGCCCCGCCGAACCACGAGCGAGCGAAGAACATGCCCACGGTGGCCAACACCAGCGGCACCACGAAGCTCGGCTTGAAGATCAGGTTGAGGTAGCCCGGGCGCTCGCGGCGGCCCAGCGTCAGCAGCACCACCGCCAGCAGCACCAGCGCCCACCAGAGCGACGGCCACTGCGTCCCCGGAGTGGCCCCGATCGCCTCCAGCGAGGCCTTCGCGTTGAGCAGGCCGTGGCCGTACTCCTCCGACCAGGCCTGGCCGTTCACGCGCTTGGCGCCCGCGAAGAGCGCCTTCTCCACCTCGTCCGGACCGCTGGCGCCCGCTGCGTACAGGAGCGCCGCCACCGCCGCCACGTGCGGAGTGGCCATGCTGGTGCCCTGGTACGAGGCGTACACCGAGCGCGACACATCCTTCGGATCGATCGTGTTCTGGATGATGCCGTTCTGGTCACCCTTGCGCTTGTCACCGCCCGGCGCCGCGATATCCAGGTCCTTGCCGTAGGACGAGTACGGAGCGCGCGTGCCCTCCGGACCCACGGCGGCCACCGCCACCGCGCCCGGGTACGCCGCGGGGAACTCCACGCGCCCACGGCCCGCGTTGCCTGCCGCTGCCACCACCGTCGTGCCCTTCTTGCGCGCGTACTCCACCGCCGAGGCCATGGCCGGCGAGTACCCGCCGCCGCCCAGCGACATGTTGATCACCTTGGCGCCCTTGTCCGCCGCGAAGCGGATGGCATCCGCGATGTCCGCCGAGGTGCCGCTGCCGAAGTGGTTGAGCACCTTCACCGGCATCAGCGTCGCCTCGAAGGCCACGCCCGCCACGCCCTCGTTGTTGTTCGTCGCCTGGGCGATGGTGCCCGCCACGTGCGTGCCGTGGCCGTGGTCGTCGTTGGCGTGCTCGTCGTCGTTCACGAAGTCATAGCCGGTGACGAACTTCACGCCCTTCAGGTCCGGCACCTGCTTGAAGTCGTCGTAGTCCTCGTAGGCGATGCCCGTGTCGAGCACCGCCACCACCACGCCCTTGCCCTTGCTGGTGTCCCAGGCCTTGGGCATGTCGATCATCTGCAGGTTCCACTGCTTGCCGTAGTCCGGATCATTCGGCGTGAAGCTGGAGCGGAACTGCATCAGGGGCTCGGCGTACTCGACGGCGGGGTTCTGACGGATGCGCGCCAGCGCGCTCTCCACGTCATCCACCCCCACCGCGACGGTCATGCCGTCGTCCTGGCCTTCGATGGAGTTGAACTCGAGGTCCACACCCCACTCGGCCTCCCAGGCGTCGAACTGTTCCTTGGTGGTGCCGTCCTTGAAGTCCACCAGGATGCTGCCCGGCACCAGATCCGCGCCGGTCAGGTCCAGCCGCTCGGGCTGCGTGGCCGGCTCGGCCGAGGCAGGCACCTCCTTCTGGGAAGAGCAGGCCGCGGTCGCGACTACGACCAGGGCCACCACCGCGTTCGCCAGGATCCTTCGCATCGTCTGCACTCCTCAGAAAACGGGGTACTCCTTCAACAGACCCCTACGAACGAGCGACGAGGCGATTGGGTCTGCACCGCAGTTTGTTCGACCAGCAGCCCAGCGGGCAAGCGCTGGAGTATTGAGAAACCTTAAGAAGTCTCACCGCTTGCACGGCATCGGTCACTCGCCCGACAGCCGCTTCAGCCACCCCGCTACGAACTTCCCGACCTGCGGGAGATTCCTGTGGAAATTCGGGCCTGCGTCATCCACCACCTCCAGCTCTCCGTGCGCTGCCTCGCCCACCACCGCCGACAGGGCCGCCCGAGACATGCGCTTGTCCTCTTCACCCACCACCACGAGCAGCGAGCGATCCACCCGCACCAACTGCGCCAGCTCCACATCCGCAGGCGCGATCAGGCACACCCCACCGACTGACGGGTGCCGGGCCTGCAGCTCCATCGCCACCTGAGCGCCTCCGTGGAGCGAGGCCACCGCGAGACTGGTGCTTTGCGCGTTCTCCAGCAGCACCCTCATGGCGGCCTCCGCGTCCTGGACGAGCGCGTCGCCCGTCCCACGCGAGCCCTGGCTGCCTCCGACACCCCGGTAGTTGAAACGGAGCGTGGGGAAGCCCGCAGTGGCCGCAGCCCAGGCCAGCTCGGCGGCAATCACGTGGTCCATGCCTCCGCCTTCCTCGGGCCGAGGCGACAGCACGAGCAACGGCGGCCGCTTCACGCCCCGGTGCGCCGTGCCCTCCATCACCTCACGGCCGACGGGGATGAGCGTGGGCCGCTCGAGAAACTGCCCTTTGGTGACCATGCGAGGGGACCTTAATCCTCGGGAGCCCGGACGGCTTGAGACTCCGAACCGAGTCATTCAAGACCCATGAACATCCATTCAGCGGAATCGCGGATTCTGATCGCGAAATGATCGGAACGTGATCCAGCCGAGCCCGGCCGCCTGCTGCCGCCCTTCCGTCCTCCCGCGCTGCTCCCCGAGGCAAGAAAGTGAACAGGTCTGCTAGGCTGCCTGCCCACGCTTCCCCCCGCCTGGAGATCCATTGATGATCCGTGAAGAAGCACAGCGCCTGGCGCAGGCGTTCCTGGCAGCCACAGAAAACCCCAACAGCCCGGGCCTCAACCCGCAGGGCTTTGGCGGTGTCGCCATCGAGGGCGCCCAGCTCTACTTCGAGTGGCACGACAAAGAGCAAGCGCTCGAGTGCAGCGCGCTCATCTACAAGTTCCGCGACGCCCCCAAGCCGGGCATCGTCGAGGGCTTCCAGGCCGAGCAGAAGGCTGGCACGGACACCGGCGGCGGCGCCGTGGACTACGAGCCGGAGAACAAGTCGCTCTTCCTGAGCCGCACGTACACGCAGGCCCCTCCGCAGACGGCCTTCATCGAGGACATGAAGCGGCTGATGAGGGCCAGCCTGGTCTGGGGTGACGAGGTCCTCGACCGCGTGGCCTCGAAGGTCTTCAAGACCTAGCCTCTGACGCCCTTAAAAACACCCAGGTGGAAACTTTCCCACGGCTGGGTGCGATAATTCCCACCAAGAGCATCACACCCCGACGATTTAGGAGTCCCCGAATGAACCCGATCGAGCGCGGCCGGAACCTCATCAACCAGGTGCGCACCGGCGCCGAGAAGGCAGTCGACAAGGTAGAGACCGCGGTGGCGAAGACCGCGGACAAGGTGCACGACGTCGCCGTGGCCACGGGCAACAAGGTCCACAACGTGGTGGACGGCTTCGAGAACGCGGCCGTCGGCGGCGCCAAGGCCGTCCAGGGCTTCTTCGGCGGCGGCAACCAGCCGGACAAGGTGCATGACGGGCAGTTCGTGGGCGCTGGCGGGAAGACGTTCCCCCCCGGCACGCCGCTGAAGGACATCCCCGGCGTCACCCCGAAGAACAACCCGAACCCGTCCTCGACGATCGTCTACGTCAACGGCATCAACACCCCCAAGGACGCCCAGTTCAGCAGCCTCGAGTCCATCGCGGAGACGACGGGCTCGAAGGTGGTGGGCATCCACAACGCCACCGAGGGCATGGGCGCGGACCTGGCCCAGTGCGTGAAGGACAAGCTGGACAAGGGCACCAACCCGGCGGTGGATACGCTGGCGGACACGCTCTACAACGAGCTCAAGGCGGGCCGCAGCGTGCACGTGATGGCGCACAGCCAGGGTGGCCTGATCACCAGCCGCGCGTTGGGCCACGTGTACGACCGGCTGCGCTTGGAAGATGGGATGTCCAAGGAGCAGGCGCAGAAGACCATGAGCAAGCTGGAGGTGGAGACCTTCGGCGCTGCGGCCACGCGCTACCCGGACGGCCCGCAGTACGTGCACTACGTGAACCGCGGCGACCCGGTCCCGGGTCTCTTCGGCCTGGGCCCTGTCGCCGACAAGTGGAACCCGATCGCCGACGGTGGCAAGAACTCGCAGGTGCACCACTTCAACGACTTCAAGCTCAACCCGATCGCCGCTCACGGCTTCGAGTCCATCTACCTGAAGCACCGCGTGCCCTTCGACCAGGCTCGGGCTGGCAACTTCAACTGAGATGGCGACTGCCCCTCGAAGTGGACTGGCAGGCCTCCTGATGTCGTGGGTGGCCGGCCTGGCACCTGCAGCGGCCGAGGGCGCTCCCATGACCCGGGAGGCCGCCCAGCGGCTGGTGCAGATCTTCGTCCGGCCCGAGGCCAATCCGCAGAGCCCTGGACTCAACGCCGAGGGCTTTGGCGGGCTGGTGATGGGCGGGGCGCAGCTCTACTTCGAGTGGCATGAGGACACGAAGGCGCTGGAGTGCAGCGCCCTCGTGTACAAGTTCCATGAGCCGCCCAAGCCGGGCGTCATCGAGACCTTCCAAGCCGAGGAGAAGGAAGGCACGGACACCGGCGGCGGCACCGTGGACTACGAGCCCGAGAACCGCGGGCTCTACCTGAGCCGGACCTATACGCAGGTGCCGGAAGAGCGGGCCTTCACCAAGGACATGAAGAAGCTGATGAAGGCCAGCCTCAAGTGGAGCGACGAGGTGCTGGACCGCGTGGCGTCGCGCGTGTTCCACCCCGAGGAGCTCACCAAGTAGCTCCCCCTGCCCTCTTGAAGGCGCGGGCTCAGACCGAGGCCAGCACGTAGAACTTGAGGTACTTGCCCTCGGGGAACTGCAGCCGGACCGGGTGATCCGGCGGCTGGTAGCGCTCCTCCACGAGGGCCAGATCCACACCGGCCTTGAAGCCCGCCTCGCGCACCGCGCCCATGAAGTCATCCGGGGTGACGCGCGCCGAGCACGAGGCCGTGGCCAGGAGCCCTCCGGGCCGCAGAATCCCGAGCGCCTGCCGGTTGAGCGAGGCGTACCCGTCGATCGCCGCCTGCACGGCCCGCTGGCTCTTCGCGAAGGCGGGCGGGTCCAGGATGATCAGATCGAAGGTCCGGCCCTCGTCCTTGAAGGACTGGATGATCTTGAAGACGTCCGCCGCGAGGAAGTCGTACTTCTCCGCCGGGAGCTTGTTGCGCGTGAAGTTCTCGCGGGCCAGCGCGATGGCCTCCGGGTCCAGGTCCACGGAGAAGACGCTCTTGGCCCCGCCCAGCGCCGCGTTCACCGAGAACCCGCCGCTGAACGAGAAGCAGTTCAGCACGTCCCGATCCTTCGCCAGCCGCCGGATGAGGTAGCGGTTCTCGCGCTGATCCAGGAAGAAGCCCGTCTTCTGTCCCCGCCATGCGTCCACCAGGAAGGTGGCGCCTCGCTCGCGGATGGGAATGAGCTCCGGCGCCGGAGACCCATGGAGCATCTTCCCGGAGCCGCGGCCCTCATCGTCCTCCACATCGTCGCGGGCGACCTCGTCCCGGCCGAGGATGCCCTTCAGATCCGGGATGGCCTGCTTGAGCGCCTCGACGATCAGGTGCCGGTACGGAGTGAGCCCCGCCGAGTACAGCTTGAGCACCACGTAGCCTGCGTAGAGATCCGCCACCACGCCGGGCAGACCATCGCCCTCACCATGGAGGAGGCGGAAGCTGTCCGTATCGGTGAGATCGATGAGGGACTTCCGCTCGGCCAGGGCCTGCTTCACGCGGCGGGCGACAAAGTCCGAGTCGATGTTCTCCCGGGGATCCCGCGTGAGCACGCGCACCGCGATGGCCGAGTGCGGATCGAAGTAGCCGCGGGCAACGAACTTCCCGCCCTCGGTCAGGTCCACCACACTGCCGGGAGGGATCTTCGGCACGTGCTCCAGCGCCTTGCGGAACACCCACGGGTGCCCCGCGCGCAAGTGACGGCCGAGTCCTCGGGCCAGTTCGAGTCTAACGACGTTCACAAGTCACTCCTGTTGGCCGGGCGGCGGCCGCGCTGGGCGAGGATGGCGCGGGCCAACTCTTCGAAGCCGCGCCCCTCGGCCGCCCGGGTGATGAAGGCTGGCGGCGCATCGATGCGGTCCAGCACGCCACGCACGTTGGCCACCCCCACACTGAGGGCAAAGGCCTGGAACATCGGGGCGTCGTTGAAAGAATCTCCGGCGTACACGCAGCGGCCGCTCTCGGGCGACAGGGACTCGCCCCAGGCCACCCGCGCGAAGCGCCGCGCCATGGACAGCTTGTCGAACCGTCCGATCCAGCAGTTGACGTGCACCGAAGAGCGCACCGCCGTCACGCCGCGAGCCCGCAGCAGCGCCTCGATGCGGCCGGCTGCCGCGTCCCCGAGCCGGACCTCCTCGTTGTAGTCGATGGCCAGATCCACCTCCGTGTACACGCTGTCCGAGGACAATCTGGCACCCGGCACCTGCTTCAGCACCCGGAGCACCTCCGAGCGCAGCCGCTTCCGGTTTTCCACCCGCTCCGCTGGCGCCTCCGCATACACCCGGCGCAGCGCTCCGCTGGCGCCGCGCACGAAGAAGAGCCCGCCGTTCTCCACGATGACGCCGTCGACTGGGAGCGTGCGCGCCCAGGCCTCACCCCACCCCGCTGGCCGACCGCTGACGAGCACCACCCGGAGCCCTGCCTCGGACAGGCTCTCGAGCGCTCGGATCGTCTGGCTCCGCAGCTTGTGGCCCGTCGTGAGCGTGCCGTCCACGTCCGTGTAGACGCTCTCCACGCGCGAGAGCTCCGCCCGGCGCAGCGGCTGGGGCTCAGGGACTCGGCCGCTCGCACCCACGCCTCGGGAGGCAGGCGACCGCTTCACATCAGCCCCAGGTTGGCCAACAGGCCCTGCAGCTGCTCCAGGGTCGCCCGCAGCTCTGGACCCGTCAGGGTGTTCAGCGAGGCCTTGCGAGCCTTGCGCAGGAAGGCGTCCATGTTCGACTCGCGCCCATAGAGGGACTGTCCAATGGCGGCGGCCTCGGCCAAGATCCTCGCGGCCGTGGCCGGATCCGAGTCCACCAGTCCCATCGCCCGCTCGAGCCGCACGCCACAGGCGGCCCACACCTCGCGGTCATTGAGGATGAGGACCTGCCGCTGGTTCACCGCGGACAGCGAGCGCACCAGGGTATCGAGCGCCTCCACCACCGCGACCAGCTCGTCCTTCGGCGGAGCGGCCATGGTGGCCAGGGGGCCCAGCCTGCCGCGAAGCTCGATGATGTGCCGCTTGTCCTGCGCCCGCAGCCCCCGGTAGGCCGCCGTCCGTCCGAAGGCGTCCAGCTCGTTCTGGGCCTGCTGCGCGTAGGCCTGCATGTCCGTGGGCCCCGCGTCGCGCACCTTGGCCAGGCGCACCGCGATGATGCGCCCCAGATCCGCCACGACGGCGCGCACCGTCATCGCCGCCTTCACCTCGGACTCGTAGCCCGGCACCGTCTCCTTCCGGGACACATCCCCGAAGACGCTGATGGACGAATAGACGAGGTTGCCGATGTGCTCGCGGAAGGCGGAGCGGAAGCGCTGCACCTCGGACAGCAGCGTCCACCGATCGGACACCACCGACGGGTTGCGCATGGCCTCGCCCAGCTGGGTAATCTCTTGGGCCAGCTGGGACATGGCCTCCTGCAGCACGGCCGAGGACTCCTGGATCTTCCCCTGGGCCTTGGCCTGCACCGGGAACTGCTCGCGGATGACGTTGAGCAGCACGTTCACGTCCATCACGGTGTCCCGGATGACAGGAGCCATCTCCTCCCACAGGGACAGATCCGCACCCGACTCGGTGGAGTCGGTCTCGTACTTCACCAGGTCCATGTCGCTCAGCCGGGCAATGGCCTGCGCGGCGGCGGTGTAGACCTGCCTCAGCCGCCCTGCGAACGCCGGGTCCGGCAGGGACTGCAGGAGCTGCTCGAGTCTCGGTGCGAGTGCAACAGGTGCGTTTTCGGCGGACACGGGGGCGCACTCTAGACCGATCCGGTGCCGACAGGTTCTCGACTTCTCGCGCTGTTGGTTCTAGCAATCACGAGTACACCGCCACTCCTGCTTGAGAGTTGCACCATGAAGGTACAAGTCCGCGTTCACCACGAAGGCCGCACCCTGTCGGGCGGCGAGGAGCTGCTCGATCAGCCAGGCACCAAGTGGATCGACGTGCTCGCTCCCACCGAGGAAGGACTCATGAAGCTGGCGGAGCGCTACGGCCTGCACAAGCTGGCCGTCGAGGACTGCCTCCACCTGGACCAGCGCCCCAAGCTGGAGGAGTACCCCCACCACCAGTTCATCGTGCTCCAGGGCTTCACGCCGGCCGGCAAGGACATCTGCGACCTGACCCTACACGAGCATCATTTCTTCCTGGGACCGGACTGGCTGATCAGCGTGCACGAGTTCCCCTTCGACGCGCACGACGAGGTGCGCCGCCGGGTGGAGACCGATCCGCGAGGGACGATCGAGCGCGGGGTGGACTTCATCCTCTATCTGCTGGCGGACACGCTGATCGATCGGCAGTTCCCCATCATGGACACCTTCAACGATGAGCTGGAGGACCTGGAGGTGGCCATCTTCGAGCACGCGGAGAAGGAGCATTTGCAGCGCATCTTCGAGCTGAAGCGGATGCTGGTGTCGTTCCGGCGGGTGCTCTCTCCGCAGCGGGACGTGGTGGGGCTGCTGGCCCGGCGCGGCATCCTCCACATCCAGGAGAAGACCACGCTGTACTTCCGAGACGTGTACGATCACCTCGTGCGGCTGTACGAGCAGATCGACGGTGGGCGCGATCTGCTGGGCAACGCGATGGACGGTTACCTGTCCATGGTGGCCAACAAGACGAACGACATCACCAAGCAGCTCACCATCTTCGCGACGATCTTCCTGCCGCTGTCGTTCATCGTGGGATTCTTCGGACAGAACTTCGAGGAGATCCAAGGCAAGGAGTTCTACTACGCGATGTGGGGGACGATTCTGCTGTTCCCCGTCGCGCTCATCATCTGGTTCAAGCGCAACCGGTGGATCTGAGCCCCAGGAGGCCCTGTGCTGACCGTGACCGTCGATGGCATTCCCCTGCACTACCAGGACGTGGGCCAGGGGCTGCCCGTGCTGTTGTTCCACGCCTTTCCGCTGAATGGCTCGGCGTTCGATGCGCAGGTGCGGGCGCTGTCGGGCCGCTACCGCTTCATCCTCCCGGACACTCGGGGCTTCGGCCAGAGCCAGCGGGGCAGCGGGCCCACGGAGATGTCACGGATCGCCCAGGACGCGCTGGCGCTGCTGGACGCACTGAAGATCGACTCTGCGGTGGTGGGTGGCGTTTCCATGGGGGGCTACGCATCCATGGCACTGCTGCGCGAGGACGCGGGGCGCGTGCGTGGGCTGGTGCTGGTGGACACGCAGGCCACCGCAGACGACGAGGCGGGACGGGCCCGGCGCGAGACCTCGGCCCAGGAGGCCCTGGACAAGGGCGTGGAGCCGCTGGTGCAGACGCTGCTGCCCCGGCTGGTTCACACCGGCCCGGACTCGCCGGTGGGCCAGGAGGTCGCGGCGATGATGCGGGCGGCGAATCCCCAGGCTGTGGCCGCCGCGCAGCGAGGCATGGCCCTGCGGCCCGACAGCAAGGACATCCTCGCGCGCTTCGCAGGGCCAGCGCTGGTGATCGTCGGCGAGCACGACGCCGTGACACCGGTGGAGAAGGCGAAGCAGATGGCCGGGCTCATCTCCGGAGCCCAGCTGGAGATCATCCCCGGCGCGGGCCACCTGTCGAACCAGGAGCAGCCGGAGCGCTTCAACGCGGTGCTCGACCGCTTCCTGGCGTCGCTACCCGGCTGATCAGGAGCTCGGCCCGTCGGACTGGGGCGCCTTCACCACGATCGAAGTGAAGCTGCGCGTCCCATCCGCGCGAGTCACCTTCACCAGGTAGAGGCCCGGCTCCCAGTGGTGGGCCACCTCGAAGGAGAACGTCTGGCGCTCGGGGCACGAAGGGCTCGAGCATCGGGACGCCGTGGAGACCGTGTACGGGCCCCCGCTCCAGACCTTGAGGGCCCCCGTGCCGCCGTAGACGCCCAAGCGGAAGACCTCAGCGCGAACAGCCACACCCTCCCGGGTCGCGACCTTCACGGAGATCTGCTCTCCCGCCAGCGCGGCCTGTGTAGAAGGCGTCACCTGCAGCTCACCGGGACTGGCAGGCCGGCCAGTCCGCCAGGAAGGATCTCCCCGCTGCTTGCTGCCAACAGCACCGGACGCGGAGGCTGCAGGGGCGCTCGCGAACCGCACCGCCTGCTCAGGCACCTGAGGAACTTGCATGGCCGCAGTGGCCATTTTTACCGGCTGCCTTACGGCCTCCCTGTTCTCTACTGGACGAACGGGAGCCTCCGCGCCGACGCCTCCTGCCCACAACCACGCCACAGCCCCCAGTCCCCACAGCCCCGGCCCGCCCATGCCCACCCCCGACCACCCAAACCGAAGGTAGACATAAGCAATCCGCCTGCCAACCGCCCGGCTCGGGAGCCACCAAGGCCCGCGGATGAGACGCGGCTACTTCTGGCAGGCGATCTGCGAGCCGGACGCCGAGCAAGCGCGGCACGTCTCCGTCTCCACGAGCACGCCCAGCCGGCACTCGAGCACTGCCAGGCCGTCCGCGCGGCAGAGGCCACGGCCCTCGGCGCTCAGGGCACAGTTGTCGCCCGCGACATTGGCGGAGGTGTCGCAGCGAATGGTGCCCGCCGACTCGGAGCAGCCCAAGCCGCCCCGGCACGGGAGGGTCCGCCACTGGTTCTGGCGGCACTCCAGGGCCTCCGTCTCACTGCTGCAGATGTAGCCACTGACGTTGCACGAGTCCCCTGACTTCGGGCCACCGCACCCGAGGAGAAAGAGGAAGCCCACAAACGGAAGGATCGCGAGGAAGCGGTTCATGCAGGCGCCGACTATCCCGGGCCTCACGGGGCGGGTCAACCGCCGAGCGTCTCCCGGAAGAAGCGTCGGTAGTTGCCCCCGAGGATGCGCTCCACCCACGGCTCTGGGTGGCGGCGCAGCAGCACCTCGGTGAGCCGGGGCAGATCCGTCACGTCCCGGAACCCCCGGGGCAGCGCCACCATCCCATCATAGTCCGAGCCAATCCCCACCCCCTCCTCACCCATGATGCTCACGGCGTGCTCGATGTGGCGGACCACATCCTCCAGCGTGTCTCCGCCCAGGTAGATGGGGGCGAGGATGATGCCCACCACCCCGCCCCGGTCCGCGATGCGGCGCAGGGACTCATCCGACAGGTTGCGCCACCCACCGCCCGCGCCCCGCACGCCCGTGTGGGAGCAGAAGAAACGCACGGAGGAATGCGCGAACAACTCCTCCAGGGTGTGCTCGGAGGCATGGGCCACATCCACGCTCAGGCCCACGCGCCCCATCTCCTCCACCACCTGATGGCCCAGGGGCGTGAGGCCCCGGTTGCCCATCATCGGAAACGAGGAACCCCCCAAGTCATTGTTGGACAGGTGGGTGAGCCCCATGAAGCGCACACCGCGCTGGTGCAGTTCCGCGAGCCGCTCCACACGCCCTTCGATGGCATGGCCCCCCTCCACTCCCAGCACAGCAGAGAGCCGCCCCTGGGCGAGGTTCTGCTCCAACTGAGCAGCGGTGGTGGTGACGCGGACCTGGCCCTCGGAGCGGCGGCAGAACTCCTCGAGCCGCTCGATCTGCCACAGCGCACGGCTCCACTCGCTGGCCCGAGCCGCCCGAGGCCAGCCGCGCCAAGCCGCGAACGCCGGGAAGCCTCCAATGAAGGGGAAGCCCCGGGTGACAATCGTGAAGCATTGGAGCTTCACCCCAGCCTCAAGCAACCGGGGGAAGTCCACATGGCCCTCGGTGGAGCGGGCACACAAGTCCCGGTTCCACATGAGCGAGTCCGCGTGGCTGTCCGCGATACACCAGCGCCGGTGGAGTTCGTTCACGTCGCTCATGCCCGAAAGTCTCGGGCCTCTGCTGACGCCGGACAAGCCAAGATTCCCACGGCCCCAGGGAACCCGACTGGGGCCGCCTGGTTCCAGGCGAAGGAGCGCTCTGGCCTACCGCCAGAGCGCCCCCCAGCGCAGCGCATGACTCAGGTGCGCGGCTTGCTGCGCAGGGTCATCCCAGGTGGAACGCTGGGGTAGTCCTCCTCCGGGAGCTGAGCGCCCCCGTTGCGCCGGATGGCCTCCGCGCGGACCAGGGCGATCTCACGCTGGGCCTCGCGAGGGCCGAAGCACCGGCCCTGGCCGCCCAGGAAGTCCCAGAGCGCATCCCTCAGTTCCAGGCCGGACTGGAAGCGCTCTGCCGGATCGCGCCGCAGGGCGCGGACGATGATGTCCCGCATGGGAGTGGACAGCCCGCGCGTGGCAATCTCCACGTATTCCGGGCGGAAGCGCTCCATGCGCATGGACATCTCTGCGACGGGGGCCCAGGTCTCCTCCTCGGCCATCAGCGAGGACTGGAAGGCGTTGGCGCTTCCCGCCTGACGCATGGCCTGCTCCACCTCTGGCAGATCCAGCAGGTGCCGGCCCGTGACCATCTCCAGGAGGACCACGCCGAGGGAGAACAGGTCCGCCCGGCCATCCAGCGGCTGGAGCAGGAGATACTCTGGGCAGGAATAGGCGATATCCCCCTTGAGCAGGGCGCCCACGGTGGCCAGGCGGCCTTCTAGCTGCGAGTGTGCCACGGCGAAGTCGGTGATCTTCACGCGCCCGTGCACGCCGAGGCGGATATTCCGGGGGCTGATGTCCCGGTGGATGACGCTCAGCGGGCGGCCGTTGAAGTCCTTCTGCGAATGCGCGTGGGAGAGGGCGTCCGCCACCTCCCCCGCGACATAGGCCGCCAGGTTCTCCGGCAGGGGCTGGCCTCGCATGGCCGCGAAGTTGAGCAGGGACTCCACGGAGAGCCCCTCCACATGCTCCATGACGAGGTGAGGCGCACCGTCCTGCAGCCGCAGCAGATGGACCTGGGCGATGCAGGGGTGATCCAGTTGGAGGACCAGCTTGAACTCCTCCAGGAGCCGCGCCCGCGTCATCGCGTTCGAGGGGTCCTGCAGGCGTTTGATGATGACCGATCCTCCCACCACATCCGCGTACCGGCGGCGTGCCAGCAGGACCTCTCCATTGCTGCAGCTCCCGAGGTAGCGGATGAGTTCGTAGGACGTGTCGCCCGAGGAAAAGAGGATGACAGGCTTCGCGGATTGACGCTCAGGGGGTGAAGACATCAGTGCACTCCTTAGGTAGGCACGCGAATGGCCGCGCGTGTGACGGCGAGAGCACCACCCAACCTTACAGGTTGGGTGTCAGACATCCTACCAGAAAGCGCACGCAATGCGGAATGAACAGAGTCAGCAGGTAGGAAGTGCAGGAACAACCTCATGGGTTACACCCTACCAAAGGGGGCAGACATTCCCCTTCCTACCTGCTCCGTCCCTGAGCGAAACCCGCGTCAAATAAGAAGAAACGGCTCCCGCTTTGGCGGGAGCCGTCCCTGGACCCTCAGCTCACCGGCAGGGTCCTACTTCTTCACGGGGGTGATGATGACGACGTCGCGGGCGACCAGGTCATCCCCATCCGACACGTAGGAGGCGCGCACCTCGGTGCCCTCCTTGAAGTCGTCCAGGTCCACGGCGACGTTGTTCTGCGTGACACGGGTGTTGTCATCCGTCTTGAGCTTCAGCTCGGCGTTGGCCTTGTTGGGGACCACGATCACGAGCGAGTCGCCCAGGGTGGACCTCACGCGGCCCTGGACGCTCACGTTGGCGACGGCCGCCGTAGAGCCCGCGGTGTCTTTCGCCAGATCCCTGGAGCGATTCATCTCAGCCTCGTAGACGTCCCGCTCCTCCTCAGCCACGTTCCGCTGGGCGTCCGCGATCTCCTCGTTCTCGTCCTTCTGGATCTCCGCCTCGTCCTTCTGAAGATCAGCGCGCTCCTTGTTGAAGTCCTTCTGAAGATCAGCCCGCTCCTCGTTGGCGTCCTGACGGGCGTTGGCGATGTCCTTCTGGGCATCCCTCTGCGCCTCCGCCAGTTCGCGACGCTCCTCCTGAGGCTCCTTCTTACACCCCGCCGTCAGAGCCAACCCCGCCACTGCCGCCACCGCCACCATGAGCTTTCGCATGCACCTCTCCTTTCGTTGCCTTGGCCGGGGAATAAGTGCTCCCGGCGCTTGGGCAGAAAGTGGGTGTTCGCCTAGGACCTGAACAGCGCTTGTCAGCGAACAGAGACGCATTAGGGGAAGCGAGCGGCCAGCCAACCCCTCCGGCCTCCGCTCGCTTCTACCCGCAAATTTCCTCTGTCACGGTCCGCCGTCCGGAACGCCGCCATCCGGGGTGACGCCTCCGTCCGTGCAGAAAGGAGCCCCACCGGCTGCCCAGCTCCCGATGATCTTTCGCTCCTCCTCGGTCGGCAGAGGGTTGCTCGGCGGCGGCATGGTCCGCTGGTCCGAGGCGCGCGCCTTGATGCGAGGGGCCATCTCCTTGGCGCCCATCACGCTCGAGGTGGACTCGTAGATATCGAGCCGAAAGCCGGACTGGCCGCTCCGGGAGTAATCCTCCGAGTGGCAGTTCGACGTGCAGTAGGCGTTCAGCAGCGGCCGGACTTCGTTGCAGTAGGTGGGCACGGGTCCCGTTGGGGGAGTGCCCGCATCCTCCAGTTCCGGCAGGCGCAGCACCTCGCACGTGCGGCCCGCTCCAGGGCGCGCCGCGACGCAGGTGTACCCGTCCGGGCAATCCTCCGCGACCTCACAGCTCTTTCCGGCAAAGTCACTCACCGACACGGCGCAGGCCACGAGGGTCACTGCGACGGAGATGGACAGACTGGCGACGGCTCTTTTCATGGCTGGCTCGGGTGCCCCTCGGCTAAGGGGTGCCTCCATCACACAAAGGCGCTCCGGCGGTGACCCACCGGGCCAGCACCGCCCGCTGGACATCGGTGGGCTGGGGGCTATTCAACGGGGGCATGCTCCGCTGATCGAAGGCGCGCGCCTTGATGCGGGCCGCCATGTCCTTGGCGCCCTTGGGCTGCCCCGCCTCTCCTTCATAGTAGTCCAGCCGGAAGTCCGTCTGGCCGCTGCCCGTGGTCACCGCCCCGTGGCAGTTCGATACACACGAGGCCGCCAAGATGGGCTGCACGTCATTGCAGTACGTGGGAACGGGCCCCGCATCGGGGGTTCCCGCATCCGCGGAGCTCGTACTCGGAGGATAGATGACCTCACATGTGCGCAGCCCCTCCGGCCCGGCACAGGTATAGGACTCGGGGCAGTCCGCGTCGAAGGAGCATGCACGGCCCGCCAGCTCGTCTTGAGAGATGATGCAGCCCGCCGCCACCAGCACGGCCGCGAGCGAGAGAAAGCCACCTTTCAGCCTTGCGTCCACGCGTCCTCTTCCGATTCAGAAGTGATAGGTGAGGCTCGCCGCGTCCGCGGCGGGCTCCGGAAGAAACTCCAGCAGCAGCCCATAGGCGAGCGTGAGCCCCGCCACCCCATACATCACGTTCGAGGTGGCCGCCGCCGTCTTGGCCCGGTTCAGCGCGGCGCTGGACTCCCGCGCCGACTCCAGGCTCTCCGCCCGCCGGGCTTCTCCCCGGGAGAAGTAGCCAAAGCCCACGCCCCCGAGCAGCAGAAGACCGCCCGCCACGTAGGCGTAGCGGTGGCCTCGGATGAAGGGCTCGGGTTCACGCGCGGGCGCATCCAGCGCGGCCACAGGCGCAGAAGCGGGCTGCTCTTTGGCGGCTGACGGCTCCTTGGCGGCCGTCTGCGCCTTCGAAGCGGGCTGCTCCTTCGCAGCCGCTGCGGGCTTTGCAGCGGGTGCGGCTGTCTTCGGCTCAGCAGCCGCCGCAGGCAAGGCGATCGTCAACGCCAGAACGGAAGCGGCAAACCTGCGGGTCGCGGTCAACATGCGGCCGAGTATAGCGGGCCCCTTTCCGGCCGCAGCACCTCCGTGTGCGTTGACAGAGGGGTGGCACGCTTGTAGTGCGTCGACCTCCAGTCCAGGAGTGGCCGGTCGTGACAATTTGGGTCAACGGAGAGGCGCGTGAAGTCCCCGCAGGGCTGACCCTGGCGGGCCTTCTCGAGCTGCTGCGGGTCGGCAGCGGCCCGGGCGTCGCGGTGGAGGTGAACGCGGAGGTGGTCCGCCGCGCCCGCCACCCCGAGCACCGCCTGAACCCTCAAGATCGCGTGGAGATCGTCACCTTCGTCGGTGGCGGGTAGGAGAGCACATGAGCACCCAGGACACCCCCTTCACTCTCGCCGGCGTCACCTTCCAGTCGCGGCTCATCATCGGCACGGGCAAGTACCCCAGCTTCGACATCATGAAGCGCTGCCACGAGGCCTCGGGCGCGGAGATGGTCACCGTGGCCGTACGCCGCCTGGACCTCAAGGCCCAGGGCGAGGCGTCGCTGATGAACTGGATCGACACCCAGCGCATGCGCCTGCTGCCCAACACCGCCCTCTGCTACACCGCTGAGGACGCCGTGCGCACCTGCCGCCTCGCCGAGGAGCTGGGCATGAGCAAGTGGGTCAAGCTCGAGGTGCTCGGCGATGAGAAGACGCTCTATCCGGACGTCGAGGAGACCCTCAAGGCCGCGCGCATCCTCGTCAAGGAGGGCTTCACCGTCCTGCCCTACACCACCGACGATCCCATCTCCGCCCGCAAGCTGGCGGACGTGGGCTGCGCGGCGGTCATGCCCCTGGCGGCCCCCATCGGCTCAGGGCTGGGCATCCGGAACCCCCACAACATCCGCCTCATCCGCGAGCTCGTGAAGATCCCCGTCATCGTCGACGCGGGCGTGGGCACGGCCTCGGATGCCGCCATCGCCATGGAGCTGGGCGTGGACGCCGTCCTGATGAACACCGCCATCGCCGGCGCGAAGGATCCTGTGCGGATGGCCGTGGCCATGCGCAAGGCCGTGGAGGCGGGACGCGACGCATTCCTCGCTGGCCGCATCCCTCGTAAGGCGTACGCCTCTGCCTCCAGCCCGCTCGAGGGGCTCGTCGAGTAGTGCCCACCCTCCCCCGGCTGATCGTCATCACCGATTGGCGGCTCCCGAGGGCACGGCTGCTCTCGGCCCTGGAACGCGCGCTGGTGGCAGGGCCCGAAGTGGCGGTCCAGCATCGTCACCCAGAGGCACCCACGCGGGTGTTCCTCGAAGAGGCACGGCTTCTCGCGGCGCTGTGCCGGGCCCATGGCAACCCGCTCTTCGTCAACGGCCGCCTGGACGTGGCGCTCCTTGTCGGTGCCCACTTACACCTGCCCGCCCGGGGCCTCACCGTGGAGAATGTCCGGCCTGCGCTGCCCGCCGGACGGTGGGTCAGCGCCGCCGTCCATGACGCGCACGAGGCCCAGCTCGCCCGAGGCGCTGACCTGGCCCTCGTCAGCCCCGTCTACGCCCCTGGCTCGAAGACCGGAGACACCCGCCCTCCCTTGGGGCCTGACGGGTTCCAGGCGCTGGCGGCATCCCTCTCCTGCCCGGCCCTGGCGCTCGGGGGTATCACTCCAGAGCGGGCCCCCCAGCTCTCCGGAGCGCACGGCTTCGCCGTCATCTCCGCCGTCTTGGAGGCCGAGAACCCCACCACTGCCACGAGGGCCCTGTTGCGCCCCACTACTCACTCCTCCCAGCCGCAGGCTTGAGTCGCGCTATGCTGCCCGCACCGTGAGTTCCCCTGCTGGCATCAAGGACCTGCGTCCGCTCTCTCTGGGCGAGATCATCGACCGCTGCGCCATCTTCTGGCGCGCCCACCTCGTACCGCTGTTCGCTTTGGGGCTCGGCTTCCAGCTGATCGACTACATCTTCAAGAAGAGTGTCGCGATCACCCTCGAGCGCACCAGCAGCCTCCTCCGGAATCCCCAGGAGCTGGAGGCCCGCATCCAGGACGATCCCCTCGGCGTCACCACCGAGCTGGGCCTCATGGTGCTGGCCGCGATCCTCCTGATGGTCGTGCTCACCTGGAGCTACTGGATCTCCACGGTGGTCATCGCCCGCTATGTCGTCCCCATCCAGCTAGGCGAGAGCGCCCGTCCGAGCGATGGGCTGCGCCGCGGCCTCCAGCGCCTGGGCGCCCTGACCGGGGCCTACCTTTTGTCCCTGCTCTGGGGCCTGGGCATCACCCTGCTTTGCATGCTCCCCGGAACCCTCTCCCTGGTGCTGGGGGCGGTTCTGACGAGCACCGTAGAAGGCTCGGGCGGCCGAATCCTGGGCGTCGCCCTCAGCGTCATCGGCATCATCGTCATGGGCCTGGGCTGGCTGACGGCCCTCCTCTGGTACTTCCTGCGCTTCGCCGTCCTCGGGCCGGTGTTCGCCATGGAGGACCTGTCCGCGCTCGAGTCCTTCCGGCGCTCGGGAGCTCTCCTCTCGGGCCGGGTGGCTCCGGGCTTCATGGGCCGAGTGAAGGTCCGGGCGATGATCCTCCTCACGGCCATTGGCGGCATCGTCATCGCCGTCACGCTCATCTTCAGCATCCCCGCCCTGATCGTTCACAGCGCATACGGCCAGCTGAGCAATCCCTCGGCCGCGGCCGCCAACCCCATCCCTCAGGCGATTCTCGTTCCCGTGGAGCTGTTCCAAGTCCTGGGCCAGTCCATCTTCCTTCCCCTGAGCTTGATCTTCTCCGCCATGTTCTACCTGGACCTGCGGATGCGCCGCGAAGGGCTGGATCTCGAGCGCCGGCTCGCCCACCACCGCCCCGCTCCCTGAGCGGCCCCCCTCTCCCGTGAGCGCCGCGTGCTGACCCTCGCCCTCCCCCTGCTGCTTGCCACGGTGCCTTGCGCGGATCTGGAGACGGATGTCCGGCTCCTCGAAGAGACCGCCAAGAATCGCCCCGCAGAGCTCTCCAGCATCGTGGCGGGCATCGAGTCGCGCGCCGGAGGGCTCCCCCTGCGCCCCCAAGGGGACTTCTCCACCGAGCAGCTCGCCCAGGATGTGGCGGCCCGGCTGAGGGAGACCTGTGCCTTCCAGGAGTCCTCGGCCCGCCCGCAGGCATCCCTCCCCGACAGCTCGCCGGAGCGGCTCCGGGCCATCCTCGACCGGCCCGAGTTCTCCCAAGCCCGCAGGCGCAACACCGATCTGCTCCAGCGCCTCCTTCGCCAAGCCGACGCGTGGCTCAGCGGCCTCTTCCAGTCCAAGGGCGCCCAGAGCTTCGCCATCACCACCCGCGCCATCATCCTCGGGCTGGGGCTCGCGGTGGTCCTCTTTGGGGTGTTGCGCTTCCGGCGCTGGCGCCGCCCCGCCACACAACCTGCCGCTCCAGCCGCCGAAGCCGCGGCCCGGCTCGAGCTCGACTCCCCTCGCGAGCACCTGCAGCGCGCCCGCGAGGCGCTGGCCTCCTCCCCGCGTGAGGCCATCCGGCAGGGGCTGCTGTCCCTGCTCTCCACCCTCGAGGAGCGGCAACTGGCCCGGCCCGATCGCGTGAAGACGAACCGCGAGCTCGCCGCCGAGCTGCCCAGCCGTGGCGCCCCAGCGCCCCTCGTCCAGGAGGTGGAGCGGCTGGTCCGCTGGTACGACCGCACCTTCTATTCGCTGTCGCCCGTGCCCCCGGACGAGGCCGCGAGCTTCGTGGCCGACGTCGAGCGCCTGCAGCACACCCCTCCCGGAGGGGTGGCATGAAGAACCTGCGCACCTTCCTCTTCTTCGGGATCCTCGTCACCCTCGCGGCGGCGCTGGGCCTGTCGGCCCGGCAGGCCGCGACCGAGTCCACGCTGCCGTCCGTGGACAACCCAGGCCCACTCGGGCTGCGCGCGCTCTACCTCTATCTCGAAGAGGGCGGCGCCACCGTGGAGGCGCACCGGGACTCGCTCGAAGCCCTCCCCACCACCGCCCGGACTGTCGTCATCCCCGCACCGCAAGGCCGCTCCGTCTCCCCGGTCGAGGTGGAGGCGTTGGAGCGCTTCGTGCGCGGCGGGGGAACCCTCGTCTTCCTGACCTCGCGGGACAAGGCCAAGGGCCAACCCGCGCTAGAGCAGTGGCTGGAGTTGGAGCGCGGCGCGTTCCTGGGCGCGAGTTCGCGGGGCCTCCCCGAGGGTGATCAGGACCTCGGAGGCACCACTGTGGACGTCTGGGTCCCTGCTGGAGCCGCTCGGGGCACGAGTGGCTTCCGGGTGTCCCGGGACCGGGGCATCCGCCTGAACATGGCGGAGGCCGTGCCCATCGCCGGCCAGGAGGGCATCGCGGCGCTGTGGCGGCTGGGGCTCGGCCAGGGCGAGGTGTATGTGGCCGCGGGGCCTGACATGGCGGAGAACCGGCGGATCGAGCTGCTCGACAACCTGCGCTTCTGGGACGCGCTCGCGGCCCGAGGCCCTCTGCTCTTCGACGAGTTCCACCACTCGGCGGAGCCCCCTCCGCCCATGTCACGAGGCGTCTGGGCCTTCGTGCTCCAGTGCCTGGCCGTGGGAGCCCTCTACGTGTTCGCGCGTGGCCAGCGCTTCGGAGCGCCCCGGCCGCAGCTGCCCGAGCGGCACCGCTCCACGCTGGAGTACGTCCAATCCATGGGGTGGCTCACGCGCCGAGCCAAGGTGGAGCGAGAGCTGCTCCCCGAGCTGGCCCGTCACCTGCGCCAGCTCATGCACGAGCGGCTCGGAATCCCCCTCACGCTCTCCGAGGAGGAGGCCGCCCGGATGATGGAGCAGCGCTGTGGCATCCCCTCCGCGCACTATCTGGAGACCCGAGCGGAGCTGGCGAGGGCCCTAGACCAGGACACCCTCACCCCGAAGGCCTACGCACAACTCGCGGCCCGCTACGCCCGGCTTGAGGCCATCGTCACGGGCCGCGCAGCCTTCACCGCCGCCTGAGCCACAATGGGGCCAGTTCATTCATCTCTTCTGCTCGCGCGCGCGGCCCGCTGGCAGGGTGACCCGGGAGGTTTTCCCGAGTTAATGTCCCCTCGCGCTTGAAGGACGGAGCCATGCGTTCCCCGCCTTGCATCGCACTCCTGCTCTTACTCTCGGCCTGCGCAACGATGGATCCGAGCCCGGGAGAGTGGGAGGACCCGAACCCGAGACTGGCAAACCTTCAGCGCGCAGCCCAGTACCCCTGGACGGATGACGGGCATTGCGTGGTGCGAGAAGCCTCCACCGAGTGGCCGCTCCTTGCGGAGCGGTGCTTTCACGTCCTCGATCACGGGAGGGTCAAGTTTCGAGACGCCACAGGAAGGTGCGCCGTCGCATCTACGGCTCTGGCTCCCGCAGCCGTGGCCCTCTGTGTCTTTGCGGCACCTGAGATCGTCGTTGGCGCAGTGATTGTGATGGGAGCCGTGGTGGTGGCTGCTGCCATCACAGAGGGGCTGGAGGCTTATGAACGGAACGCATCCCGCGAGCGTGCGAAACACAAAACTCAGGCGCGTCCTGCCAAAGAACCGTTAGCGAACCGCCCACCCAAGCCAGAGGGCTCGCGCACCGGAGACATCTTCCCCCCAGTGCCGACTGAATCCAACCCACGCCGCCCGGCGTGCGAGCCCATCCCGGTGCCGCACGCAGGCGAAGATGCGCCGCATAACGAGTGCGCCGATAAATTTCCGCCGAACCGCTACCCCGGCATGGACGTGCTTGTGGCCGGCATGCGCTTCGATGCACTGCAAGTCGGCGTGCGTGTGCTGTGGGAGATCAAGACCCATCGATTTGACACATACAATGACTTTGTCCGAGATCAGGAGATTGAAAAGGAAATTGAGCAATTGCACAAAGAGCTCAATGCTGCGAGTGCCTGTGGATACGACTTCGTCGTTGGGGTGAGCACGCAAGCGCACAAGCAAGCACTGCTCGATAGGGATCCCGAACTCAAGATCGTCGTCACGGGGTGCCCACGATGACTGCTCGAAAGCGCCTCATTCTTATCACTCATGGGCCTGCGCTCGTGGGCAATGACGGACGCGCGCTCGCTGTTGTCCAAGGGATGGAGAGGACGCTCCCCGGTTTGCGTCTGGAGTGGAGAGTTACCGAGGGGCGACAGCTTGCCGCGTTGCCACAGCGCGACGAGTGGCTCGCGGAAGCCACCAAGGACGGGGAATTCCCTTTCTTGTGCAACGGGGACGAGGGTTACCCGGTGATGATTTCTGGTCTCCAAAAACCGGCAAGCCTCAGCCCGGGTGGTCAGCCCCTGTTTGAAGTGCATGCAAAGCTGCCACTGGATGCCACAGGGATCGCAGCAGCGGCAGATGCGCTGGAGGCCTTGGCGGAGGGCGCACACGCGTACTGGGGGCATGCGTCACCGGAGGGCTATGGTTCAGAAGTCTCAGAGCAGATGCGCCACTCAGCTCATGGGCCAGAGCGCTCACCCCGTGGGCTTCCCATGCTCAGTTTGTCACGGCATATCCATTCACCTGAGATTCCGCACTACCTCGGGTGGCTGAACTACTGGTCTGCCGCTGCCGCAAAAGCGATCGGGTTCCCGGACCCGGCCCACGATGCCGAGTTGCAAACGCGGGCGCGGCGCACGGCGTCGGGAGGGTGGGTTGTGCGGCTCACGGATGAGCCGCTCGATTACGACAACCCCGCCCACTTGGACACGCTCCTGCGGGTCTACGAGCGCTTCCCGGAGATCGGCGGGCGCGCGGCGCCTTGACTACAGGCTCCGGCCCGCCTTGAGCAGGGCCTCGCCCACGTGCGAGCGGATCTCCTCCACCCGCGCATCCCAGCTCTCGTGGAAGATGCGCTCGGCGCGCTCGCGGCTGGGGCCTGCGCCCTCGGCGAGGCACTCGTCCACCTTGCGCACGAAGTCCTCCGTCGAGGTGGCCACCTTGCACAGCCCCACCTTGCGCACCTCGGGGATGTCCGTGGACACCACCGGGAGCCCCGCAGCCAGGTACTCGCGCACCTTCAGCGGGTTGGCGTTGAGCGTCAGCTCGTTCACTGTGAACGGCATCAGCGCCACATCGAACGCCTTGCAGTAGCCCGGCAGGCTCGCGTACGGCTGGCGCCCTAGGAAGTGGATGTTCGGCACCGCCTTCATCGCCGTCACGTCGCAGTCCGGCGCCACCTTGCCGATCACCACCACCGAGCCTTCGGGGTGCGCCTTCGCCGTGGCGATGATCGCCTCCTGGTCCACCCAGTCCGCCATCAGCCCGAAGAAGCCGATGATGGGCCCCGGCAGCTTCGCGATGTCCTCCGGAACCTGCGTGGCCTCGTCACACGCCTTCACGAAGTGCTGGTAGTCCACCCCGTGCCGCACCAGCACCGTGTTCGGGTTCACCTTGGCCTTGTTCTCGCGCAGGCGCTCGGCGGAGGTGATGACCAGATCCGCCCGGCGCAGCAGCCGCTCCTCCAGCTCCGCGATGTGGCGCCCGTTGGTGTCGCTGAACGCGGAGAACTCGTCCACGCAGTGGTAGACGACGAACTCCTCGCCCAGCGTGCCCGACACCGGCGCCGAGGCCGGCAGGAACGACCACGAGATGGGCCGCCGGAAGTTCAGCTTCTTCATCGCCCGCTTCACCTGGAGCCGCAGCAGCTCCCGGTTCGTCGACCGCACCGCCTCCGAGCCGTAGAACGGGATGGCCAGCGGCGCCAGCACGAAGAGGTTGGGCTCCACCTCTCGGATGCCCTCGGTGAAGGAGGACAGCTTGCGCCAGATGCGCTGCAGATCGTGCGTGTTCGCCTTGGGCGCCCGGTTGCCGATGCTGTTCACCCACAGCACGCGGTTCTCCCGCGAGAGGATCCGCATGATGTGGACCTTGGACAGCGGATCGCCGTCCCAGTCGTTGGAGAACACCACCAGGTCCCGTCCGCGCAGGGCCCGGCGGGTCAGATCCATGTCTTCACTGCGCCGCATGTTGCGTCTCCCGTGTCGAAATCCAATCCGTAAGCCCCGGTGCCGCGAGCTCCTCGTACAGACGGAGCAGCACGGGACCGGCGTCCGGCTGAGCCACCTGCGCGGGTCCCTCCGCGAGCGCCTGCCGGATCCTCAGCGCCAGATCCGGCGGGTGGCCGCCCCGGAACAAAAAGGTGCCCTCGGGCCGGGCGCACACGTCGCTGGCCACGCAGGGCACTCCGAGCGTCAGCGCCTCGCGGACGGAGACCGAGTCCCCGTCATGCGTCGTGGGCCGGATGAACACATCGCACCGTGACAACAGACCGAGCGCCTCGTCGTGGTTCAGCTCGCCCAGATCCTCCAGGAGCGGCGCCACGTGCGTCTCGCGGGCATCCCGCGCGAACTCCGGCGTCCGCGTCCCAGGCCCGAACACCGCGAGCCCCACGCCCGGCAGCTCGTTCGCCAGCATCCGGAGCGCGCGGAACATCTGCATGCGCCCGTAGACCGGCGACGGGTGGTGCGCCATGGCCAGCAGCGGAGAGCGCCGGGCCCTCGCCAGTTCCACGGCGGCAGTCACCGGCCCGGGCCGCACCTGCGAGGCGCAGAAGGCCGGCTGCACGAGGATCTTCTCGGAAGGCACTCCACAGCCAACGAGCGCCTCCTTCACGGCCTCGGACACCGCGATCACGCGCGAGTACCCCGCCAGCGCGGCACGGGCCATGGCTCGCCGGGCCACGGAGCCCGCGAGGAACTCCGGCAGCAGCCCCGAGTGCAGGGTGATGAACCGAGGCGCTCGAGGCCCTGGGACACCCGCCAGCGCGGCCAGCACCCAGGCCTTCGGGTTGTCACCGCTGGTGTGGACATGCACCGTCCATCCAGCGCTCAAGAATCCCGCGAGCCGCAGCCCGAACTTGGCCGGCGTGCGGACAGGGATAACGTCCGGAGCCGGCCGGCCGCCCTTTCCAATGTCCAGCACCTTCGCCTCGACGCCACGCTCGCGAAGAAATCGATGCAGTTGTTGAACGTGAATCGCCACCCCGCCATGCGGAGGTGGGTAGTCACCAATGAGAAGCACGCGCATCAAACAAAGTCCTCGGTCCTACTGAAAAGTGGTCTCCGGAAGGTGCATCGACCCCAACGTCTGGCCAAGCCGCGGAGGCGGCAGCCCCATCTCCCGCTCGTAAAAAGCAATCGGATCCGAATCCTGGCGGAGCACCCGGGCCGGGACCCCGGCCACCACCGCACCCGCAGGCACGTCCTGGAGCACCACCGCGTTGGCGCCGATCACCGCGAAGTCGCCAACCTGGACGTTGCCGAGGATCTTCGCCCCCGCGCCAATGCGCACGTAGTCGCCGATCACCGGGACGCCCTCGATGCCCGACCGTCCACTGATGGTCACTTGCTGAGAGACGAGGCAGTAGCGCCCCAGCCTCGCGTTCTGGTGGATGACGACTCCGATACCGCCGTAACCCAACGCCGTGCCCTCGCCGATCTCGGCCTCATAGGGAATGTGAGAGCTGTGCAGGTAATAGATGACCTTGCGCAGCACATCCGGCAGCACAGGAACCCCGCGCAGATGCAACCTGCGCGCAAGTCGGTACCACGTCATCCCGTCCAACCCCATCACTCACTCCCGTCCCCAACCCCACCAACCCCACCCTGGCCCGAAGCTAGGGAGTCACCTCTGAGGAGGGAAGTCCTCCCCAAGGGTCCACTTCCCACCGCTTCAGCTCGCTCCCCGCGTCCGCAGCCCCGCCAGGATCCGCAGCGGCCGGATCCCCGTCGCGTAGAGCACCGCCACATACCCGATGGCGAACAGCACCCCGGTCACGGCCAGCGGCAGCGCCCGCCAAATGAAGCCCTGAGGCAGGCCCACCCAGGCGCCCACCAGGCCCGCGCGCAGCGCGAAGACACCCGCCGCCGCCGCACAGGCCGCCAGCGACGCCTTGCCCAGCTCCGCCCAGGGGATGACATCCCGGATGCGCAGCGGACGCTCTGGCGTGGACAGCGCAGCAGGCACGCGGATCAGCAGCGTCGCCTTCCCCACCAGCTCCGCCACCGCCCACGAGGCGATGCCGCCCTTCATCCCGAAGGAGCGCACGCCCCACCAGACGAGCGGCACCGTGACCACCGCCTTGATCAGGTACGACAAGAAGATGGCGCGCGTGTAACCCCGGGCACGCAGCACACCGTCCATCGGCAGGATGGCCAGCACCACGCCCAGCACGCTCACCCGGAAGATGGGCACCGCGGGCAGGAACTTCGCGCCAAACATCGCGGAGATGAACTCGGGCGCCGCGGCGAACAGGAACGCGGCGAACGGCAGGAACACGAAGGCCAGCTTCCCCGCGGCCTCGCGGAAAGCCCCCACGCCCTCCTCCAGCCTCCCGGCCTTCTCCAGCTCGCCCAGGCGCACCATCAGCACCTCGCTCGTGGGCGTGTAGAGCAGCTCCACCACCGGCAACTGGAAGCAGCCCACCCGGTACAGCGCGTACAGCGCCGGGGCCACCGCGCTCGCCACCACATAGAAGTGCGCGTTCTGCTGCGGAATGGACAGCGCCATGGCCGCCCCAAATGGCGCCGCGTACATCAGTTGCTCGCGGAAGAGCTTCCCGCTCACCAGCGGCCCCTCGCTCCCTCGGAGCGAGATGACCCACGTGGCCAGGTAGCGCAGCCCCGCATACCCCGCCACCGCGATCATCATCCCGTGCAGCGAGGCGCCGAACAGGCACGGCAACACCATGGCCGCCGAGCGCACCGTGTCCGAGCCCAGGTACGCCACCGCCGCCGCCTTCGTCCGCCCCTGGCTGGTGAGGGCCACCTCCAGCGGGAACGAACCCAGGAGCAGCGCGGTGTAGATCGCCAGCGGCCAGCGGTAGTTCAGCAGCGCTGGGTTGGAGAACAGCCCGGCCACCGGCTCGAGCAGCCCCACCACCAGCGCCGCCGCCACCACGCCCGCCGCGGTCATGAAGAGCATCGTCTGGCCGAGGAACGGCCGCTTCTGCTCCACCCGAGGCAGGAAGTAGTAGAGGCTCTGCGCCACGCCGAACGGCAGCACGTAGTAGAGCGTCGTGGAGATCAGGAACAGCTGATAGTACGTCCCGTACTCCTCCAGGCTCAGCACCCGGGCAAGCACGAGCGGAATGGACAGCGTCAGCCCGGCCGTGAAGAGCCGCGCCAACACCAGGGGCCCGGCCTTGCCCAGGAAGGACCCGGACGCGGCGGGCGCCGAGGATGCGCTCACGTCGGCTCCTCCAGGGAGATCTGGCTCCGCATCAGCAGCTCATTGGCCGCCCGAGTGGCGGATAAGTGGGGCCGCCGTCCCGTCACGGGGCGGCTCACCCCCAACATCGCGAAGCAGTCGTCCAACTGGCAGCCGGTGAGCGCCTCCGAGTAGTCCCCCAACATGCCGATGCTGAAGTTCTCCCACAGCACCTTGCGCTTGAGGGTGAACGGATCCCCGCCCACCCGGTTGGGCAGATCCTCGGTCGTCACCCCCGAGCGGAAGCCGTGCTGCTTCAGCAACCGGATGACCTCCTCCGAGTACCAGCCGTTGCAGTAGGCGAAGTCCCGGACCGGGGTGCCCAGCTCCCGCTCGATGGCTTGCTTGGACTCGATGATCTCCCGCTCCATCTGCTCGGCGGGCTCCATCGTCAGCACGGTGTGCCCCAGCGTGTGCGCACCGAACTCGAAGCCATCCCGAGCCATGTGCCGCACCTCGTCCCAGTCCATGATGTCGCCCTGCTCGGGCAACAGGTTCGCGCCGCCTCCCAGTTCCTGCTCCAGCGCCTGGATGACCTCCTGCACCACACGGGCGGAGTGCTCGCCAATGAACTCATCCAGCGCGTCGGAGACCGGCCGGCTGCCGGACAAGATCGGCCCCGCCAGCTTCAGCGCAGGCTCCGGAAGCGTCGTGAAGTACGGCCTGAGCCGCCGCTTCTGCGCCACCTGGATGAGGTGGAACAGCCGATCATGATTGAACCGCCGCTTCGTGCCGATGAAGTCCGTCGGCAGATAGACAATGGCCGGTACACCCATCCGCTTCAGCAGGGGATAGGCGAACCGATACACATCCCGGTACCCGTCATCGAACGTGACGACACACAGATCCCGCTTGGTGCTCCTGCGCCCCGCCATCACGTCCACGGCATCGCCAATGGTGGCGAACTCGTAGCCCGCAGCCGCAGCCTGCTCCAGGTGCCGCCGAAACGTCTCCTTGGAGATGAGCAGCCCTGGAATGGACCGCTGCAGCTCGCCTGTCAGATCCTCCACCACCCTGTGGTAGCTGACGATCAGGAGGCGCCGCCCACCGGACTGGCTCCGGCGATACATGGCCATAGCCTTCCTGAGTCCGCTGTAGTGGAGCACTCCAGCGGCCGCTACTTTCACCGCTCTTCGCACCAACCCTCCCGCGCCCATGACCTCCCCCAATGCGCAGCCCAACCTTGTCCCGCAAGGATGCAGGAGCGATGCCAAAGCCAAAACCGGCCATCTATTCACATTTTCGGCGGGTAGCAGACGAGCCACATGCCCGGCCTGGAACATTTGGACCCCACCCTGGAAAAATTTTCCAGATCGCTAGAAAGCGACCACGCGACGGGGGAAGCCCAGCGGGGCAGAATGGAAGTTAAATGCCACTCGCGCCCAGTGTCCTCCTGATCGTGTTGGCCACGGCCGCCGCGGCCCCGCAGGCCGATGCGCCTCTGTCCACCCCTCCGCTGCCGTCCAGCTCCGACACGTGCGCC
Source organism: Hyalangium minutum (assembly GCF_000737315.1). Classification (GTDB taxonomy): domain Bacteria; phylum Myxococcota; class Myxococcia; order Myxococcales; family Myxococcaceae; genus Hyalangium; species Hyalangium minutum. The sequence goes on from NZ_JMCB01000009.1 coordinate 44,521, forward strand.
ACCGCCGAGGCCGACTACACCCGGGGCTTCGACGCGCTCGTCGCGGGCGATGATCACTCGGCGCTGGAGGCGTTCGAGCACGTCCTCGCCGCCTGCCCCACCCACCCCTACGCCGGAGAGCTCGCCCGGCTCACGCGCACTCGGCTCGGCCCGGGCGCGAAGCTGGCCGAGGCGGCGCTCCTCATCGCTCCTGAAAAGCCCTCGGGCTTCGCGCGCGGAAGCCTCGTGGTCTGGCAGACCGGGCACGGCGCGACGCAAGGTGCCCTGCTGTGCGGCATCATCGATTGTGATGGCCGCGGCTACCTCGCCGCTTCGCTCCTGGGAGCGGGAGTGGGCGCCGCAGTCTCCTTATATGCGACGCATGAGAACGGGGTGACGTCGGGCCAGTCGGCCGCCATCAACTCGGGGACGACTTGGGGCGTCTGGTATGGACTGGCCGCCACCCAGGTCTTCGACATCGACGACGAGAGCGCGCTTGCCACCGTCATGGGCAGCACGCTGAGCCTGACCGGCGCCGGGATTGCCGTGGCCCTGCTGACCCACCCCACCGCAGGCCAGGTCTCCCTGGCCAACTCGGGCGGGCTTTGGAGCGGCGTGATCACCGCGCTGATCCTCGCCGCCGCCGGGGATGGCGAGCGGAGCGCCTTCTTCGCGATCGAGTCCGTGGTGACGGGGGTGGGCATCACCTCCTTCGCGGTGCTCTCGCAGTCCCTGCCAGTGTCTCGAGGCAGGATGCTGCTGATCGACTCGGGCGGCATCCTCGGAGGCCTGCTGGGAGCGGCCACCGTCGCCCTGCTCGGCGCGAATGACGGGGAACCCATCGCCATTGGAGCGGCGGTGGGCGCGGTCGGTGGGCTGGCCCTCACCGCCTATATCACCCGCGACTTCGACGGCCCCTCCACCCCGGCGCCAGAGGTAGCGGTCGCCCCCACCGTCATGGGCCGAGGCGGCGTGGGCCTCGCGCTGGGTGGCCGCTTCTAGAAGGCACGGCTTTCGCTGGAGAAAGGGGCGATTTCCGGGTACGAACCCCGTCCCGATGGACGCCCCTGCCCCCGCCTCGCCTCCGGCGATCGCCCTGCATGACGTGAGCAAGCGGTATGGGCGTCATTGGGCTCTGGCGCGACTCACCTACTCGCTGCCCGCGGGCCGCTCGCTCCTCCTCACCGGCCACAACGGCTCCGGGAAGACCACGCTGCTGCGCCTGGTGGCCACCGCCCTCTCGCCCACCGCGGGCCGCGTCGAGGTGCTCGGCCGCAACACCGTCTCGGATACGAACGCAGTGCGTCAAGAGGTTGCCCTCCTTTCCCACGCCAGCTTTCTTTACGAGGACCTCACCGCGCACCAGAACCTCGTGGTGCTCGCCCGCCTGCTGGACCTGCCCTCCCCGAAGGACGTCGCCGACCAGCTGCTGACGCGCGTGGGGCTGACGCGGCGGACCGAGAGCCCCGTGCGCCAGTTCAGCGCGGGCATGCGCAAGCGCCTGGCCATCGCGCGGCTGGTGATGAAGAAGCCCGCCATGGCGCTGCTGGACGAGCCCTTCGGCGAGCTGGACCCGGCAGGCATCCAGGCCATGGAGGGCATCATCGGCGAGCTCAAGGCCTCGGGTGTCACCGTCGTCCTGGCCACCCACCTCATCGAGCAGGGGCTGACGCTGTGTGAGGAGCGCCTTCACCTGCAAGAAGGCCGGGCGGTGCCCGCATGAGCCGCCCCCGTCCCGCGGGCCTGCTGAAGGCCGCCGCCATCCTGCTCGGCAAGGATCTGCTCATCGAGTGGCGCACCCGGGCCCGGCTCAACGCCCTGGTCTTCTTCGCGCTCTCCACGCTGCTGCTCTTCTCGTTCGCGCTGGGTCCGGACACCAAGCTGCTCGAGCGCAACGCGGGCGGCTACCTCTGGCTGGCCATCCTCTTCGCCAGCACCCTGTCCCTGGGTGAGTCCTTCCGGGTGGAGTACGAGAACGCCTGCATGGACGGCCTGCGGCTGGCCCCGGCGGACGCTCGGGCCATCTTCCTGTCCAAGGCGGTAGGCAACACCCTGCTGCTCGTCCTGCTGGGCAGCCTGCTCATCCCCGTCATGGTGGCCCTCTACGGGGTGAAGGTGGTCCTGGGAGTAGGCGATCTGATGGCTACCCTCGTGCTTGGCTGCATGGCGCTCGCCGCCCCGGGGTGCGTGTATGCAGCCATCGCCAATAACGCCCGAGCGAGGGACGTGCTCCTACCTCTGCTATTGTTCCCGCTGATTGTTCCGGCCCTGCTGGCCGCGACCAAGGCCATGGCGCTGGTGCTCCAGGGCGATCCGATGGATCAGCTCGGCTCTTGGTTCGGTCTGCTGGGAGGGTTCAACCTGATCTATTGGGGCTTAGGCTTCCTGCTCTTCCCGCGGGTGATCGAGGACTGACGATGTTCATTCTCACCACGGCCGTACTGCCTGGAGTCATCCTGCTCCTGCTGCTCACGGTGGGCCGCAAGTACGCCCACCTGACGCTGCCGGTCTACGCGCTCATCGCCCTGGGAATCGGCCATGGGGTGGGCCTGTTCGTGGCTCCTCCGGACCGGGAGATGGGCGACGTGCAGCGCATCATGTACGCGCATGTTCCTGCCGTGTGGGCTGCGCTGGTGGCGCTGGTGATCAACTTCGGGTGCTCGGTGGCGTACCTCTTCAAGCAGAGCTGGAGGACGGACTCGCTGGCGGAGGCCTCCGCCGAGGTGGGTCTGCTGTTCGGCGCGGTGGGGGTGCTGCTGGGCGCCATCTGGGGCCGGCCCACCTGGGGTGTGTACTGGACGTGGGATCCCCGGCTCACCACCGCCGCCATCCTCCTGGTGGCCTACATGGGCTACATGGCCCTGCGCCGCTTCGTGGAGGACCCGGACAAGCGCGCCACGTGGAGCTCCGTGGTGGGCATCATCGCCGCGGTGGACCTGCCCATCATCTGGTTCTCGGTGAAGTGGTGGCGCAGCCTGCACCAAGTGCAGTCCACGCCCCGGACGGTGGACCCGGCGTTCCAGCTTCCCCTTCGCCTCAGTTCCTACGCATTCCTGGGCCTGGCGGCCCTCTTCATCCTCCACCGCTACCGCATCGCCATGGCGGAGCGGAAGGCGGAGGTGGCCCTCCCCGAGGCGCTGCCCACGGATGGCGCCCAGCAGAACCGCACCGCGGGGGTGGCGTGATGAGCTCGCTGATGCTGTGGGCCCAGGTGGCCGCGGGAGAAGTGGGCAGCGGCCGGATTACCGGCGGCTGGGGCTATGTGTGGGCCAGCTATGGCATTACCTGGGGCGCCTTCAGCCTCTATGCGTTATCGCTGTGGCTGCGCCGACCCAAGAACCTGCCTGCAGGATCCAAGGAGTGAATGAGCCATGACCCCTGTTACCCGTAACCGACTCATCGCCGTGGGAGCCCTGCTGGTGGCCGGTGTTGGCCTGGCCTTCGTGGCCTTCGGTAACATCGGCGAGAACCTCGTCTATTACTGGAGCCCGGCGGAGATGCTGACCCAGGGCGAGAAGGCCTACGGCCCCACCATCCGCCTGGGCGGCGTGGTGAAGCCCGGCTCCATCCAGTGGAACGCCGAGCACACCACCCTGCACTTCCAGGTGGCCACCGACCACACGCCGCAGTCCGTGGCGGTGACGGTGCGCTCCACCGAGGTGCCTCCGCAGATGTTCCGTGAGGGCATCGGCGTGGTGGTGGAGGGCACCTTCGACAAGTCGCAGGTGTTCAGCTCCAACCGGCTGATGGTGAACCACTCCAACGAGTACCGCGCGCCCAAGCCGGGCGAGGAGCCGCGCAAGTGGCAGGAGACCGTCGAGGGCTCCACCACGGCAGCGAACACGACGGGGGCGCAGTGAACGCAACGATTGGATACGGGCTCGTGCTGGGGGCGCTGGTGTGCGCCGCCTTCGGGGCCGTGGTGGGACTGACGAGCGGCCTGCGCCAGAGCGAGGCGGGCTCTCAGTGGGTGCGCCGCGCGGTGTGGGGCTTCTTCCTCTGCATGGTGGGCTCCAACCTGACGATGGTGTACTCGCTCGTCACGGATGACTTCAGCATCAAGTACGTGGCGCAGGTGGGCAGCCGCGCCACGCCGCTGACCTTCAAGATCGTCGCCCTGTGGAGCGCGCTGGAGGGGTCCATCCTCTTCTGGGGCCTCATCATGGGCACCTACCTGCTGGCCTTCGCGCTGGTGCACCGCAACGAGCACAAGCGCTACATGTCGCTGGCGCTGGGCACCATGCTGGGCGTGGGCGTCTTCTTCGCCTTCCTGATCGCCGGCCCGGCCAACCCCTGGCACACGCTGTCTCCCGTGCCGCTGGACGGCCCCGGCCCCAACCCGCTCTTGCAGAACCACATCCTCATGGTGGTCCACCCGCCCATGCTCTACCTGGGCTACGTGGGCATGACGGTGCCTTTCGGCATCGCCGTCGCGGGCCTGCTGCGCGGAGAGATTGGCGACGCGTGGATGGCACCCCTGCGGCGGTGGATCCTCATCCCGTGGCTGTTCCTGTCCATCGGCATCATCCTGGGCTCGTGGTGGGCGTACGCGGTGCTGGGCTGGGGCGGCTACTGGGCGTGGGATCCGGTGGAGAACGCCTCGTTCCTGCCGTGGCTGACGGCCACCGCCTTCATGCACTCCACCATGGTCCAGGAGCGCAAGCAGATGCTCAAGCTGTGGACCATGAGCCTGGCCCTGGCCAGCTTCGTGCTGACGATCCTCGGCACGTTCATGACCCGCTCGGGCATCTTCAACTCGGTGCACTCGTTCACCCAGTCGGACATCGGGCCCACCTTCCTGGTGTTCATCGCCATCCTGCTGGTGCTGTCCATCGCGCTGCTGGCCACGCGCGGCCACCTGCTGGTGTCCCAGGGCCGCATCACCTCCATGGTGTCTCGTGAGACGAGCATCCTGGTGAACAACCTGGTGTTCGTGGCCATCACCTTCACGGTGCTGCTGGGCACGCTCTACCCGCTCATCTCCGAGGCCGTGCGCGGCATCCGCGTGAGCGTGGGCGAGCCGTACTTCAACAAGATGGCGGTGCCCGGCGGCATCGCGGTGCTGTTCCTCATGGGCGTGGGCCCCATGCTCCCGTGGGGCACTCCGGACAAGGACGCCGTGCGGCGGCAGTTCATCATCCCCGCTTCCACGGGCGCGGTGGTGGCGCTGGTGTGCTACCTGGCCGGGCTGCGCGGCTTCTACCCGCTGCTCACCTTCGGGCTGGCCGGCTTCGTCACCGTCATCACCCTGCGCGAGCTGCTCGCTCCGGTGCGCGTGCGCATGACCGAGCGCAAGGAAGGGCTCGTCACCGCCGTGGTCCAGAGCGCCTCCAAGGCCCGGCGCCGCTTCGGCGGCTACGTGGTGCACCTGGGCATCATCATCATCATCGTGGCGGTGGCGGCCTCCTCCGCGTACGTGACGCACACCTCCGGCACGCTGCGCCCGGGCGAGACGCTGACACTCAGTGGCTACACGCTCAAGTACCTGGGCACGAAGGAAGGCCAGGAGCCCCACCGCACCTATATGGCGGCGCGCGTGGAAGTCACGACGCCCAGCGGCAAGGTCGAGGAGTACCAGCCCCGGCTCAACTACTACGAGCGCAGCACGGATCCCGTGGGCACGCCCGCGGTGCGCGAGTCGGCCAAGGAAGACCTGTACATGTCGCTGATGGCCTTCACCCAGGGCGGCACCACCGCGAGCCTCAACGTGTGGGTTTTCCCGCTGGTGGGGTGGATCTGGTACAGCATCCCCATCCTGGTGCTGGGCACACTCATCTCGCTCTGGCCCTCTCGCAAGCGCGTGGCGGTGGCCTCGAGTTCCACGGCCGCGGGCGCCGCACCGCCGGTGGCCGGCAGTGACATGAACCGGGGTGCCGCATGAAGAAGGGCTGGGGAATCACCTTGGGCGCCATCGCCGTGTGCGCGGCGCTGGTGCTCGTGCTCAAGGCGGGCTTTGGCCGCGACCCGCACGCGGTGCCCTTCCTGCTGTCCGGCAAGCCCGCGCCGGCCTTCACCCTGCGCTCCCTGGACAGTGGCCAGCCGGTGAGCCTGGCGCAGTTCCGCGGCCGCCCGGTGGTCATCAACTTCTGGGCCTCGTGGTGCGGGCCGTGCCGCCAGGAGCACCCGGTGCTCGACTGGGGCGCCCGGATGTTCGGCTCGCAGGCGCAGTTCCTCGGCATTGTCTTCGAGGACACCGAGGAGAACGCCCTGGGCGTCCTGCAGGAACAGGGCGCCTCCTTCCCCCAGCTGATCGATCCGCGCTCGCGCGTGTCCGTGGACTACGGCGTGTCCGGCGTGCCGGAGACGTACTTCATTACCGCGGATGGCATCATCCTGGGCAAGCACGTGGGTCCCATCGATCCGCAGTCGCTCACGGACCGAATCAAGGAGCTGGCGGCGCGATCCGCGGGCACCGCGACGACGGCCCGGCCCTGAACCCCTGGACGCGGAGGCAAGCGAGCCATGGAGCATCGGTGCCTGGAGTGCGGTGAAGCCGCGGCGGAACCCCGGCTGAAGTACTGCGAGAACTGCGGCGCGAAGATGCCCGAGTTCAAGCCGCCTCCGCTGGTGGAGACGGAGGGTGCCGAGGACGGCGGCGGCGCGGTCTCCAAGGCCCGCGTGCCCAAGAAGTCCACCTACACAGGCCCCAAGTGGCTGGAGCACGTGCCAGCGCACTCCCCCACCGTGCTGGGAGTGATTCTCCACCTCCTCGCGCTGGGGCTCTCCATCCTCCCCACTCTGGCCGGGCCGGGGCCCTTCTGGTCCTTCGTGATGGTGCTGGGCGTGCTGCCCGTGGTGGCGCGTGAGTACCGGCTCGGGAACGAGCCCAACCCGCTGGTGGACTGGGTGCCGGAGTCGTTCTCCTCCCCCTCCGTGGTGGCCGCGTATGCGTCGCTGAGCGTGGCGCTGGTGCTGCCGATGCTGGAGTTCAGCATCCAACCGCTGCTGTGGATCGGCGGCACCCTGCTGGTGATGTTGGACCAGTGGTACAAGGTGTTCGCTCACCCGGAGGGCGTGGCGCCCCTGTTCGAGCCGCGCCAGCTCATCCGAGGACAGCGCGTGCTGGCGCTCGCGGGCATCGCCGTGTGCCTGCTGTCCGCCCTGATCTTCACCTGGGTAGTCGAGGGCGAAGTCGCCCAGGCGACCTACCGCACCGCCGCGGAGCGGGTGCGCGCCGGAGAGCTCCGGCCCGCCGTGGACTCGGTGTACGGCGGCGCGGGTGGGCTCAAGCTGACAGGGATGGAGATCCCCTTCGGCTCCACCGTGGAGGTGGGGCTGCTGGCCATCCTCGTGATGCTGATGCTCAAGCCCGAGGTGGATCGCCCCGTGTGGCTGCGCTTCGTGCCCGCGGGTGTCACGGTGATCTCCCTGGCCTGGGTGCTCGTGAACATGGGCATGAAGGTGGGGCCCATCCTGTTCCTCGCCGGGCTGCTGCCCGTGGGTCTCGTCTCGGCCATGCAGGCGATCGGCCGCGATGACCTGCTGCCCGCAGACGACTCCGCGGAGCCACCTCCTCCCGACCCTGGCTACGAAGGCATGGACGGGCCTACGGAGGACGGCTACCCCCCGGAGTATGTCCACTCGCCCCCCGAGGACGAGGACATGCGCGGCTGAGCGGCCATACAGCCAGGGGCCGGCCGGGAAGATGGGCGCACCGGTGCAGGTTTCGCTGTGCAACACTGCGCCTTGGCGCTAGGTAGACCGCGCCCGGGGTGCCCCGAATGACTTCCTTCCTGCTCTCTCTCACCCTCGCCGCCGGCCTTTTGACCGGCCAGTACGCTCCCCAGAAGGGGGGCACCGATCCTCTCGCCGATCCGGTGAAGGAAGCCCGCGTCCAGAAGCTCGGCAAGGCGCTGCGCTGCGCCGTGTGCCAGGGCGTCTCCATCGCCGACAGCCCGGCCTCCATGGCCCGCGCCCAGCTGGACACCGTGCGCGAGCTTGTCGCCGAGGGAAAGACGGACGAGGAGATCGTCGAGTACTTCGTGGAGCGCTACGGCGAGTGGGTGCTGCTCGAGCCCCCGAAGCACGGCTTCAACTGGATCGTCTGGCTGGGCCCGCTGGCGCTCGTCGCCGGAGGCCTCTTCATCATCTCGCGGCAGGTGAAGCGAGGCCCTGAGCCCGCAGCCACCACCCCTGCCGCCTCCTCGCCGCCCGCAGCCGAGGCCGAGGACCCCTACCTGCAGGCCGTGCGCCGGGAGCTCGATCAATGACGCCGCAGACCAACTGGACGCCGGGCATCATCGCCCTGGTGGTCTCTCTGCTCTGTGGAATTGGGTACCTGCTGCTCCAGCGGAGCAAGGGCAGCGCGCCCCCCACGCCCGAGCCGCAGAAGGACGGCGTGCTGGATGACCTGGAGCGGCGCGCCCAGTCGCTGATCGAGCAGCTCAAGGAGCTGGTGGCGGAGAAGCACAACCTCTCTCCCGAGCAGTTCCAGGCGGAGAAGTCCCGGCTGGAGCTCGAGGCCGCCGCCGCCCTGCGCGCCCGCGACGAGTACCTCCAGAAGCGCAAGCCGGGAACGGCGGGGACGCCGGGCTCTCCTGCGGCTGCACCCGGCCAGGCCGCTCCGGCGCCCACGGGCTTCGCGGCGCGGAACCCGCAGCTGGTGGGCGCGCTGTGGGGCGCGGGCGTGGTCGTCTTCTTCGGGACGCTGGGCTACCTGCTGGTGTCCGAGCAGCGCGCGCGCGACGACGGCATGGAGGCCACGGGCCGGCTTCCTCCCGGGCAGTCCGGCATGGGCCAGCAGCAGGATCCGGGGCAGATGCCTCCGCAGGAGGATCCGCAGTACGCCGAGGCCCTGGAGCGGCTGCGCAACAACCCGAGCGATCTCGAGGCCTCGGGCTTCGTGGGCCACGAGATGATCCGGAACCGTCAGCTCGACGAGGCGGAGCGGATCACCAAGAAGGCGCTCGCCGTGGATCCGTTCCACATCGAGTCGCGGGTCCACCTGGGCGTGCTGCACGCCATCCGGGGCGACGCCTCGGGCGCGGAGCAGGAACTGCTGGTGCTGGCGGACACCTACCCGGGCGCACAGGAGGCGCTGCTGTTCCTGGGCTTCATCCACCTGCAGTCGGGCAACCGCCCCCGGGCGCTGGAGTTCTTCGAGCGCTTCACCGTGGAGGTGCCGCGCGACCAGCAGCCTCCGGGGCTGGACGCCGCCATCGCCCAGCTTCGCCAGGAAGTCGGCGGCGCCCCCTGAGCCCTACCCCGCGGACCGGCTCCGCCGCAGCCGGCGGATCCGCTCGACGGTGGCCTCCGGCAGCAGGCGCTTGACCACATCGCGAGCGCCGCGAGCCAGTTCCTCCTGACGGGTGAACCAGTGGCCCGCGCCCTGGAAGGCGTGGATGCGCACCGCCACCGTGCGCCGCTCCTTCGAGGTCCAGTCGGACTTGTACGTCTCCGTGCCTCGAAGGAAGTCGTAGTGGCGGAGGCCGCCCTCGATGGCGTCCTTGAACGTCTCGCCCACCAGCACGAGCCCCACGCTCCGGTTGCGCCACTCCGGATCGTAGCCGGACTGGTAGTAGATGAACGTGTCCCGGTAGATGAGGCCGTACACCGAGGCCACAGCCTGGCCGCCCACCTTCATCGTGTAGAGGCGCAGCAGGCCGCGCTCGGCCAGGAACTGCGTGGCGTCCCGGTGGAAAGACTCGACCTCGTGGCTCTGGATGCCCTGAGAGCCACCGTCCGCGGCCCAGCGCGCCGAGTGCAGCCGGAAGAAGTCCGCCATGGGAGCCGCGAGTTCCCCAGGCGCCTCGGTGCGCTCGATGCGGTAGCCCTCCTGCTTCTCCAGCCACTTGCGCCGGCGCAGGTAGTTGTCCCGCCGGCCCGTGCGCTTGAGGAAGAGATCGAAGGCCTCTCCCGGCCGGAAGGTCTCGTACGGGCACACGTAGCGATCCGTGACGCGGACCTCCAGGTCTGGGAAGGCCTCACGCAGCACCTTCACCGTGAGCGAGTCCTCGTGCAGATCCACCAGATCCAGCACGTCCCAACCGCCGTGCATCTCGCGGAGCCCGTGCGCAAAGGCGCGCGTCACGGGCTCTTCCATCCCGCGCTTGGCCACCACGTCCAGATAGTCGCTGCCGACGTATGTCTCCCCCAGGAAGGACAGCCGGCCCACCTGGCGGCCCAGCACATGGCACAGCTCGAAGCCGAGCGGCATGAGCCCCACCAGCGTGCCGGTGCGATCCCTCGCCGTGAGGACCAGCGGCCGCCGATCCGGAGCGATGCGGCGGCACCACGGGTAGATCCATTCCCACGCGTTGAAGGGCCCCGCGTCGCTGGCATCCATCAGCGCATCCCACTCGGAGCGCATCCGGGCCAGCGCGGAGAGCTCGTGGACGATCTCCACCCGCAGCCACTGTGAGGGCTGCGGTTCGGGCGTCAGGTCGGATTCACGGATCATCGGTCTCGGCTTTCAAAGAGAGGAATCAGCCCGCGCGCTTGCGGGTGCGGCGATCCGTCTTCACGGCCTCGCGCACCGCGGCCGCCACGTTCGCCATCACCTCGGGCTCGAGGTCCTGGTGGCACGGGATCTCCACGATGGAGCGGCGCAGCTGCCCCACCTCGGGGAAGGCCGCCGCGTCACAGGCTGGGTGGAAGCGGTTCCAGAAGTCGATGGCGTCGATGCCCATCGCGTGCAGCTTGCCGAGCACCTCGGCCTTGTCCTGCACCACGATCGGATAGAAGAGCGGGCACACACCGGGCGGCAGCTGGTTGAACAGCGGCGTGGACACATCGCGCAGGCGCCCGAGCAGGAAGAAGTAGTTGCGCCGCCGCTTCTCGACGATGCCCTCCAGATCCTGGGCCAGCGCGATGCGCTTGGTGAGCGGGCTCATGCCCATGTCCACGTGGTCGCGGTTGAAGTGCTGCGTGCCCGTGGCCACGCGCTCGATGTTGGCGGCCTTCACCGTGCCATGCCCCACCTTGCGGATGAGGCTGCGCAGCCCTCGGCCCATGGTCCCACCCCGCAGCTCCAGGTTCTGAAGCAGCGCGGAGACAGTGTGGCTGAACGTCGAGGCCAGCGGCGGCGGCGGCGGCTCCGGCAGGCTGTACTGCCGAGGCCCGTTGATGGTCAGCGCGCCTCCGTTCGGCACCGGCAGCGTCTTGTAGAGGCAGAAGATGCCGATGTCGCCCGTGGTGCCCAGCGGCTGGGTGCCATCAGCGGACAGCAGCGAGAGCGCGCAGTCCTCGATGAGCGGCAGTCCGTGGCGGTCGGCGATCTCGCGCATCTCCGAGACCGGGCCCGGGAAGCCCGCGTAGTGGACGAGGTAGAGGGCCTTGGTCTTCGGGCCGATCTTCTTCTCCACGTCCTCCAGGTCCACGTCCCAGCGCGAGCCCACGCGGTAGAAGCGCGGCGTGGCGCCGGCATCAATGACGGCCTCCACCTCCACGCCGTGGTGGTACGAGGGCATGAGCACCTCGCCCTTGTCGAGCCCCAGCATCTTCACCGTGAGCCAGACGGCGTTCCGGGCGAAGTAGAAGTAGCGCACGTTCGCCGAGGCGAACGGCTGGAACCCGGCCGTCTTCGCGCGGCCCCACAGCATGCTCGGCCACAGTGTGGGCAGGGAGGGGACGAACAGCTTCTGATTCGAGTTCATTTCTTCCATCGCGCCACCACCTCTTTCGCCGTGGGGACCCACCGGAACTTCGCCGCGCACAACGCACGGCCGAAGGCGGAGTCGTTGAACAGGTAGAGCCAGGTGTGGCGGCGGACGTGGTCCGTCCAGTCGCGCTTCCACACCATGTCCGGCCCCAGGAAGTCGAACTCGCGCAGCCCGCGCGAGATGCAGTCCGCCAGCACCTCGTCCATCAGCAGCTGGCCGGGGCTGCAATCCTTGAGGCTCTCGTCGTAGCCGGGCTTGAGCAGGAAGTAGCGCCCGCCGTGGGTGAGGCCGTATTGAAAGGCCACCGGGCGCCCGTCCAGCCGCAGGAAGTAGAGCGAGAGCCGACCCGCGTACGCCGCGTCCCGCGCCAGCTCCGTGTAGAAGCCTCGCGAGCCCGCGTCCTGCGCCATGGCCGTCCCCTGCTGGCCCTTCCAGCCGCTCTGCTCGAGCGCGAAGCCCTCCTCCAGCTTGCCCTCCAGTTCCAGGCCGCCGTCCACCCGCTCGAACTCGACGCGGCCCTTCTCCTCCAGCTTCTTGCGGCGCCGGCGGCAGTTGGCCTTGAACTTGGACTGCAGCGTGGCCAGGAAGGCTTCCCGGGTGGCGGGCAACGGCACGTAGGGCGACTGGAGCGCCTCCCAGGCCCCCGTCGGCAGCCCCGCGCGCTTCGCCACCTCGAACAGCTCCCAGCCCGCGCCACCCTCGGGCACGTCCGTCAGCCGCAGCACGTCCCAGCTCCGGTCCCTGCGCAGCCACGCGAAGAACATGGCCGCGGCGGCCTCCGGCTCCCGGGCGATCAGATCGAAGCGGCACGAGTGCGGATTGGCCGTGCCCGTGAGCTGGCGCACGGGGATGCCGTACATCGTGGCGCGCTCGGCCATCAGCGGCAGGGCCGCCGTCAGCTTCCCCTCCGCGTCCCTCAGGGTGAGGATCCGCAGCTGCGCCGAGGGCGCGAAGTTGTCGATCCAGATGCGGATGAACTCATGGCGATAGAAGAGCTCGTGGGAGGTGGCCTCCACGAGCGCGTTCCACTCGGACGCGAGCGCCATGAACCCGGCCCGGTCCGTCACCTCCCGGACACTGGGTTCGGGTGTGAGCTGTCTGGCTTCCATAGGTGCAGGACTCCCAAGCACACGGGCCCCAGGGGCCCGCGCGCGAGAAGGTGGGAACGCCCAGCGCTGGCTACAAGCCGCAGCGCGCCATCTTCAGGAGGCAGCGGGCCACCTTGCGGCTGTCGTGTCGGATCTTGGACCCCTCCTTGAGGAGATCCGCCTCCACGGGCACAACGCCGGCGGTGATGAGCTCGCGGCGGCTCACCGAGATGACATAGGCGCCCTTCCGGGCATAGCGCTGGATGGACTCGTGCGGAGGCATCGTGCCGTTGATGAGCACCGCGTCCAGCACCGGCCCCGCGTGGCTGATGACGGCCTTGACGTGATCCAGACAGTTCATGCCGTCCGTCTCACCCGGCTGCGTCATCAGGTTGGCGACCATGACCTTGAGCGCCCGCGTCTCGCGCAGGGCCTGGGCCACGCCATCCACCAGCAGGTTCGGAATGACGCTCGAGTACAGCGAGCCCGGCCCGATGACGATCAGATCCGCGCTGTGAATGGACTCGATCAGCCCCTCGGCGGGAGGCGGCGAGCGAGGGCTCAGCGACACCCGGCGCACGCGGCCATGGGCACGGACGATGTTGCTCTCGCCCACCACCTCGGTGGAGTCATCCATCTGGGCCACGAGCTGCACGTTGGCCAGCGTGCACGGCAGCACCTTGCCGCGCGCCCCAAGCAGCTCGCCGGAGACGCGCACCGCCTCCAGGAAGTCCCCCTTGAGCTCCGCGAGCGCGGCGATGAGCAGGTTGCCCACCGCGTGCCCGGCCAGGCCCTTGGCGCCGCCGAAGCGGTACTGGAACACCTCGGCCAGCGCGTTCTTGCCGCCCGCGAGCGCCACCAGGCAGTTGCGGATGTCTCCCGGAGGCAGCACGCCGTGCGAGCGGCGCAGCCGGCCCGAGCTGCCGCCGTCATCGCTCATGGTGACGACGGCGGTGATGTCCACGCCGGGATCACCCAGCTTGGGCTCGGCCTTCCGGGCCAGGCCCCGGAGCACCATGGGAAGCCCGGTGCCGCCGCCCATCGCGACAATCCGGGTCGGCCGATCCACCTGCGAACGCAACAGCTCGTTGCGCCCCTCCTGCCGGGCTGCCCTCGCATCCTCGCCAAAGAAGTCTTGGAGAGTCGACTCCAGATCGATCACAGACATTGCCCGACCCCTTCCCGCCCGCTGCACCATGATGACTGACCCTTGAGCCTACCGCGCGCCACGGCCGAGCAGCACATGCCGCACGGTGTGGAAGATGATCCCGAGATCCAGGAACAGCGAGCCGTTCTTCACGTAGTACAGATCGAACTCGAGCTTGTTACGGGCATCCTCCACCGATGCCCCGTAGGGATAACGGATCTGCGCCCACCCGGTGATGCCGGGCTTCACTGCCTCGCGCAGCCCGTAGAATGGGATCTGCTGCTTGAGCTGCTCCACGAACACGGGGCGCTCCGGCCGAGGCCCCACGAAGCTCATTTCCCCCACCAACACGTTGAAGACCTGGGGAATCTCATCCATGCGCGTCTTGCGGATGAAGCGGCCCACGCGGGTGACGCGATCGTCATTCGCCTTGGCCCACACCGCGCCGTTCTTCTCCGCATCCGTGCGCATGCTGCGGAACTTCCACAACCAGTAGGACTTGCCGCCCAGGCCCACGCGCTCCTGGCGGTAGAAGACCGGGCCCTGCGAGTCCAGCTTGATGGCGATCGCCACCAGCACCAGCACCGGCGAGGCCAGCACCAGGAGCAGCGACGCCACGAAGATATCGAACAGCCGCTTGCACCCGCGCCGCAGCGGCGACTGGGTGAGCTCGTCCGCGAAGGCGAAGTCACTGGCGCGCAGGAACTGCACGGGGATGCGGCGCAGCACGCGCTCGCAGAAGCCCGCGGCGTCATAGACCAGCCGCCCTTCCAACCGGCAGCGCAGCAGCCCCTGCACCCAATTGGCGCCGCGCATGTCGTCCGCGGCCTGCACCACGTACTCGGCCTTGAGGCGGGTGGCCATCTCCTCCAGCGGCCCCACCCCCTCGCGGCGCGGGTCGACCATGGCGACGACCTTATAGGTACCCTCACCGCCCTCCTCGATGGCCTTCATCACCGAGCGGGCCTTCACCCCGTCACCAATGAGCAGCACCGGAGAGGGCTCGCCCACCAGCGCGTGGATGGCCACGCGCACCGCCAGCGTGCCGGCCAGCGCGCCCATCGCCCCGCCCAGGAGCATGCCGGGCGGCAGCTGCACCGGATAAGCCAGCGCCACCACCAGCGTCCCCACGCCCACCATCGCGGCGGTGACGCCCGCGGCCTTGAGGAAGCGGTACCCGCGCTGCCGATCCTCGGCGGCCACGCGCAGGTCATACAGATCCAGCAGGTACATCGTGAACTGGAAGGTGAAAACGAACGCCGCGCTCAGTCCGAGCAGCGTGGGCAGCAGCCCCTGCAGCGGCGGACGAAGCCCCGCGGGCGCGAACATGAAGGCGCAGCCCGCAGCGCCGAGCACACAGGCCAGAGCAATCGCCGTGCTTTCGACGAGAAAGAACGTGAGCTTCTTGGCAGAGAAATAGTGGTGAAAAACCCGAAGCACTTGCACCCTCCAGCCGTCCCAACCCTTTGCTTCAACAGGCTTCCCAGCGGGCGTGACCCACCGCTCCCCCTGCACCAGCGGAGAGCGGCGGGCCGCCACCATCGCTACTTCATGTAGTTCTTCAGGTACGAGGGCGTACTCACCTCGGCCCCGTTCAGCACGCAGCCCAGGATGGGCGCGCCGCCAAGCTGCTCCACCGCCTGGTTGATCGCCTTGGTGGGCGTCACGTTGGCGCGGACCACCATGAGCACACCGTCCGACTGGTGGCCCAGGATGGTGGCATCCGCGAAGGGCAGCGTGGGCGGCAGATCGATGTAGACCTCATCGAAGTTGTCGCGCACCGCCTTCAGGAACTGCTTCATCCGGGAGCCAGCCAGCACCTGGGTGGGCTCCTCCGGCGTGGTGCCGGCCGGGATGACCGCGAGCTTCGTCGCGTTGAAGCGGCGAACCACGTCCCGAACCTCGCACTCACCGGCCAGCAGCTCGGCCAGACCCTGCTTGCCGCGGATGCCCAGCACCTGGGCCACCTGGCTGCGACGCAGATCCGCGTCAATCAGCAGGATGCGCCGCTCCGGATTGGCCCGTGCCGCGGCCAGCGCCAGGTTCACCGCCGTCACCGTCTTGCCCTCGCCAGGCAGCGCGGAGGTGAAGGCGATGACCTTCATCTGCTTCACCTCGCGCATCCGCTCCAGCCGGTAGTACAGGGTGCGGTACTGCTCCGCCGCCACCGAGGCCGGCGCCGTCAGCGTGACCACCCGGCGATCCACTGCATTCGGGTTTCCGGCCGTCTCGTCCACCCGAGGAAGGAAGTTGCCCGCCCGCTCTATCGTCCTATCCATTCCCATCTCCCCAGTTGTCCTTTTTTCAGCCTCAGTTCAGCTCGGTCGGGGAAGAAATCCCGTTCCGCACTTGAGAACTGGGCATCAACACCCGCTTCTCCGTCTTCCCCTGCATGTTCGGGACCACCGCCAGCACCGGCAAGGTGAGCCGCTCACGCACCTCATGGCCATCGCGGATGCTGTCGTCGCGCATCTCGATGATGACGCCGGTGAGCACACCCACGCCCAGGGCGATCAGCATCGAGATCAGCAGGCCGCCGAAGCGATCCGGGCGAGCAGGCACGCCGGGCACGCCGGCAGGCGAGATGACGTTGAAGAGGCTCTTGGAGGTCTTCGCCTCGAGCTCCTCGGCCAGCTCGGCCTCCACCTTGCGAGACACCACGCTCTGGTACTTGGTGCGGGCGATCTCGTAGTCCCGGTTCATCACGCCCAGCTCGTGGGCCCAGCGCGGAGTGTTGTCCAGGCGCTTCTGGAACGTCTCGGCCTGCTTGTGCATGGAGGCAATCTCCGTCTGAATGCCGGTGATGAGATCAGCGGCCCGGGCGCGCTCCTGGCGCTCGGCCACCAGGCGGCCCTCGGCGTCCTTGCGCTTGGACGTCATGTTCTCCAGCTCACTCTGCAGGCGCTTCACCTCGGGGTGGTCCTCCGTCCACTGAGTGCGGGCGGCGACCAGGGACCGGGTGAGTCCGTTCTCGGCGGCCTCGAGGCGGCCGGCCTCGCTGTCCGCGGCGTTGCGAGCCCGGGCCAAATCCGAGCGGCGGTTCTCCGCCACGCGCAGCTCCTCGGACTTGGTCTGGAGATCATGGCTGATCCGCTCCAGGGCGCGCATGTTCATCTCCATCTGCTCCGGCAACTCGCCCATGTGGTCCACCTTGAACTGGGCGATGCGGCGCTCCCAGGTGGACACGCTCTTGGCCAGCGAGTCCATCTCCTCGGTGAAGAGCTGGGTGGCACGCGAGGCCTGGGCCTGGCGCAGCTTGAGCGTCTCCTCCGCGAAGATGGCCGGCAGGCGGTTGGCCACCTGGGCCGCCACCTGCGGATCATGGTTCGTGTACGTCAGCTCGAAGGCGTTCTCGCCCTCCACCTTCACCGCCAGATCCTTGCGCATCTGGGTGACGGCCGCCTCCATCCCCTTCTTCGAGACGAGCTCGGGGTAGAGGTTCATCTCCTCGATGGCCTTCTGCAGCACCGGCCGGGCCATCAGTTCCTGCCGCACGGTGAGCAGGCGCTGTTCAATCAGCTCGCTCACGGTGCGCTGCACCATTTCCTCGCCGGGCCGCTGTGGCTCCACGCGGACCACCGAAGTTGCCTCGTACATGCTGGGGCGCGTCACCACGACGGCCGCCCCCACCGCGAACACCGCTGCTGCGATGGCCCCTACCAGAGCCTTGCGGCGCCACAGGGCCACAAGCACCTGGTCCGCCGTCATCCCACGCTCCATGTTCTGCTCCTCCTCCTCAGGTGCACTACCAAGCCGAGATCACCAACCGGACCGCCAGGACGTTGCGAGCCAGGTCCACCCCGCCCACTTCGTCCTCCACGCCCACCTGGGCAATGCGGTTGACGGTCCCTTGCAGCGCCAGGTACCGGTTGATCCGGTACTCGGCGCCCAACTCCACTGCATAGCCTTGCGACAGGTACGGCGAACCGGACAGGCGGAACGCGTCCTCGTTGGGCGCACGCCCGTTCCGGAAGTAGCTGGCCACCGCGTTCACGGAGAACTGGTGGTTGATGCGTCGAGCCAGCGCCACGGAGGCGAAGTCCGCCCACAGCGCGTTCTCGAAACCACTGGCCCCCACCAGGTCATGCCCCAGCGAGATGCCCATATCGAACAGCTCCCCATCGCGGTCCACGGCCACGACGGCCCGAGGCAGCCAGCCGACCTCGCCCTGAGGCGAGACGTAGCGGATGGGGCCTGCGCGCACCGACGCGTTCGTCACGCGGGTGAGCCGGTACCGCAGTCCCGCGAAAGCACCGTGGGCCTGCGAGAAGTCCTCCTGCGTGTAGAAACCCTGATACCGGTACTCCACTCCCAGGGAGAGCCGCCGGGTGCTCCGGTACCAGCCCTCCACGGACGGACTGTGGACGAAGCCCTGCCGCGTCCCCGTCGCCTCGAACACCCGCGCGCCCTCGATGTTGTAGCTGGCGCGCACGTCCCAGCGCTGCGTCGCCCGCGCCGTGGCGGACAGCCGCGCCTGCCCATAGAGCGTGGGCGCCAGCGTGCGCGCCACGCCCTCTCGAGGCAGCGAGGTAGGATCCGTCACCCGGAAGAAGCGGCTGGTGAACTCCAGCTGCAGCCGCCGCGACAGGGCGTGGTTCAGATCCAGCCCGGCCCGGTGGTCCAGCGTCGCACCGGCGATGCCCTGCCGCATGAGGAAGTCCGCCGCGTAGAAGACCTCGCCCTTGGACGTGGGATCCTTCAGTTCCAAGCCCAGGCGCGGAGACAGCTTGCTCACCAGCGGCCCGCCGCCCTCGTTGGCGACGCGCAGATCATCGTCGTAGCGCCCCTCGGCGACGAGCCGCAGCGAGGAGTCCAGCACCTGGTCCGCCAGTGCGGCGGAGCTGGTGCAGAGCACGCATGCCATCAGGAGTTTTCGAATGCCACCCATCATCGCCGCCCTCCTCCAGTGCATTCCTCGCCCCTCAGACCCAGCCACCCGCCGCCTCACGGCACGACGATGGTGTCACCGGGGCGGAGGAAGACGTCCTGGCCGCCATCCGGGGAGAGCAGGTCGCTGTAGCGCACCTTGATCTTCCCGACGTCGCCATCGCTGCGGACCACGGTGATGCCGTCCGAGTTGGCAAAGTCCGTGAACCCGCCTGCCAGGGCAATGGCCTGGATCAGCGAGACGCGCCCGCGCAGCGGGTAGGCGCCAGGCCGGGCCACCTCGCCGGTGACGAAGACGCGGCTGCTGTTCACCTCACGCACGATGACCGTGACGCGCGGCTCCTGAACGTACGGCTGCAGGCGCCCCTTGATCTCCTCGGCCAGCTCGGTGGGCGTCTTGCCCGCGGCCAGCACATCGCCCGTCATGGGCATGGAGATGTAGCCATCCGGACGCACCGGCAGGGTGCGCGACAGATCCCCATCCCGCCACACCGCCACGTCCAGCACATCCTCACGGCCGATGCGGTACGGCTGCTCGCTGTTGTCCACCTTCATCGCCGGCTTGTGGGCGCACCCCGCCAGGAGCAGCACGCCCACCACCGCCCAGAAACTCGCCCGCGTCTTGCTCATTGTTGCCTCTCCTCCATCCACGTGTCCCTACTCGTCCCCACTCACTCGTCCCCCCCTCACTTGTGAGCGAGAAGAACGAAGTGCCATCGGCCCGTTTGCCGTAGCACTGGGCGTGCCACGAACCTCTGGAGGGGAAAACCATTGGATCGCGGTGGGTTGCGCGTTTCCCTGGGCAAAGCTGCCTCACAGTCCGGGAAAATTTTCTGGCAGGTGACTCCCGATCCTGCCGGACCTTTCCGCTGATCCGAACCCGGGTGGGCAAAAGATTTCCCTCACGGAGGCGAGCGCCCCCCCCTGGATCCACGCGTGGCTTCGGCACGCTGCTTGAAAAGGAGAAACACGCGCGGGTGATGAACCCAAGGATACGGAGAGGGATCTATGCGGAAGGCGGCGGCGGCGGTGGTGGGGGCGTTCATGACGGGTGGCGTGGCGATGGCGATGCTGAGCTCGATGCTTGGCCCGCTCTCGGAGGCCGCGGTGCTGGGGCTGGTGGGCGCGAGCCTCTACGCGGGCAGCGCGATCCTTCAGGGCAAGATGGAGGCGCCGGCGAGCGGCCTTGCCAAGGAAGCCTAGGCAAGGCCTCGGCACCCCGAAGGGCGACCGGAAGTTGTTACGGCTACAGGGGGCCGAAGTTTTCAGGGCCGTTCGCAGGGCAGGCGAGCAAGCACGCTCCGACCTTCGGCCATCTGCCTTCACCTTCGGTCAGCGCACTACCAGTTTCTCCTAGGGCTGGTTGCGTTGCCGGGGGGGTCACCTTTGCGGTCCACCAATCACTTTCAGCTCACCCTGGGCGCACAGCCGCTCGGGGATGGGCGCACCCGCTTTCGTGTCTGGGCAGCTCGGCGGAAGAGCGTCGATGTGGCCCTGCACGAGCCTGGCGGATTGCGCTACCTGCCTCTCGAGAAGACCGCAGATGGCTACTTCGAGGGCACTCACACAGCGTCCGTGGGAGCGCACTACAAGTACCGGCTGGACGGCGGAGAGACGTACCCGGATCCGTGCTCGCGTTTCCAACCCGAGGGGCCTCATGGGCCCTCGCGGATCGTGGACCCGAGCCGCTACGCATGGAAGGACCGGGAGTGGCGCGGCGTGCCCTCCATCAAGGGGCAAGTCCTCTACGAACTGCACCTGGGCACCTTCACCCCCGAAGGGACCTATGCCGCTGCGGCGGCGAAGCTGCCGCTGCTGAAAGAGCTGGGCGTCACGGTGGTGGAGCTGATGCCACTGCACACCTTTCCGGGCCGCTACAACTGGGGCTACGACGGGGTGACGCTCTTCGCGCCGTGTGCCGTGTACGGCGAGCCGGATGATCTGCGGCGGCTGGTGGAAGAAGCGCACCGGCTGGGGCTCGGCATCATCCTGGACGTCGTCTACAACCACCTCGGTCCGGACGGGAACTACCTGTCCCAGTATTCGCAGGGGTACTTCAACCCGAAGTATCCCAACGAGTGGGGCGACCCGACCAACTTCGATGACGGCGAGGCGGCGGGGCCCTCGCGCGACTTCTTCACCCAGAACGCCTGCCTCTGGGTCGCCGAGTACCACTTCGATGGGCTGCGGATCGACGCGACGCAGAGCCTCTACGACGCCTCGCCCACGCACATCGTGAAGGAGCTGGTGGACAAGACGCGCGCGGCCGTCGGCGATCGGAAGCTCCTCCTCATTGGCGAGAACGAACCGCAGGATGTGCGCATCGTCTCTCCCTCGGAGAAGGGCGGCTACGGTGCGGATGGGCTGTGGGTGGATGACTTCCACCACACGGCGCGAGTGGCCTCCGTGGGCCGCTCCGAGGCGTACCTGCAGGACTACTGCGGCAGTGCCCAGGAGCTGCTGTCCTGCGCGCTGCGCAACTCGCTGTACCAGGGCCAATACTACAGCTGGCAGAAGAAGCGCCGAGGCTCTCCGCTGCTGCGCACCGCTCCCGAGCACATCGTCTTCTACCTGCAGAACCACGATCAGCTCGCCAACACGCTCCGGGGCCAGCGGCTCCATGTGACGGCCGGGTACGCGAGGGCCCGCGCGCTGACGACGCTGCTGCTGCTGCTGCCGCAGACACCCATGCTCTTCATGGGACAGGAGTTCTTCGCGTCGTCGCCCTTCCACTACTTCGTGGATCACAAGCCGGAGCTCCAGAAGCTGGTCCAGAAGGGCCGCAACGAGTTCCTCTCCCAGTTCGAGAGCGCGCAGCAGGCCCTGGAGGTGGAGGGGCATGAGGTGCCCATTGGCGACGAGGCGTTCCAAGCCTCCAAGCTGAACTGGGACGAGCACACCCGGAACGCGGATGCGCTGCGGCTGCACCAGGAACTGCTGCGGCTTCGCAAAGAGGATCCGGTGTTCGCGGCGCAGGATCCGAGCCGGCTCGCGGGAGCGGTTCTCTGTTCGCATGCCCTGGTGCTGCGCTACTTCGGCACCGGGCAGGAAGGCGACCGCCTGCTCCTGCTCAACCTGGGCACGGGGTTGGACTTGGAGCCGTGCCCGGAGCCACTTCTCGCGCCGGAGCCGGGAAAAATCTGGCGGCTCCTACTGTCTTCTGAGCACGTCCGCTACGGCGGCATGGGCGCACCCGCACTCCCCGGAGAGGGGCGGCTGCGCATTCCTGGACAGACAGCACTCGTGTTGACGAGCACCGAGGAGAAGAAAGCGTGACCTCCGTCGCAGACCCCTCCCCCGCCCTGCCTCACCTGGGCTTCGACTGGGCCCATGGCCCGGAGTTCTCGGACACCATCGGCCGGGAGTGGCTGGTGACCAACGGCCGAGGTGGGTATGCCTCGGGCACCGTGGCCGGCTGCAACACGCGCCGCTACCACGGGCTGTTCGTCCCCACGCTGCCCAAGCGCGGACGCATGGTGCTGCTCGCCCGGCTGGTCGAGCAGGCCCAGGTGTCGGGCCACGTGTACTCGCTGAGCACGGAGGAGCACGCGGACAGCCAGGTGCTGCAGGACGGCGTCCGAGGGCTCCGGCGCTTCTACCTGGATGGGCTGATCCCCGTCTGGGAGTACGCGCTCGGCCCAGCGCTCCTGCGGCGCAAGCTGATGATGGTGCACGGGGAGAACACCGTCTTCGTGATGTGGGAACACATCTCGGGGCCAGAGGTCCATCTGCGGCTGCGGCCCTTCCCCGTGGCCCGGCTGCACGACCGGCCGATGCCCACCGAAACGCATGAGCCCATCGTCCGCCTCCAAGGCGATCGCGTGGAGATGCAGGCCACGCCGGACGCGCCGCCCATGCGCATGCGGCTGCGCGCCAGCTGCGCCATGCCCTTCGTGGCACTGGCCCAGAGCTCCGCGCCACTGCTCTACCGCACGGAGCGCTCGCGCGGGTACGACCACGCAGAGATCCAGCACAGCCCCGGCTACTTCGAGTGCAGCGTGGGCCCGGGCGAAGTCCTGGCGCTCGGCGTCACGACGGAGGACTGGTGGGTGCTGGACCGGGATTCCCGTCAGGCCTTCGAGCTGGAGCGCGAGCGCGAGCGGCGGCTGCTGAGCCGGGCGCCGGACGAGGCGCGGGGAGGCATCCCCGCGCGCATGGTGCTGGCCGCGGACCAGTTCATCATCGATCCGATGCGTCCCAAGGATGACGCGTGGGCGCGCTCGATCGGCCAGGACGCGCGCAGCGTGATCGCGGGCTACCACTGGTTCACGGACTGGGGCCGGGACACGATGATCTCGCTCGAGGGCCTCACGCTGTGCACGGGGCGCTACCGCGAGGCGGCGGCCATCCTGCGGACCTTCGAGCACTACGTGCGCGAGGGGCTCATCCCCAACTACTTCCCCGACGGTGAGAACGAGGGCGTGTACCACACGGCGGACGCAACCCTGTGGTTCTTCCACGCGGTGGATCGCTACCTGGAGACGACGCAAGACACGCAGCTGCTGAAGGACATCTATCCCTCGCTGGCCAGCATCATCGAGCACCACATACGGGGGACGAATTTCCACATCGGCGTGGATGAGCGGGACGGGCTGCTCAGCCAGGGCCAGGAGGGCTACCAGCTCACCTGGATGGACGCCAAGGTGGACGGCTGGGTGGTGACGCCCCGGCGCGGCAAGGCGGTGGAGATCAACGCGCTCTGGTTCAACGCGCTGCGTCTGATGGCGGGCTGGGCAGAGAAGCTGGGCAAGGATGCGAACCCGTACATGGGAGCAGCCGAGCGCGCGTACGGCAGCTTCAACAAGCGCTTCTGGAATCCGGAGACGAACTGCCTCTTCGACGTGGTGGATGGCGAGGACGGGGAGGACGATCCAGCCATCCGGCCCAACCAGGTGTTCACGATCTCGCTGCGCCACCCGGTGCTGCGGCGCGAGCGCTGGGAGGCGGTGCTGGAGGTGGTGCGGCGGGATCTGCTCACGCCGGTGGGGCTGCGGAGCCTGGCGCCAGGCCACTCGGACTACAAGGCCAACTACGACGGGGATCTGCGGGCGCGTGACGCGGCGTACCACCAGGGCACGGTGTGGGGCTGGCTGATCGGCCACTACATCGACGCGACGCTGAAGGTGAACCCGGACATCAAGGCGGCACGGGCGCTGCTCACGGGCCTGGAGCACCACCTGGAGCACGCGGGCGTGGGGCAGATCAGCGAGATCTTCGACGCCACCGAGCCCTACCGGCCGCGCGGTTGCATCGCACAGGCCTGGAGCGTGGCCGAGGCGCTGCGGGTCTTCCTGAAGACCCACGTCACCTGACCCCTCCCTCCTTCCCGGAGACGGCTTTGGGCTAGACTCCACGGACTCTCGCTGGAGTCGCCAGCCCATGCAGATGTCCTGTGAAGTGTGCCACGCCCCGTTGCGCCCCGAGGACGTCCGCCTGGACCTCGCGGTGGCCAAGTGCCACTCGTGCAACGCGGTCTACGATCTGTCCGGGCGCAAGGCGCGCGGGCTCACCGTGACGTCCCCGGAGAAGCACAAGCTCGTCCGGGCCAAGGCCCCTCTGCCCAAGCGCTTCCGGGTGGAGGACAGCGATGGGATGACCCGCATCCGCTGGCGGTGGTTCACCCCGTCTCACCTCTTCATGCTCGTGTTCTGCATCTTCTGGAACGGGTTCCTGGTTGTCTGGTACGGCATCTCGTTCACAGTAGGGGCTCCACTCATCATGAAGCTCTTCCCCCTCCTCCACGTGGCCGTGGGGTTGGGCCTCTCCTATTCCACGCTCACGGGGTTGGTGAACCGCACGGTCATCGAGGTCAGCCGCAACCAGCTCACCATCCGCCACGGCCCCCTACCCTGGCGGGGCAACCGGAGCGAGCCGGGCCGGCAGTTCACGCAGCTCTACGGTGAAGAGATTTTCCGGACGAACAAGGGCCACACCACCTTCACCTATGATCTGATCGCCCTGGATCGCGAGGGCCGGAAGGTGAAGCTGCTCAGCGGCCTCACCGAGAAGGATCAGGTGCTCTACCTGGAGCAGACCCTGGAGCGCCGCCTGGGCATCGAGGACGCGCCCGTGGACGGCGAGATCGCCGCGCGCACCCCGGCCGCCTGAGGCGTTCCTGAGGTGTGAAGGAGTGCTCGCGTCTCCCTACCGTCTGGGTAGAGTGCGCCACCATGGCGAAGACCCAGTACTGGCTGATCAAGAGTGAGCCCTCCGTCTACCCGTACACCCAGCTCGAGAAGGACGGGAAGACGGACTGGACGGGCATCCGGAACTACGAGGCTCGCAACAACCTCCGGGCCATGAAGCCAGGGGACCTGTGCCTCTACTACCACTCGAACGAGGGCAAGGCCGTGGTCGCCGTGGCCCAGGTGCTCACTGCGGCCGGACCGGACCCCACCGCGCCGGGTGAGGACTGGGCCTCGGTCGAGGTCGCCCCCGTGGTGGCCCTCAAGGAGCCTGTCACCCTGGCGACCTTCAAGAAGACACCCGCGTTCAAGGATCTGCAGCTCATCACCAAGAGCCGGATCAGCGTGGTGCCCGTCTCCGCCGAGCACTTCAAGGCCATCCTCAAGCTGGGGAAGACGGCCCTGCCCAAGAAATAGCCGGGCTACCTGCGCGGCTCGGGGGGACGCGGGCCCTGCTCGTCGAGGGGGCCGTGGCGCATGATGCGGATCTCGCGCCGCATGTCGCCCATCTCGGCCTCGAGCTTCTGCCAGGTGTCGGGCCCCAGCAGCCGCTTGATCTGGAGCATCAACCCGATCCGGTTCTTGCGCACCGCCAGCTCCGCGCGCCCCACCACCTCCACCTGCTGCATGACGGCACTGTCGGCCGGGTTCGGCGAGCGCAGCAGCTTGTCCAGCGCGAGCTGGGCCCGCTTCATGTCCGCCTCCAGGGAGATGAGCTGCTCGTTCGCGTCGAAGGTCAGGTCCTGCACCTTCTGCACGAGCTCCTTCGACAGCCCAAGCTTCTCCGCCACTTGCGGAGGGATGCCATTGGCCGACGGTGGCAGGGCCACCATCATGGGCGGCGCGGGAGGAGGAGGAGGAAGCGGCGGAGGCGGAGGCAGACCTTGTCCGGTGCCCCGCTCGATGACGACATCCTGCTGCTGGGCCAGCGCGGGGGCAGCGAACAGCGCCACCGCGAGTCCAAGGGTCCACATGGGTTTGAGGCTCATCGTGCAAGCTCCTGAGTCGGTGAAGGGTGAAGCGGGGCGATTGCCCGCTGGAAGGACCGGTCGCTCAGCGCCGTGGACGCCGGGGGGCGGACCCAGAGCGCGAGCATTCCGAAGGGTTTGTAGATCTCGTCATCGAAGGTGGGGTCGCGCTGCGTGTAGCTCGCGATCTCCTCGGCCAGCAGATCGAGCGCGGGCAGCGTGAGCACCGTCTCGACGGGCGACTCCTTCATGGGTGCGACCGGAACCTCCCGAGGCGAGACAGCGAAGACCAGGGCCGCCAGGGCTCCGGCCACGGCTGTGCCCGCGACCGCCCGGCGTCGATGCTGGCGGCGGCGCACCTCGCCCTGGATGGACTGAGGGGAGAGCGGCTGCAGCGGTGGCGGCGCTGGCATCCGCAGCGACGAAGCCGAGGCCTGCAGCCGGGAAAGCTCGCGGCACCGAGGGCACTGGTCCAGGTGGGCCTGGAAGCCCTCGGGGCGTGGCAGCCCATCGTCCAAGATCGCCGCAGCCACACCGTCGCAGCTCATGGCGTGTCTCCTTTCACGATCAGCGCATCCGCGGCCTTGAGCTTCTGCAGCGCACGGTAGAGGTGGATGCGGACCGTTCCTCGTTCGATGCCCATGGCCTCGGCGATGCCGTCGAGGTCCAGGCCCTCCAGGTAGCGGAGGGTGAAGGCCGTAGCCTGTTGGGTGGGGAGGTTCCTCAGGGCGCGGCCAAAGGCCTGCCAGCGCTCGACACCTTCGAAAGACTCCTCGGGCGAGGGCTGGGGTGCGGGCCCCAGATCGAGCACCTCGCGCAGCACATTCCACACGCGCTTGCGGCGCAGCAGCCCCATGGCCCGCGAGACGAGGATGCGCCTCAGCCAGGCTGGGCCCGCCTGGGGATCCCTCAGCAAGCGGCGCTTCTCATACGCATCCGCGAGCGCAGCCTGGACGAGATCCCGTGCCTCCTCCGCATCCCAGACGAGCCGCCGGGCGAGCCGGAGCAGCGCGGCCTGCTCACCCGCCACGAGGGCGTCGAAGTCGAGCGCGGCGCTGGCGCGGAGCTCGATTGACGTCTCGTCCATGGTGGCGGTAACCCTCAACCCTTTCCTCCCGAGCCGCTTTCAGAAAAGGAGGACGCACGAGGCTCGGGAACGGCATACCGCCCATTTTCGATTCTTCAAGTCCCTGGAAATACTCCAGTTTGTCCGAGCCGTCTTCCAGGCCGAAGGATCCCCCGGGCGGCGCACGGGGTCACTATATTGGCCCCATGGCGGACCCTTCGGACCTCGAGACTCTCCGCATCTCTATCGAGCGCATCGACGCGGAGATCCTGGACGCGCTGCGGCGGCGGATGGATCTGGCGGACGACATTGCCCGGACCAAGCTGGCGGCGGCGGCCCCGCTGCGCGATCCGCGCCGCGAGGACATGGTGTTGCGCAAGGTCCGGGAGGCGGCGACCCGGCATGCCCTGGATCCCCATGAGATCGAGCGCATCTACCGGCTCATCATGGACATGTCCGTGGCGCGGCAGCAGTCGCTGATCCAGCGGCAGGACACCACGCCCCTGCGCGTGGGCTATCCGGGCATCGAGGGCTCCTACAGCCACCTCGCCGCGCGCCAGCGCTACGCGGGCCGCTCTGGTGGCGTGCTGCTCAGCGGCTTCGAATCGGGCCGCGAGGTGCTCGACGCCCTGCGCCGCGGCGAGCTCGATCTGGCCCTGCTCCCCATCGAGAACACGTCTGCGGGCAGCGTGAACGAGACATACGATCTGCTCGCCGAGGGCGGTGTCACCATCATCGGTGAGCAGCTGAGCCAGGTGGCGCACCGGCTGCTTGCGCTGCCTGGGGCGAAGCTGGAGGATCTGCGCATCGTGCTGTCTCACCCGCAGGCCCTGGCGCAGTGCTCGGACTTCCTGCGCAAGGTGCCGTGGATCCGCCCGCTTCCTGAGTTCGACACCAGTGGGGCGGCACTCAAGGTGCACGAGCGCAACGATCCCACGGTGGCGGCCATCGCCAGCGAGTCCGCGGCACAGCGCTTCGGGCTGCAGGTGCTGGTGCGAGACATCCAGCCCGCCTCGGGTGACTACACGCGCTTCGTGGAGCTGGCGCGCGAGGCCACCCCGGTCCCGCCGGATATGGCGTGCAAGACGACGCTGACGGTGGTGCTGGAGCACCGGCCGGGGACGCTCGGGCAGGTGCTGACGGCGCTGGCGCAGCGCGGGGTCAACCTGGCCAAGCTGGAGTCCCGGCCCATTCCGGGCGAGCCGTGGCGATACCGCTTCTTCCTGGACCTGGAGGGACACGCGGCCTCGGCGCCGCTCATGGCGGCGATTGGGGATCTCCAGCCGCTGACGACGTCCATGCAGATGCTGGGGACCTACGTTGTGGCGGAGAAGAGCAATGGGTAACTCTCGAATCGCGTTCCAGGGAGAGCGTGGCGCCTACAGTGAGGAGGCCACGCGGGCCCTCTTCGGCCCCAACGTAGAGGCGGTGCCCTGCCCCAACTTCCGCGCCGTGTTCGAGCGGGTGGCCTCGGCGCAGGTGGATGGAGGCGTGGTGCCGGTGGAGAACTGCCTGGCAGGCCCTGTCTCCGAGAACGTGGACCTGCTGCTGGAGTTCTCCCTGCCCATCACGGGAGAGCTGTCGCTCCGCATCCGCCACTGTTTGGTGGCGCCGGAGGGCATAACGCTCGAAGAACTGGAGCGTGTCCTCTCCCATCCGCAGGCACTGGCCCAGTGCGCGGGCTTCCTGCGGCAGCACCGCCTTACTCCGGTGCCGGAGGGTGACACGGCGGGCGCGGCTCGGCGCGTGGCGGAGCTGAAGCCCCCGCGTACGGCTGCGATCGCCAGCCGGACAGCGGCGACCCTCTACGGCCTGACCATCCTCCGGGAGAACATCGAGGACGCCCCGGACAACCGCACCCGGTTCGTTGCGCTGAGCGCTGTCCCGGTTCTCAAGGGGTCTCAGAGGAAGACGGCGCTGGCGCTCACGGTGGAGAACACGCCGGGATCGCTCCACACGGTGCTGGGCGTGTTTGCCCGGCATGGGCTCAACCTCATCCGGCTGGAGAGCCGTCCCCAGCGCCGCCCGTGGGAGTACGTCTTCTGCCTGGACTTTGAAGGAGCGCTCGAGGAACCCCGTGTGAGCGAGGCGCTCGAGGAGGCCTCACGCCTCTGCCGCTCGTTCCGGGTGCTGGGCAGCTACCACGTCGCGGACTAGCAATTCTTTCCTTAACCCTGACATCACGCTTTCCCTGTCAACCCCGCCCACTGAGTGGAATGTTGCGGCTTCCATTGTAGATTGCTACGACTCGGCCTGCCGACCCCTGGATCAATGACTGCCAGGACACCGCAGGAGGGGAGCCTTTGGAGCAGCAGTTGGGCAAGTACCGGCTCGTTCGCAGGCTGGCCACCGGAGGCATGGCTGAAGTCTTTCTGGCCAAGGCCGCAGGTCCCATGGGCTTCGAGAAGGAGCTCGTGGTCAAACGCATCCTTCCCCACCTGGCCGAGGACCCTCAATTCGTCGAGATGTTCCTCGCCGAGGCGAAGCTGGCGGCCCGCCTCAACCACGGCAATGTCGTCCAGATCTTCGACTTCGGAGAGCAAGAAGACTCGTACTTCATTGCCATGGAGTACGTGGAGGGGCTCAACCTGAAGGTTCTCTTGAAGAGAACCCTCCAGCAGGGCAAGCCCCTCCCTTTCCCTCTCATTGCCCGCATTGTCTCTCTGGCCTGCGAAGGACTCGCCTACGCCCACGAGTTGGTGGATCCCGACAGCGGTCAGCCCATGAAGTTCATCCACCGGGACATCAGCACCGACAACATCCTCGTGTCGCTCACGGGGGGTGTGAAGGTGGTGGACTTCGGCATTGCCAAGGCCGCCACGGTGGGCTCGCAGACGCAAAGCGGCATCATCAAAGGCAAGCTGCCCTATATGCCGCCCGAGTACCTCATGGCGTCGCCCATCGACCTGCGCTCGGACATCTACGCGCTCGGGGTGGTGCTCTACGAGCTGATCGCGGGCCGCAGGCCCTTTGTGGCGGAGACGGATGTCCTGCTCGCGCAGCTCATCATCCACGGCCTCCCGACGGATCTCCGATCGCTGCGCGAGGGCGTGCCCACACGGCTCGTGCAAGTGCTTGAAAAGGCAATGCACAAGAATCGGGACGAGCGCTATGCCACCTGCCGGCAGATGCAGGCGGACCTCGAGCGCTTCCTCTTCGAGTGCGGCGAGCCCGTGGGAGCCCTTCAGATCGCCGAATGGGTGAAGGCCATGGCCGCGGTGGAGCCCCCACCGACCCGCCGCAATTCACGAGAACTTCCTGTGCTGGCCTCGCCCACCGAGTCCATGGCGAAGCCAGCCACCCGGCCCCTCCGGGCGCCAACGACAGAAGAGTCCTCAGCCCGTCGGCAGGACACGATCATCACCCAGTCGATGTCTCCCGGTGACGAGGAGGACGACGCGGAACTGGCCCGGCTCGTCACGCGGCCTCGCTGGCCCAAAGCCGTCGGGCTTACCGCAGGGGTGCTCCTCCTCGCGGCAGTGCTCTTCTCGCTCTTCTCACATGAACCGGCCCCTGATGCCGCACAGGCGGAGGCGCCTGCGGCGGATGCCCATCAGGCCCCCGCCGTTCCCGCTGCCACCCCACCTCCCGAGGCCCTCCGTCAGAATGACTCCACAGGCCAGCAGCCAACCAAAGCGCCTCAGGCCGTGATTCCCGCAGTCCCCACCGGTGAACCGCCCTCCCCTGAATCCCCGACGGCCAACACGAGCCGCCTGAAGGTGGTGTCCAATCCCGAGGGAGAACTGTGGATCAATGAGAAGGAACGGGGCATGACCCCTTTTGATCGACCAGTGCCTCCCGGCAAGAAGTCCATCGAGGTCATCGGCACGCACGACGGACATCGCTTCAACAAAGTGCAGGTGATTCAGATCAAGGAGGGAGAGAGCCGGAAGGTCTCCTTCGCGTTCAAGAAGAGCCGCGTGCAGGTATGGGCCAATCCTGGAATGAAGGTGCTCAAGCTGGATGGTCATCCACTCGGCAAGGATGGCTGGATCGAAACCTACGAGGGTTGGCACACACTGGAAGCCGTGGATGCTGTCACGGGCAAGCCCATTCCGGCCGAATGCAAGGCGGTGGCGAAGAGCCGGGAATGCAAAGCCTCCTCGAGCTTCAAGTGAGGCAGCCCCTCACCCCGCGGGACGCAGGCGGGCCGCCAGGTGCATGTAGTGGCTGCTCCGCTCGTTATCTCCGAGGTGCGCCCACGCATCCGCCAGGGCCCTCGCCGCGTCGATGAACGACGGGTGGTACTCCAGCGCGAGCTCGAACATGTGGCGCGCATGCCGGTACCGCGCCTTGTCCGTCCGCCGCCCCCCTTTCGACAGCAGCGCCTGCCCCAAGCCGAAAATCTCCACCGCAGCCGCCTCCCGGTACGACTGCTCCGTGTTGAGCTGGAAGGCGCGATCCAGCAACGAGGAAGCGGCCTCGGGCTCATCCAGCTCGAGCTGGCAGAGCGCGGCGTTGCGGTAGTTGTCCGCGGTGGACGGGTCCAGCTCGATGGCGCGCTCGAAGCAGCGCAGTGCCTCCGCCGGACGTCCCAGCCGCGTGAGCGAGAAGCCCTTGGCACTCAGCGCCGGCGTGTGCCGCGGATCCTCGCTCAGCACCTTGTCGAAGGCCTGAATGGCGGAGGCATGCTCCCCCGCCGTGGAACGGTTCACGCCCTCGTTGAACGCCGCGAGCAGCTTGTGTGACATCCGTGGACCTCTCGAGCTCCGGCCGCGAGCATCACGGCCGAACCTAGAGCCTGACAAACACGAGGCCCCTCTGAAAAGGTGGCACCGCGCAGCCCTGCCCCAGTGTCGGAAGTCCGGCTAATGAGTCGCCCCATGCGCACGTAGGCTATCGAATACCCTCGGCCTCGAGGACCGCTGCAAAACCGGTGGGAAAAGTCCGCATACCGGGGAACCCATTCCAGCGCCTTGAGCCAAGCATTGCTCACGGCCCGGGCTCCCCGGAGCGACTCATGCAGGCTGGCCAGCCGAGGGGCGGTGCCATGCCCCTCGCCATACCAGATCCGCGTCAGAACTCCGCGCTGGCGCGCGGGTCGATGATGCCGCACTCCTTGATCTTGTAGAGCAGCGCCTTGTAGCTGATGCGCAGCTTGCCCGCGGCCTTGCGCTTGTTCCACGCGGTGCGTTGAAGCATCGCCAGGATGGCCTCGCGCTCGGCCAGCATCGCCGCCCGCTTTCCAATGTCCTTCAGCGACATCTCCGCCACCGGCATGCTCGGAGGAGGAGGCGGCGGCTGCGGAATATCGAACGGGTTGCTGTAGCGCGGCGCCATGTGGTTGGCCGGCACCTCTGTAACAGTGGGCGGCACCGGCGCCCCACCCCGAGCCGGCATCTCCAGCACCTGCACGGAAGCCGTCGGCGGAGGACGCACCGGCTCCGGCTCCGGCGTCCGCGTGGGCGGCGGCGGAGCCCCATCATCGCCCCCCGCGTACGAGGTCGGCAGCGACGGAGCGCTCGCGGGCGCCCGGCCCGCGCGCAGCTCGTCGAGCACCAGCGTGGGATCCTTCAGCACGCACAGCCGGCGCACCATGTTCTCCAGCTCGCGCACGTTGCCCGGCCAGTCGTACTCGGTGAAGGCTCGCAGCACCTCGCCGGGCAGCTCCGACACACCGTGGATGTAGTGCTTGCCGTACTTCTTGAGGAAGTGGTCCGTCAGCGGCACCACATCCTCCATGCGCTCGCGCAGCGCCGGCAGGCGAATGGCCACCACATTGAGACGGTAGTAGAGGTCCTCGCGGAAGTTGCCCAGCGCGATCTCCTTCTCCAGATCGCGGTTGGTGGCCACCACCACGCGGCTGTCCACCCGGACGCTCTTCTTGCCGCCCACCCGGAAGAACTCCTCGTCCTGCAGCACCTGGAGCAGCTTGGCCTGAAGGCGGATCGCCATCTCGCCGATCTCGTCCAGGAAGATGGTGCCCTGGTCCGCCAGCTCGAACTTGCCGGGCTTCTCGGCCGTGGCGCCCGTGAAGGCGCCGCGCTCGTGGCCGAACAGCTCGCTCTCCAGCAGCTCACCCGGCAGCGCCGCGCAGTTCACCTTGATGAACGGCTTGTTGCGCCGCTGGCTGCGCGCGTGGATCTCCCGGGCAATCACCTCCTTGCCCGTACCGGACTCGCCGAGCAGCAACACCGGCACGTCCGTATCGGCGATCCGCTCCACCAGCGCGCGGGCCCGCCGCATCGCCGGCGAGGTGGAGATCAGCACCCGCGCCTCGTTCGGGTTCTCCACCGCTTCGGCCACGGCCGGCCGGACCGGAGCGGGCGCCGCGGCCTGACGGGCCGGAGCCCGTGTCCCCAGCGCACGGGCCAGCACATCCTCGAGCTCGTCATTGCCGAACGGCTTCGAGAGATAGTCACTGGCGCCCATCTTCATGGCCCGCACCGCATCATCCGCGCCCGCCAGGGCCGACAGGACGATGACGGGCGCCGCGCCTCCCGAGCCCCGGTAGTGCCGCAGCACCTCCAGACCGCTCATCTCCGGCATCACCACGTCCAGCAGCACTGCGTCGAATGAGCCTCCCTGAAGCATCTCCAGCGCCTGCGCCCCGCTCGAGGCACAGCGCACCTGGTACCCCGCGTTCCCCAGCAACTCGGCCAGGAACGTGCGCACCGACTCCTCGTCGTCCACCACCAGCACCGCGATCCGATCCATCCCCGCGTCTCCCTCGCCCTTACGAAGAAAGTGTGACCGCCTCTAGCTCGAGGCCACCCTCTTCTCGCCTCACCCCAACGCCCGACTCTTGTCTGCTCGCCGCCGGAGCCCCCCGGGCCCGGCGCATCTCTTGAATGGCCCCGCTCAGCAACTGCGTGGGCACTCCCAATGTATCCGGGAAGCACACCGCGCCCAGGTTGAGCGACGTACGCAGGGCCTTTCCCTCCACCTGGAAGCGCGCCAGCTCGAAGCGCGCGTTGATGCGCGACAACACCGTCGGCAGCGCCTCTGCCGCCGTCCCTGGCAGCAGCATCGCAAACTCATCATCCGACACGCGCGCCACCACATCCGACTCGCGCACCGTCTGTCCCAGGATCACCGCCGTGTACACCAACAGCCGCTCCTCGATGGCCGGCCCATACTGCTTGCGGAAGGCCCTCAGGCTCTGAGGTGAGCACGCCACCACGGAGAAGACTCCGCCGTAGCGCTCCGCCCGCCGCAGCTCCAAGCCGATCAGCGCCAGCAGGAAGGGCTTGTTGTAGAGCCCCGTGAGGGGATCGTGCAGCACCAGCGCCGTGCCTGCATCCGCTCCTTCGGCGGCGCGCAACACCGCGTCCCTCAGCCGCAGCTGCGCGTGCAGCTTGAGCGCCAGCTCCGCTCCCGTGCTCGTGCGCGGCACCAGGTCCACGCACTGCCCCTTCTCCACACAGAAGCGCCAGGCCTCCAGATCGTGCGGATCCACCAGATAGAGGAGCGGCACCGTGCTCCCGCCAATCTGACGCAGCCGGCGCACCGTGGCCACCGCCGCATAGTCCGGCGGCTGCGCGGCCAGCACCACGGCATCCGGCCGGATCACCTCGAAGAGCGGAGCCGCCGCGTCGAACCGCGTCAGCGGCACGACCCGGAACCCCTCCTCCGTCAGCAGGGCACGCGTCCGCTCCAGATCCTCCGCCCGTGGCTCCACAAGGAGTACGGTTGGCTGGATCCCTGCCCTCCGGACGTGCTTGCGCTTTAGCGCCACCGCTCCATCCTCCTGTCCCCGCCCAGAACTTTCTTACTCACGCCGTCCCTCGCCATCCCACCCAGAATTACAGCCCTTCCCCCGGCTCCACCCTGCCCATCCCCTTGAACTTCCAAGGGAAGGGTATTCCGTTCCCCATCCTGGGCGCGGAACAGAGCAACCCGTGTGCCACGCTACCCACGCCGGAGCCGGGCCTCGAAGGCAGCCTCGTCCACCCGGTGCTTGAAGGCTGGCTCGCCATCCATGACGACCACCGGGATGTCGTAGCGCCACGCCATCATCGCCGCTGGATCCTCCAGGATGCTGATGATCCGTAGCTCGAAGGGGATACGGGCACGCACACGCTCTACGACGTCAATCGCCTCGTCGCAGAGGGAGCAAGAGGGTTTCGAGTAGATATCCACCTTCATGGCGATGCAGGATGCGCAACGATGCAGGGCCTGTCAGGCGATTTCACGACGATGCCCCTCAAGGACGTCGTCCAGTACCTGGGCAACCGTCGGCTTTCCGGCAAGCTGTTGGTTCAACGGGCGGGTGTGTTCAAGGACCTGACGTTGAGCGAGGGCTCGGTCGTCAGCGCCAGTTCCAACCAGCCCCGCGAGTACCTGGGCCAGTTCCTGATAAACATGGGGCACCTGACGGAGGACCAGCTCAGCCGGGCCTTCGAGGCCCAGCGCGAGACGGACTACCGGCTGGGGAAGATCCTGGTGATGAAGGCGATCGTCCCCGAGGCGACGGTGCTGAGCATGCTCAGCCTGAAGTTCCGGGAGATGCTGCTGGACGCCTTCCAGTGGCCCGAGGGCGAGTTCCAATTCGAGATTGTGGACATCGCCAACCCGCTGGACGGGCTGGATGTGCGGGTGGATCTGCTGGACATCCACCGCGAGGGCGAGTTCCGGGAGACGGCGTGGCAGGCGATGCGCTCGGCGTTCCCGACGGGGCAGGCGCGGCTGACGGTGGATGAGAAGAAGCTGGCCGAGCCCCGTCAACCGGGCAGCATGGACGAGCGGCTGGTGCAGCTGATCAAGGACGGGCTGACCATCGACGAGCTGGCGCTGGCGCTGCACGCCACGGACTTCTACCTGTACCAGCGGCTGTACGCGCTCTACCGGCAGGACGCGGTGAAGGTGCGCGAGAGCACGACGCCCCCACCCACGGAGAAGCCGGCGGAGACGCCGCAGGTGATCGGGTCGGAGTCGTCGGTGGACGAGGTGCTCCAGGTGGCACGCGTGTTCCTGGAGGGACAGAACCACCGGGACGCCGAGGTGCTGGCGCGCCGGGCGCACGAGATGGCGCCCTCGGCGGAGACGGCAGAGTTGCTCCGGCAGACGGAGCAGGCGCTGCTGGAGTCGCTGCGGCGGCAACTGATGGAGCCGCCCCAGGTCCCGTCGCTGCTGGTGCCTCAGGCCCAGGTGAAGACGATGCAGCTGGCTGCCCCGGAGCGCTATCTGCTGTCGCGCATTGACGGCAAGCGGGACGTGGCGGCCATTGTCCGCGTGTCACCGCTGCACGAGCTGGAGGCGCTGAAGTACTTCCAGGAGTTCGTGGCCCACGGCTTCGTGAAGCTGACGCCGCGCTGAGCCCAGGCTTCAAGGAGGAGGCGGCGTCGCGAAGCCTTCGGAGGCCTTCAGCTCTTCGACCGTGCCCTCCTCCCCTTCAGCATCCTCCATAGGCTCTCCGGGCTTGGCCTCCGCCGCGGCATCCGGGGTGGTGACAGAAGCGGAGTCGGGCGACGAGACGGTATTGCCTGCTACGGCAGGCGCTGGAGCACTCGAGTCTTCCTTCTCTGGCGCCGTCTTGGGCGGCTTGGGGAGGCGGTCCAGCGCCAGACGCATGGCCTCGCGCCCGAGCCACGTGGCGCGGATGCGCCAGAGCGGATCATTGACGATGACGGCGGCCACGGCCACGCGCGGATGGTCCTTGGGGGCGAAGCCGACGAACCACGAGTAGTCCCGGAAGGGATTCTTGTCCGCGAGCGTGCCCGTCTTGCCCACGGCACCCTCGACGCGGAACGCCCGCTCCCGGAAGATGCGCCGGGCAGTGCCGTTCGTCACGGTCTGCTCGAGCATGCCGGCCAGATTGCGCTGCACCTCGGGAGACAACACCTGCTCGGCGGGAGGCGGAGGCGCATCGGAGGGTGGCTCGAAGATCACGGGATCGCGCCAGACCCCGGTGGCCGAGGCGGCTGCGAGCGCTGCACCATGCAGGGGGGACAGGTACACATCCCCGAAGCCTGCTCCAGCCTCGGCCAGGCCGAACTCCTCATCGGGGATCGAGGCGAGCGAGATATCCGTGGGGATGGGGAACGAAATGGGGCGGTTGAAGCGCAGGCGCGCGGCCATGCGCCGCAGGGCATCGGCGGCCAGGTACTTCTTGGTCATCTTGGCGAAGATGACGTTGGCGCTCTTGCCCATGGCATCAGCCAGCGAGTAGCAGGCGCCATCGCGCTCACTGTCTTCCAGGAGCCGCTCGGAGATCCGCCGCTTGCCCCCGTGGAAGCACGCCTCCTCGAAGGGAGACACGCCCGCCTCGAGCAACGCGCTGCCAGTGACGATCTTGAAGATGCTGGCGGCAGGGAACACCGCGCGCGTGGTGAGTCCGCGCATGTCCGGCTGGGCCTGCGAGTGCTCCGCGAGCGCCAGCACGCGGCCGGTGGAAGGCTCGAGCACCACGGCCGCGCCATAAGGGACCTGGTAGTCCTTCATGATGCGGGTGAGCTGGTCCTGGAGCGTCGAATCGATCGTGAGGGGCACCTCTCCCTGAGGGCCTGACACCACGAGCCGCCCATCACGCCGGAGCTTGGCACGCCCCAACAGGTCCTCTTTACGGGACAGCGTGTGCAGCCGGGAGAACGGCGGCGAATCCTTTCGAGCCGGCACCGGCATCGGCGGCGCCAAGCCGAGTTCCACAGGACCCGCGTCGGGAGCTTCGGTCCCTGCGTCCGGAGTCCCTGCATCTGGGGTTCCCACCTCTGGAGTGGCGGAGGCAGTGGTTGCCGAAGACTCGGCATCACCCATGGCATACCCCATGGCCCCGAGCAGCAGGGCGAGGGGCAGGATCATTGCTGAGAGGAGGTGGCGGGAGTGCGGCATGTGACGGGGCTGATCCTAGATCTCTGGGAACGCCTGTCCACGTCTGCTTCCTCGGCTGCTCTGGGAGTGCGAATCCGCTACTGCGCGGGGTCGTCCAGCACCTCGGAAACGCGAGTGGCGTTCAAGGCTCGGTCCAGCCAGTGCTCCAAGGTTGCGACATCCATACAAGCTTCGATGCGCTGGCGGGAACGATCATCCACAAGCACTCCCTTGGCTGCGAGCAACCTCAGGACGGCCCCTGCCATCCCACTGGCCCGCCCCTTCGCGAGCCCCCGGGCCTCTCCTTCTATGAGCCCCTTCTGGTGCCCCTGCTCTCTGAGCACCTCTGCCGCAGTCTTCATGATGGCCTCTGCCCTCTCCGACTCCATGATGGATTGTAACACGCGCTCCAGGACGTCCAGCACCCGCACGTCCCCCAGATGGTGCAGATACCGGACAACCCGGTACACCTCCTGTGGGCCATGGGCGGAGGCATGCACTTGGGCGAATAAATCGGTCCAGTGCGGCAGCCTCTGCGCGAGCTGCTCGGTGCCCGCATAGCTGAGCACCAACAATCCCAGTGCCACCAGAGGTGGCCCCGGACGTGCTCGCACCGCCTGCTCGCTCTGCGTGGACAGGTCGTCCACCCGGTACTCGGACCGCAAGAAGTTCCACCCACGGCTTTGCACCGGACCGGCGGCCCAGACCCGCACGTTGTAATGGTCCTCCAACCTCAGAGGAGCCGACCACTTGCGACCCCACCGGGGATACACCACCAAAGCGGAGACTCCCGGAATCCAGCGGCTGTGAGGGTGTACCTCGCGCCAATGCGTGATGAGACGCCAGCCATAGTCATGCAGCCGCACCGCCATCCACCGCTCCACCGAGGACTGGTGCTCGATGAGGAAGAAGTGAGGCGGCTCGTGTTCGCCCGCATGAAGCAGGCGGGCAGAGAAGAGCAGATCTTGGCGCGTCTCCCGATTTCCCTCCACCAGCGTGCCGGACTCCCGCCTCAGCGACGCCCAGTCCACCTGAGCCGTGAAGGGCTCGGGCAGGTTATGGCGCAGCAAAGCCTCGGCCCGGACCGGAGGGTTGAAGAGGTAGCGAAAGAATCGATCGTGGGGACCCGCCATACTGCCGGGCGCTCC
This sequence comes from Hyalangium minutum, assembly GCF_000737315.1. GTDB lineage: Bacteria > Myxococcota > Myxococcia > Myxococcales > Myxococcaceae > Hyalangium > Hyalangium minutum. Next base: position 83,338 of record NZ_JMCB01000009.1, read on the forward strand.
AGCAACTCCCAGGCCATCCTGCTCTCCGAGCGCGCCAAGAGCGTCCACCGTCCACGCTCGGAGACGCCCTGTCTCGCGCGGGAGACTCCAAAGGCCCAAGCGCGGAAACTGGCCGCCCGCCCGAGGATTTGACTAGGGTGCCCATACCTTGGACGGACTCAAAGAAATCGCGGTGATCTGGAGCGCGGAGACCCTCCGGGCCATCCGCAGCGCTCGCACACTGGTGCTTCTCGGGCTCTACGCCATGGCCTGTCTGGCCGTGCTGCTGTTCGTCACCCTCCTGAGTGGCGGCAGCCGCGTGCAACCCGGCGCCACGCCTGACCTCGAACAGCTCCCGGGAGTCATCGAGAACGTCTTCAAGGTCAACCTCTTCTTCCTGCCCATCTACGTCACGCTCATGGGCTTCGATCAGATCAGCGGAGAGGTGGGCACGCGCTCCATCCGCTACGTCACCCTGCGCGCACGCCTGTCCTCGCTGCTGCTCGGCAAATTCCTGGTGCAGACCACCCTGCTGGTCGGGCTGGTGCTCATCATCGACGTGGGCATCATCCTCTACGCCCGCTACGCCTTCCCGAACCTCACCCTCATGGCCATGGCGCTGAACCTCGTGAAGGTGTGGCTGGCCACCCTCGTGTTCTCGCTGTCCTACGTGGCCCTCACCACGCTCTGCTCGAGCCTGTTCCGCGCCTCGGGACTGAGCCTCGTCTTCAACTTCTGCCTCGTCTTCGCCTTCCTGCTGATGGAGCTCGCGGGCCGCTACTACGAGGGCAGATCCATCCTCGGCTACCTCCGCTTCCTGACGCCGTCGTACTACTCCACGGGCCTGTTCAGTCAGGACCTGGCGGACATGGGCCGCAGCGGCCTCATCTATCTCTCCTTCACCCTGCTCTTCCTGGGCGGCGCCTATGGCGTCCTGCGTTCGAGGGATCTGTGAGCGAGCTGGCCATCGAACTGTCCCAGGTCACCAAGCGCTTCGGCCCCAAGGTGGCCGTCAACGCCATCTCCCTCTCCATCCCGCTGGGGCAGGTGTATGGCCTCATCGGTCCCAACGGCGCCGGCAAGACGACCACCTTCTCGATGATGTGCGGGTTCCTCCACCCGACCTCGGGCAGCCTCAGGGTGCTGGGAGTCCCGCCCACGCCCCCTGGAAACCTCAAGGGCAAGCTCGGCGCGCTCCCTCAGGACGCCCTCCTCCCGCCGGGCTGGGAGATCGGCGAGCTGCTCACCTACTGGGCCCGGCTCTCCCACTTGCCCCAGCCCGAGCGCGAGGCCCGTGAGGCCCTCGAGAAAGTCGGCCTCTCCGAGAACTGGTACACGCCCACCGAGGCCCTCTCCCACGGCATGGCCAAGCGCACCGCCATGGCGCAGGCGCTCATGGGCAAGCCGCCCCTGGTCCTCCTCGATGAGCCCACCGCAGGCCTCGATCCGCGCATCGCCGCTCAGGTGCGCCAGCTCATCCGCGACATGAAGGGCCAGCAAACGGTGGTGGTCTCCAGCCACAACCTCCAAGAGCTGGAGGAGCTGTGCGACGCAGCCGCCATCATCGACAAGGGCTCCATCGTCAAGGCCGGGACCATGTCCGAGCTCACCGGCCTGGGCGCGGAGTTCCGCGTCCAGATCGCCCGCGGCGACATCATCCCCCCCGAGCTCACCCAGCTCCCCGGCGTCACCAGCGCCAAAATGGAGTCCCCCGGCGTGCTGCTCGTGCGGTTCGACAGCCAGGCCCACAAGCCCGAGGAAGTCATCAGCCGCACCGTCGCTCACCTGCTCCAAACCGGCGTCCTGATCCTCGGCGTTACCCGGGGCCAGCGGCTCGAAGACCGCGTCCTGCAAATTCTTTGAAACTCCCGGGCCGCTCCCGTCACTACGGGCCGTGTCCTGGACCCTCACCCGCCTTTCGCACCCACCCCACGTAGCTCGCCCCGCGCCGCTCCAGGCGCAGGAGCGTGTGTCCGGTGGCCTCGCACCAGGCAGGCAGATCGGCCTCCAGCCCCCGGTCCGTGGAGATCAACTCCACCACCGTGCCCACCGGCACCCTCCGAATCGCCTTGGCGATCTCCAGGATGGGCACCGGACAGGCGGCCCCAGAGGTATCCACTCGAACGGCCGCTTCCATGGGCCTCACGCTGACGTACGCCCCAGGGAGCATGCGCTGGGGGAATTTGCCGGAAATCTGTCGTGTTTCCGGGCCTCTAGGAAGGGTGGGAAGTCTGCCGAAGGCATGGCGGCTCGGCTTGCGTGGCCGGATTTCACTCTGTTATCTAGCCCGCCTTCCTTACCCCGCCCGGGGCCGCCACGCACAGTACGGACCTGAGACGGAAGGAGCAGAACGGAAAAATGGATCCAAGCGATAACAAGGGAGCACACGGGGCCTCCAGCCACGCGTCCTCGGTTTCTGGTTCGAAGGCCAATGTGATTGTGGCCCTGCTGGTGGGCCTGGTGCTCGGCTTCTTCGGTGGCCGCGCCGCCACCGGCCCGGGCCGCAGTGGTGACAGCAACGCACAGGCGGCGGCGCCCTCGGCTGCGGCCCAGGCCGCGAAGCCCTCGCGTCCGGCCGACCCCTCCATCTTCAAGGTTCCCCTCGAGGACTCTCCCCGCAAGGGCAGCGATGACGCGCTCATCACCCTCGTGGAGTTCTCCGACTACCAGTGCCCGTTCTGCTCCCGCGCGAACGCCACCGTCGAGCAGCTGCAGAAGGACTACGGCGACAAGCTGCGCGTCGTCATGAAGCAGAACCCCCTGCCCTTCCACCCGCGCGCCAAGCCGGCCGCGCTCGCCGCCATGTCCGCAGGTGAGCAGGGCAAGTACTGGGAAATGCACGCGAAGATGTTCGCCAACGCCAAGCAGCTTGAGGACGCGGATCTGGAGAAGTACGCGTCCGAGATCGGCCTGGATGTGGCGCGCTGGAAGAAGGACTTGGCCAACCCGAAGTTCGGGCAGGCCATCGACCGGGATCAGGCGCTGGCCAGCCAGCTCGGCGCCAACGGCACGCCGGCCTTCTTCATCAACGGCCGCTTCCTGTCCGGCGCGCAGCCCATCGAGAACTTCAAGAACATCATCAGCGAGGAGCTGCCCAAGGCCGAGGCCCTGGTGAAGGGTGGCCTCAAGCCGAACCAGGTCTACGCCGCCATCATCGAGAAGGGCCAGACCCGCGCGGCGCCTCCGCAGCAAGAGCGCCAGCAGCCGTCCACCGCCTACCGCAAGATCGATGTGCCCGCCGAGGCCCCGGCCTTTGGCCCGAAGAACGCCAAGGTCACCATCGTCGAGTGGTCTGACTTCCAGTGCCCGTTCTGCAGCCGCGTGTCCCCCACGCTGGCGAAGATCAAGGAGCAGTACGGCAAGGAAGTGCGCGTGGTGTTCCGTCACCAGCCGCTGCCCTTCCACCAGGACGCGAAGCTCGCCGCCGAGGCCTCCATGGCCGCCCACGAGCAGGGCAAGTTCTGGGAGATGCACGACAAGCTCTTCGCCAACCAGAAGGCGCTGACCCGTCCCTCGCTGGAGAAGTACGCCGAGGAGCTGGGGCTGAACGTGGCCAAGTTCCGCCAGGCGCTGGACAGCGGCAAGTTCCGCGCGGCCGTCGAGGCGGACTCCACCGCCGGCAGCGCGGTGGGCGCCAACGGCACCCCGACGTTCTTCATCAACGGCCGTCAGTTCGTGGGCGCGCAGCCCTTCGAGAACTTCAAGACCGCCATCGATGAGGAGATCGCCCGCGCGGACAAGGCGCTGGCCAGCGGCGTGAAGATCGAGAACCTCTACGCCCACCTGATGAACAACCTGCCCGAGGCTCCTCCCGCGGCGGCCCAGGCCGAGCCGGCCGAGCCCCCGGTGCAGAAGATCGAGGTGGGACAGGCCCCGGCGAAGGGCCCCGCGAACGCCCCGGTCACCATCGTGGCCTTCTCGGACTTCGAGTGCCCGTTCTGCGGCCGCGTCATCCCGACGCTCAAGCAGGTCGAGGAGGAGTACAAGGGCAAGGTCCGCATCGCCTTCAAGCACCAGCCGCTGCCCTTCCACTCGAACGCCAAGCCGGCCGCCGCCGCCTCCATGGCCGCCCACGAGCAGGGCAAGTTCTGGGAGTACCACGACAAGCTGTTCGCCAATCAGCGCGCGCTGGATCGCGTCTCGCTCGAGAAGTACGCCGAGGAGCTGAAGCTGGACATGGGCAAGTTCAAGGCCGCCCTGGACAGCAACAAGTTCAGCGCGCAGATCGAGGCGGACTCCGCCGAGGGCATGCGCGTGGGCGCCAACGGCACCCCGACGTTCTTCATCAATGGCCGCACAGTCGTGGGCGCGGTGCCCTTCGACAACTTCAAGCGCGTCATTGACGAGGAGCTGAAGAAGGCCCAGGGCGGCGCGGTGGCCAAGGACTCGAAGTAGTCCTCACCTCGCCTTGAAGCACAAAGGCCGTCGGACCCCACAGAGGTCCGGCGGCCTTCGTGTTTTCAGGGCCTGGAGCTTCAGGACACGGCGATGGCGTCGATCTCCACCTTGGCGCCACGGGGCAGCGCGGACACCTGCACGGTGGCGCGGGCGGGCGGCGAGCCGGTGAAGTAGCGGCCATACACCTCGTTCACCTTGGCGAAGTCGCCCAGGTCCGTGAGGAAGATGGTGCAGCGCACCACGTGGGAGAACTCGAGCCCGGCGGCGGCGAGCACGGCCTTCAGGTTCTGCATGACCCGCTCGGCCTGGGTGGCCGCGTCACCCTGGACCATCTCCATCGTCTTCGGGTCCAGGGGAATCTGCCCGGCGAGGAAGGTTAGCTTCCCGGCGTCCACTTGGATGGCCTGCGAGTAGGGGCCAATGGCCTGGGGGGCGTTGTCGGAGTGGATGACTTTGCGCGCCATGAGGGGCACCTCGGGGTGAAGCGGCCGTCCGCCGGCCGCGGTCCAAGGGAGCCTCTAGCACGAATCCCCGCGCCGCCGCGCTCAGATGCGCTCGACGGAGGTGACTCCGCTGATGCGCTCAATGGCCTTCATCACGTCCGTGAGCTGCTTGAGGTCCGAGATCGTCACCTCGAAGGTGTTCACGGCGCGGTCATCCCCGGTGGCCCGGCAGTTGGCCTGGGAGATGTTGACGCCCTTCTTCGAGAAGGTGTTGGAGATGTCGGCCAGGAGGCCCGGCCGATCCGCGGTGAGCACGCGCAGAGTCACGGGCCGCTTGAAGTCGCCACGCACATCCCAGGACACGTCCACGCGCCGCTCGGGATCTGTGGCCATCGACTTCTCGCAATTGTCCGTGTGCACGGTGACGCCACGCCCACGGGTGATGAAGCCTACGATCGGGTCTCCTGGCACGGGATTACAACAGCGCCCGAAGCGCACGAGCACATCGTCCACGCCGCCAATCTGGACGCCGCTCTTCGTGGGCCGTCCCACCAGCCGCTTGGCCAGGTCCGTCACCTTGGACAGGCCCGGCAGCATGGAGGAGGAGCCGCCATCGCCGTTGGAGGGCGAAGCCGCTGGGGCGGGACGCTCCTCGGTGCCCAGCTTGTCCTGGGGCACGAAGCGCTGGACGAGCTGCTGCGGCGTCACCTTGCCGTAGCCGATGGCCACCAGCAGATCGTCCTCGATGCGGTAGCCCAGCTCCTCGCCGATCTTCTTCAGCTCGCCGTTCTTGGTGAGCTTGTTGAGGTTGAGCTGGTAGCGCTTGAACTCGCGCTCGGCCAGCTCGCGGCCCAGCTGCAGGCTCTTGTCGCGCTGCTGCTGCTTGATGAAGTTGCGAATGCGCTGCTGGGCGCGGCTCGTCTTGACGAAGGTGAGCCAGTCCTTGGACGGGTGCGCCTGCGGGCTGGTGAGCACCTCCACCATGTCGCCGTTCTTCAGCTTGTAGCGCAGCGGGACGATCTTCCCGTTCACCTTGGCGCCCACGCACCGCCCGCCCACGTCCGAGTGGATGGAGTACGCGAAGTCCACCGGGGTGGCCCCGCGCGGCAGGCTCTTCACGTCTCCCTTGGGCGTGAAGACGAAGACTTCGTCGGTGAAGAGGTCGACCTTGACGGTCTCCAGGAACTCCTTGGGGTCCTTGAGGTCCTGCTGCCACTCCATGAGCTGGCGCAGCCAGGCAAACTTCTCGTCGTCCTTGGAGATGAGGACCTTGCCCTCTTTGTAGGCCCAGTGCGCCGCGATGCCCTCCTCGGCGATCTTGTGCATCTCCGGGGTGCGGATCTGCACCTCCACGCGCTCGCTCAGCGGGCCGATCACCGTGGTGTGCAGCGACTGGTACATGTTGGGCTTCGGGATCGCGATGAAGTCCTTGAAGCGCCCCGGCACCGGCTTCCACAGCTGGTGCACCAGGCCCAGCGCCTCGTAGCACGAGGGCAGCGTGGGCATCAGGATCCGGAACGCGATGATGTCGTGGATCTGATCGAAGTCGATGCCCTGCTGCTTGATCTTCTTGTAGATGCTGTAGACGTGCTTGAAGCGGCCGCTGACGTCGCCCTTGAGCCCGCGCGCCTCCAGCTGGGTGCGGATGATGGCGGCGGTCTCGTCGATGTACTTCTCGCGCTCCTTCTTGCGCTTGTTGAGCTTCTCCTGGAGGGCGAAGAACTCCTGGGGCTTCACGTAGCGGAAGGACAGGTCCTCCAGCTCGATCTTGATCCAGCTGATGCCCAGGCGGTTGGCCAGCGGGGCGTAGATGTCCAGCGTCTCCTGGGCGATCCGGGCCTGCTTCTCCTCGGACATATGGTCCAAGGTCCGCATGTTGTGCGTGCGGTCCGCCAGCTTCACCAGGATGACGCGGATGTCCTGCGCCATCGCGATGATCATCTTCCGGAAGTTCTCCGCCTGCTTCTCCTCCTGGGAGAGCGTGGCCGAGGCCGAGAACTTGGAGAGCTTGGTCACCCCGTCCACCAGCTGAGCGACCTCGGGGCCGAACAGCTCGGTGAGCTCTTCAGCGGTCGCCAGGGTGTCTTCGATGGTGTCGTGGAGCAGACCTGTGACGATGGAGGCCTCGTCTAGCTTGAGCTCGGCCAGAATGCCGGCCACCTCGAGCGGATGGATCAGGTAGGGCTCCCCGGATTTGCGGAGCTGGCCCTGATGCACCTTGGCCGAGTAGACGTACGCCTTCTTGATGATGTCCAGATCGGGGTCCGGATGATAGGAGGCAACCCGCTGGAGGATGTCGTTGAGGCGAATCATTAAGCAGAGCCAATCGTAACTTTGGGAACCCTAGGGGGCAACGTCCTAGGTTTTCCTCAGAGAGGCCGTTGCGGATCTTGACGGCCGCAGAACCGTTCGCATTCGTTGACCCGACGTTTTAGGGACCCATAAAGTCTCCCCGCCCATGTCACAGCTCCTGCTGTCCGCTCTCGCCGTGGTCTGCCCGAACTGTGACGGCCACAATCCGCCTCGTACGGCGGTGTGTGCACAGTGCGGAGCGTCCGTGAGCGAGGCTCCGGGAGCCCGGGCCGCGCCTGCTCGCCCGGCCCCCGGGCAGCGCCCCGCCGGCGCACAGAATCCAGCGCCGCGCACGGCTCCTGTCTCCAGCTTCCCCCGAGGGGCTGAGGGCGGCCCTCCCGTCCCTCGCCCGGGAGAGGCAGTACCGCCAGGGCTGCGGCCGTCCGCTCGGACGCCCCCACCCTCGGCCGCCTCCGGAATCCCCGTTGAGCCGGCACCGCAGACCCGCCCCGGACCTCCTGTTCCGGGGGTGCAGCCCGTAGGCACAGCGCGGCCTGCGCCGGCGAGCCCGACCTCCGGCTCCCGTCCCCAGCTGGGCGAGGCACCTCCTCGCGCAGCTCCGCGAGGGGCTCCTCCGGTGCCTGTGGGCGAGAGGCTCCCGCCGCCGGTGCCCGACGCCGCCCCCGCGCCGAGGGCCGTCCCCTCCGCTCCTCCGGTCGCAGCAACGCCTCCCACCGCAGCTCCCGCCCCTGCGGGGCCCGGTGTCGCGCGCCCTCCTCCAGCGGCCTCGAAGTTCGGCCTCACGGTGGTGGCGGGCTCCAGCCGGGGCCAGCGCTACAAGCTGCCGGTGACGGGCTGTGTGGTAGGCCGCAGCCGCGGCGCCATCCTTCTGCAGGACGATGCGTTCGTCTCCGCCCTCCACGCCACGTTCCTGGTGAAGGAAGGGGCCCTCTTCGTGAGGGACGAGAGCAGCGCCTCCGGGGTCTACGTCACCATTCCCGGTACGGAGGCCATCGTGCCCCGGACGCTGTTCAGCGCCGGCTCGCGGCTTTTCCGCTTCAGCGGCCGCATCGAGATCCCCATCGCGCAGCCTGGGCAGCCCGTCATCTACGGCGCGCCCGTGCCGCTCGGCCAGGCCATCTACGTGGTGGAGGAGATCCTCGTGGGTGGACGGGCGGGCCGCGCCGTGGTGGCGGCCACCACGCTGCTCACCATTGGCCAGGCCCACTGTGACTTCAGCTTCCCGCAGGACGAGGGGCTCGCGGGCCGCCACTGTGAGCTCAGCCCTACGGCCACCGGGGCCATGCTGAGGGATCTCTCCGGCGGCCTGGGGACATACTTGCGCATTCCGCCGGGCACCGAGCGCCCGCTGCGCTCCGGAGATCGGGTGCGCATTGGCAACCACGTGTTCCAGGTCGAGATGCTGGGCTGAGGAGCCCCGCTGAGGCGTCCCCTCCCCGCGTTACTGCTGCTGCGGGGGAATGGCCGTGGCGCTCTTCAGGGCCTGCTCGATGTGATCGGCGGCCTTGGTGTCAGGTGCATCCTTGCGGTGGCGCGTCCACCAGTTGCGCGCCTCTTCGATCTTCCCGTTCTGCAGGTAGACCTCGACCAGCTTGAGCGAGAGGTCCGGCCGGGGATCGAACCCGAACGCCTTCTTGTACTCGGTGGCCGCCATCCCGAAGTAGCCGCGCTCGAACTGGCGATCGCCCTCGATCTCGGCCTCGCGCGCCTTCTGCGCGTTCCGGTTCTGGACGGGGATCTCCTGCTCGTACAGCGGCTTGGTCAGGTCCGGCCCCGTCGCGCTGTTCTGCCCAGGCAGGGGCACGTTGTCCGGCAGCGCGTAGGGCTCCTCAGGAGCCTGACCACCGCCGTAGTTGATGTAGTAGTAGTACCCGCCGATGGCCAAGGCCGCGATCACCAGGGTGATGGTGAGCGCCTTGAAGAAGCCGAAGCCCCCCGTCTCCTCCTCGGGGATCGTCGCGACGATCGCCTCCGTCTTGTCGGAGGTGATGGGCATCGGGTTCTGCACCGTCTGCATCAGCTCCGGGACGGCGCGGACCGTGGCCTCCACGGTGGGCTCGTTGGTGCCCCAACCCGGATCCGTGCCCGGCTGCGTGTCGATGTGGCTGCCCCCAGTGGCCCGGCGCGGCAGCGGCGCGAGCACCGGCGCGGCCATGGGCGCGGCGGGCGGCTGAGCGACAGGAGCCCGGCGAGCAGTGGCTTCCAGGCGGCGCCGATCTCGGTCCACCGCGAGCAGCTCGGCCTTGAAGGCCTCGGCGTTGGCGGGCCGATCGTTCGGGTCCTTGGACAGGACGCGGAGGATGAGCCGCTCCATGCCCGGGGAGATACGAGCCTCGGGCCGGCGCTTGGTGGGCGGCGGGGGCTCCTCGGTGAGGTGCTTGGTGGCGAACCCCACCGCCGAGTCGGACTCGAAGGGCAGCAGCCCCGTCGTCAGCTGGTAGAGGATGACACCCACCGCGTACAGGTCCGAGCGGTGATCCAGCTGCGCGCCTCGAGCCTGCTCCGGGGACATGTACTCGGGGGTGCCGCAGACGAAGCCGGCGCGGGTGAGCGCGGGGCCCTCGTCGCCGTTGGTGTCCGTGATCTTCGCGATGCCGAAGTCCAGCACCTTCACGAAGTCCGGATCATTGCGGCGCTGCTCCAACATGATGTTCTCGGGCTTCAGGTCCCGGTGGATGACACCGGCGCCGTGCGCGTCCGAGAGCGCGGAGAGGACCTGGCTGACGATGCGCACCACGCGCGACTCGGGCAGCGGCCACTCCCGGCTGAGCACCTGGTGCAGATCCTGCCCAGGGACGAACTCCATGGCGATGAAGAGCGCGCCGTCCTCGGCCTGGCCGAAGTCCAGGATGCTGATGGAGTTGGGGTGGTTGAGGCGGCTGGCGGCCTTGGCCTCGCGCTGGAAGCGGGCCACCGTGCGCTCATCCGAGAGCAGCGACTGGCGCAGCACCTTGAGGACCACCGGCTTGTCCAAGGCCAGCTGGCGGGCGCGGTACACCTTGCCCATGCCACCCTCGCCGATCAGCGCCTCCACGCGGTACTTCTTGGCCAGCGTCTTGCCGATGTACTCGTCACCCTCCGCCGACGTGCGCACGAGGGTAGAGCCGCAGGAAGGGCAGTACCTGGAGGTCTCTCCGGCGTCTGTGCCACAGGCGGGGCAGCGCAAGGCGTGTGTCCGTTCCAATCAGCGTGAGGGTGGAATCTGGACTTCAGCACGTTGTTTGGGTCTGTATCAAGGCATCAAGCGGTGCTCGCAGAGCGAGCAAGCCAGCCCAGGCCTTGATATGAGGGGGGAGCCTTATCATGGCTACAACCTTCTGCCCTCGCTGCGACACCGAGAACCCTGACGACGCCTCCATCTGCCAGAGCTGCGGCGCGCCCATGCGCTCCGGCACGCTGGTGATGGCGGTGTCTCAGATCGCCCCGCGCCCCCAGGTCTCCATCCGGGTGGTCCGCGCGGACGGTGGCCCCGAGTCCGTGGTCCGCATGAACCGCGACACGCTCGTGTGCGGCCAGACTCCCCAAGCGGATCTGCGGCTGCCGGATGATCCCTTCGTGATGCCCGAGCAGGCGCGCTTCTTCTTCTCCGGCGTCCGGCTGGCGGTGGAGGACGTGGGAGGCGCCAACGGCGTCTTCGTCCGCCTGCGTCAGGAGCGCGAGCTGCCCACCGGCGGCGAGCTGCGGCTGGGGCGGCAGCGGCTGGTGCTCGAGCCCATCCCCGCGGCGACCGTGGGGCCGGGCGGCGCGCAGATCTGGGGCTCGCCGGATGCGGGCTACCGGCTGCGTCTGGTCCAGCTGCTCGAAGGCGGCATGCGCGGGGGCGCCTATCCGCTCAAGGAGGGGGACAACCTGTTGGGTCGTGAGCAAGGAGACATCACGTTCCCCACGGACGGCTTCGTCTCCGGGCGCCACGCCGTCCTCACGGTCCGCAAGGATCAGCTCACGGTGCGGGACGTCGGCTCGTCCAACGGCACGTTCATCCGCCTGACGGGCCCCACGTTCGTGGACAACGGCGACCACTTCCTCATGGGCCGCCAGCTGCTCCGCGTGGAGATCCAGGCGCTGGTCTGAAGCAGGTGGGGCCGCGCGGCGGTATGCCTCACGCGGCCCCAGGAGCCCTGCGCTCACCCGTAGGAGCGCTCTTTCTTCTCCTGCTCTTCCTTGCAGCGGATGCAGAGCGTGGTGACCGGGCGAGCCTCCAAGCGCTTGGGGGAGATGTCCTCCTCGCAGCGCTCGCAGATGCCGAAGGTGCCGTCCTCGATGCGCTGCAGCGCCTTCTCGATCTTCTGGAGGAGGAACTTCTCCCGGTCTCTCAGCCGGAACACCATCGACTGGGCGTACTCGGAAGAGGCCTGATCAATCTCGTCCGGGAGGTCGTCGGTATCGAAGCTCGACTCCTCGACGAGGGTCTTCTTCGCGCTCTCGAGCAGCGCTGTCTTGCTGTCCTCGAGCATCTTCTTGTACCGCTTGAGATCTTTCTGGTTCACGGCCTTCACTCCGATGGGCGAGAAAACGACCCCGTCCCCCTAAAAAAAAGGCCCGAAAGCTTTATTCACATAGGCCGTGGTGTCAAGGTGTCCACGTGTCGTAAGGGTCGGGAGAGAGGAGAAGCACCATGAGCGAAAGTTCGAAGTTCGACCGGGAGTTCTTGCGCTCGGCCCTCTCCTTGGCGAACCGGAATGAGGTGAGCCATTTCCTCTACATCTGCGACACCCCCATCGCCCCGGAGGACCTGCGCGGGCGGCCGGCGCGCAAGAAGATCATCTACGCGGTGACGTCCGAGAAGATTGCGCACGAGTACATCCACCGCAAGCAGCAGGCGCTCGTCATCCCCGCCTACGACTACTCGCGCACGGAGCGGGTGAAGGTGGCCCTCGTGTCAGCGCTCTCTCAGGGAGCAATCAAGGAGGGCGACCTGGTGCTGTGCATGACGGGCAAGGTCGGCCGCCCTCCGGACACGCTGATGCAGACGCGGATCGGCGGCTCGCTGGATGACCGGGTGGCCATCGAAGGCGTGAAGCTGGGCGACGAGTTCAACTCGCAGGTGGTGGACGCGCTCATCCAGCTGGCGCTGCAGATCGGCCAGGAGGGCTTCGAGGGCCACCCCATCGGGACGATCCTCACGATCGGCGACCACACGAGCGTGCTGGAGAAGAGCCGGCAGCTGACCATCAACCCGTTCCAAGGCTTGTCCGAGGCCGAGCGCAACGTGCTGGATCCGAAGATCCGCGAGGCCATCAAGAACTTCTCGGTGCTGGACGGGGCGTTCGTGATCCGCGAGGACGGCGTGGTGCTGGCCGCAGGCCGCTACCTGTCCGCGGCGGACGAGGCGGTGAAGATTCCGCTGGGGCTCGGGGCGCGGCACGCAGCGGCGGCGGGGATCACCTCCACCACGCACAGCATCGCGCTGGTGGTGAGCCAGACCTCGGGTGCGGTGCGGCTCTTCAAGGGCGGCAACATCGTCCTGGAGCTGCACCAGACGGCGCGCCGCACGTAGAGCCGCACCCTCCCCTGCTCGGGCGGGTAGGCCTCCGGCCGAGGGGTAGACAGAGGGCATTTCCAAGGCCCCCAAACGAAACGAGGACCGCGGCCCCAGGGGGTCACGGTCCTCGTCGCACTACATCGGCTCTGTGGGGTCGGCGGCCCGAAGGCTCGCCGGCTCAGCTCACAGCACACTCAGGGCGCGGTTGTAGTACTGCTGGCGGTCCGACAGGCCGTTGTAGCCACCGTTGATGCGGCGGGTGACCTCGCGGAAGTTGCCGGACTCGGCCAGGGAGTTCAGGCCGCGGCTCTTCCAGAACCACGCGGCGGTGCGGAAGCCCACGTCCGGATCCGCGGCGCGGCGGGGGTTGTTCTCCAGGTCGATGCCCAGCGCCTGCCCGGCGGCCCGGTAGTTGTTGCGGCCGGTCAGCTGGATCGGGCCACGGCCCTTGAAGCGCGTGCCATCGCCCGGCTGCGTGTTGCCCAGATCGCGGCGGCCCTCGTACGCCGAACCCGAGGCGATCTCCTCCATGTAACGGAGCTGGCCGCTCTCGTGCGCCAGCTGCGCCAGGAACGCCGCCTTCTGGTTCTTGGTGGTGATGCCCGCCTCGGCCATGGCGTTGTTGATGTGCGGCAGGTACTCGCGCGCCTTCGCGTCCGACAGGTTCGGCATGATCTTCTTCAGCTGATCCACCGTCACGCCGCTGCCGGCCGGGGCAGTGGGGCCCGCCACAGGGCCGGCCTGCGTGGTCGAGGGGGTCGAGCCCGGGCGGCCCGAGGCGGAGGAGCCCGGCATCCCCGGAGGAGCCGTGGCGGGACGCTGGCCGGGGCGATCGAACCCGTCCGGAATCGTCAGCTTCTTCCCCGCGATGATCAGGTTCGGGTTCTGGATGTTGTTGGCCTTGGCCAGCGCGGACACGCTCGTGCCGTACTTCTGGGCCAGCGCGCTCAGGGTGTCGCCACGGCGGATGTTGTGGATCATGGGGAGCTCGGGGGAAGTGTGTGAGAGCTAAACCCATTGTCGTAAGAGGTAAGAAAGAGTTGCCAAGAATCTGAAAACCCTGTGGTTTCAGGGCTTTAGTCGGCCTTCTCCCCTGCCCCTCTCTCTTCTCGATAAATCTCCGCGAGCTGGTGGGCCCGCTCGATCTCGTCCCGGGCGGCGTCCACGGCGAGCACCTTCTCGATGCGCTCCACCTGCTCGCGCATGGCGCCGCTGACGAGACTTCCCGCCACGAGCCGGGCCGAGGCGCTCTGGCGCTCGGTGCGAAGCTCCGTCACCCGGGACCCCACTTCATTGGCGGCCTCCAGCAGCAGCTGGGAGTCCTTCTCCGCGCGCTCCAGGGCCTCCCGGGTGGACTTGAGCAGGGTCTCCGTCTGCTGCTGGTCCCGGTGCAGCACCTGCATGGCCTTGATGTCCGCACGGGACTCGGCCACCTGGTAGCGCTCGGCCAGCTCCGCCATCCGGCGCGTGTAGCGATCCACTGAGCGCGTCAGCTCGCCCTTGAGCGCCAGCAGCGTGGCCGCGGACTTGCGGACCTCGGCCCCCTGGCGCTCCAGATCCTCGATGAGCTGATCGAAGGCCGCCAGCGGATCGGCTGGCGTCTGTGCCTTCTTCTTCTTGCGAAAGAAGCCGAAGATCATGTCTGGCCCGAGCCTAGCTGAACGGACGGCACAGGAGGCGAACCCGCGCGAGGTTGTCCTGGACCGCCTTGTTCCCCGCGGCCAGCGCCGTGAGGTAGCGGGCCGGCGTGAGCTGGTAGACACCCAGCAAGTGCTGGAGCAGCACCACGCTCTCGGTGGGCCGGCGGTCCGCGGGAGCCAGCGAGGCGGCCTCGGCCAGGGCGTCCAGGATGTCCGCCACCCGCGCGAGCACGTCCTGCCCCACCGCCTCGCGGCTCTGAGCTTGGGACTGTTCGGGGAAGAGCGCATCAAAGGAGGCCTCGACCGCCACCGGTGAAGTACCCGTACTGCGCTTGGAGGCCATGGACTCCAGGGCCTCCAGGTGCGGCCACAGCGCCTCGAGGTTCTCCGGCGAGTCGGGCGCCTCCGCAGGGAGCAGCGTGCGCCAGGGGGCGTCGAACTCGGTGCGCGCCCACTGGATCTCTTCGTCGGAGAGGTGGTGGTAGAAGGCGCGGCCACCCTGGGAGCGCTGCTCCTGCACCAGGGCGCGCAAGTCCATGTTCTCCTCGCCGAGCGAGATGAAGCTCAGCGCGATGGTGAGCGAGTCCACGGGAGCTCGGGTGCGGCGGATGATCTCCATGTCCACCCGGTCCTCGCCATCGGTGACGAGCACCACGGTGGCGCGGGCCAGGTACGGATCCCTGCCCTGCGCGGTGCGGATGGAGTCGAACGCGGACATCAGCGCCAGGGTGATGTCCGTCTGGCCCTCGGCGGGCGAGTGCCCGAAGAGCTTCTCGATCTGCCGGGTGGCCTCGGAGGCGGTGTCCACGCGAGCCAGTTCCGTGGGCGAGTCATTGAAGAAGGAGAAGTACAGCGGATCGAAAGGCAGCCCCTGGCGGGCCTTGGCGCGCAGGTTGTTGAGCTCGGCGATGAGCAGGGCGTCGCGGAACCGGGCGCGCGCGCCGTGCATGGAGCCCGAGGCATCCAGCACGTACACGCGCACGGCGGTCCGCTTGAGCTTCTTGGGCTTGGGCGGCGGCTCCTCCTCCATATACGCGCGCACGAGCTGCCGGTTGGCGGCCATGTCGTAGACGATCAGCCGAGGATCGGTGACGACGAAGTCATGCACCTCGTGGAGATTGCCCGTCGTCTCGAAGCGCATCTTCTGCGTGGGGTACGGCACGCGCTTGGGGACAGACCGGATTGCCCCGGTGTCCACCTGGGCGATTTCCTCGGAGAGCGAGTCCTCCACGTCGAAGTAGCGGGCGCACCCGGCCGCCAGCTCGAAGGCCGCGAGCTGCTCCGGGTTGAGCGAGAAGGCCAGGTCCGCCAGCAGATCGTCCGCGCGGGACTTCTTCCCGGGCTTCTCCTGGAGGCCCTCTTCCACCTCTCCGTCCTGCAGGCGGGGCTTCTCGCCGAACCAGCGGGACAGCTCCTGGCGCTCGGCCTGCTCCACGAAGGTCTTCATCTTGCTGGCCGAGGGCAGCATCGGCTCCAGCGCCGCACGCGCGGCCGAGGCCAGCTGCGCGTCCCCCGCCTCCACCGCCCGCTCATAGAGCCCCTTGAGCGAACGGTAGGCCTCTCCCGGCGAACGGCGGGCCGTGTGGCGCACCTGCTTCACCAGCTCCTCCAAGGAGCGCACGGCGGGGCTGGCTCGGATGCGCTCGCGGGCCTCGGCCACCTCCCGGCGCAACACCACGCCCCGGTCTCGATCGTGGTCCGCGCCCAGCCGCAGGAGCACCTCGTGGGCCAGATCCAGATCGCGCCGCTTCTGGAGCACGTCGTCCACGTTCTCCCTCGCCCGCTCGGCAAGGAACTCGGCAACGGCCATGCGCGCACTGGCGGGCGCCCGTCCCTGCCACACATGGTTGCGGCGAGGGAGGATCTCGAACGGCGGCGGCTGGGCTCCCGGCGCGGAGGAGAACACATCCGCCACCTTCACCACGCGCGCCAGCTGCACGAAGGCCCGCTCCAGCGCCGTCCGGGCTCCGGTGGGCATCTCCCCGGCCCGGCGCGCCCGCTCCACCTGGCGCATGCGGGTCTCGTACTCCTGCAGCGCCTCGGTGGCCCGGGCCGTCAGCGCCTCCGCGAGCTGCCCCGCCCTGCCCTTGCGAGCCCCGAGCGAGCGCAACAGGTGCGCGTCCGCCAGCGTGTGAACGCCGACCCGGTCCAGTTCCTTGTCGAGCGCCGCGATCGTGGGGAACGTGAGATCCACCTCGCCCGGCGCCATCAGCCCGAGCGCCCAGCCCACCATGCCCGCGGGACGGGCGGTGCTCTGCTGGAGCGAGTCCAGCCGCAGGCGCAGCTCCGTGAGCTTGGGAGCGAGCATGCTCAGTCCCTCACCGGAGCCGCCTCACGCGGCGCGCTGCGCTGACAGGCTCGAGGACTCACAGCGCCGACCGGACCTCCAGCACGCGCTTGCTGAAGCGCCCGAAGTCCTCATCAATCCCGCGCAGCTGGAACGAGAGCTTACGAGCGGACTCGCCCAGCTCACCCTGCATCGACCCGAGCGTGCCCAGCACGCCGCGGAGGCGCACCAGCTCGCCCTCCTTCAGCGCGAGCAACGGGAAGCGGCTCCGCACCAGCCGCTCGAAGGTGCGCTCTGCCTCCACCTTGCCCTTGGGAGCTTCGAGCTCCGGGAGCAGCACGGTGAGCAGCTGCGTCAACCAGCTCCGCAAGTACTTGATGCGCGTGTGGGCGAAGACCAGTTCGGCTTGCGCCACCGCCTGCCGGACGTTGTCCGAGAGGAACGAGGCCGCCTCCGAGGACCGCGCGAAGGACAGTTGGTTGTCCAGCCCCACCAATGCGGCCAGCTCTCCATCCGGTGCCCGGACGGAGAAGCTGTTGCGGTAGAACGAATAGGCGTCGCCGTTGACAACGGCACCGGGGGCTGGGGGCGGACTCGCCACCTCCCGTGCCAGCGTACGGGCGTGCTCGACCAGCCGCTGCTCCAGGGTGTCGCGGCACTGAGCGAGAACGGCCTCGGGAGGCACGCCCTCCTGCCGCAGGTTCTCCGCGACGGTCTGCACGGCGCGCGCGTACTGCTCGATGCGCTCGAACGGCGTGGTGGAGAGCACCTGCTTCGCGTACGCCAGCCCGAGCGGCTGGAGCAGCTCCTGCTTGAGTCCGGGCTGCGTGGGATCCAGCTCCTGCAGCGATTTCTCCAACTGGGTGAGCCGCCGCGAGTCCGAGGAGAGCGCCTCGAACGGATCGCGCTTCCCCGGAGGCCGAGGCGCCTGGAACGCCGCCGCCGCCCGCCGCCTCAGCGAGGCGACCACGCGCCGGCGCACCGCCATGTCCTCCATCCGCAGCCGCTCCATGGCCGCCGCGGCGCCCTCGGCCAGCAGCCCCGACAGCGCGGACGCCTGGGAGATCTCCTCCTCCAGGTTGTCGGCCAGAGCCACGAGCCCTTCGATCTTGAGCCCGTCCTCGAACTCCACGCTCTCGGCCGACAGGGCGATCATCTCCAGCAGTGCCTCGAGCGTGCGCGCGGAGGCCTCACACAGCGGGCCAAAGTGCGTCCGCAGCTCAGGAACGGAGCGGCACAGCTCCAACGTATCCTTGAAGGCCGCCGTGAGCTGGAGCCCACCCCGCCCTTCCGGCGCCGCGCCTCCCACTCCAGCAGCCGCTCCATCCTGGGGCGTCATGCTGCGGGCCAGCCGCTGCTCCACCGCCGCGAGCAGCCCGCGCGCGGCCACCAGCAAGGGAGCACGGTTCTCCGTGTGCCGCGGGCCCGGCACGAGCTTCACCAGCAGCCGCTGGGCCGTGATGGAGGCCAAGGCAGGCTGGAACGTGCGCGCCAGGGCCTCGGCGGCGGACACATCCTCGGCGGCGGCCAGCGCGGAGGACTCGCGCTCCACGCCGGTGACGAGCTCGTTGCGCACCTTGACCAGCGTCTCGTCGAAGGTCTTCTGCTCCAGCCGGACGATCTCCAGCTGCGCCCGCTCGCGCGGATCCACGGCGACTTTGAGGAGCGCCTCGGCCTCGGCCGCCTGCGGCCCTCCAAGCAGGAAGAACCAGCGGAGGGCGTCCAGATCCTCGATCGTCGCCTCCAGGGGCCGATCCGGGCGCTGGTAGATCTGATCGCGCACCACCGCGGCCTTGAGCGCCCACAGCGCCTTCACCACCGAGCGCTGGGAGAAGTACTTGGTGGGCACATAGTCCGGCAGCTTGGACACCTGGGCAGCCAGCGAGCGCTCCAGCCCATCCGCCAGCAACTCCACGCCCTCCAGCACCTGGCTGGAGACCTTCACCTTCTCCACGGACTCCTGGAGCACATCCAGTTGCTGCAGGGTGAGTGCGGCGCGAAGGTCCGGCCGTGAGCCGTGCATGAAGCGGTGGAGCATGGCGGCGCGGCTGGCGCGGCGGGCGAACGACTTGGGCACGAAAGCGATGAAGCTGAGCCGGTCCGCGAAGGCCAGCAGCAGCTCCGGCGAGCGCGCCAGCACCTCCGAGAGGTACCGGTTGCTCGTCATGATGGCGCACTCGATGCGGCCGCTCGTCACCCGGCGGCCGTGCTTGAGCTCACGCTCGTGCAGCACGTTGAGGATGGAGCGCAGCAGCATGTCGCGCCCGTCGAACACCTCGTCGAGGAACGCATGCACGGCGCCCAGCATGCCGTCATCGGTGATGTACTCGGTGCGGCCCGTCTCGGTGAGCACCTTGAAGTCCACCGGGCCAATGAGGTCCGTCTGCACCGTGGACTCGGCGATCTGCTTGGCGAAGAGGGACGGGCTGCCCGTCTTCTCATCGGTGATGCGCCCCAGCACCGCACTGGCGATGGCGCTCTTGGCCGTACCCGGAGGCCCCACGACGAGCACATGCTCCCGGCACAGCAGCGCCAGCTCGATCTGGATGAAGAGCGTCTCACGCTCGAGGTACGTCTCGCGCAGCTCGCCGAAGAAGCGGCGGAAGGCCTGCGCGGCCTGAGGAAGGGTCGTCGGGTGGGTCACGGGCAGCCAGGGCCAAACGGTAGGCCCGGCATGTTAGCCCCCACCCCTCGCCTATTTGAAGTGCACCGCACAGGCGCCATCTGGGCACTCGCGCCCAGCGATGCGGAAGCGGTACCGGGCTACCACGCCATAGAGGGCATCCACCAACTGCCGCAGCCCTGGCACGTAGTAGACGTAGAGCAGCCGGCCCCATAACCGCCGTCCCAGAGCCCGGACAATGGCCTCCGCGCCCTCGACGACGCGGCCATCCGCCTGGACCAGCTGCATGGCCTTCTCACACCGCTCGTAAACAACCCCAGGGAACGCGCTGAGCGCGCCTTCATCCCGGAACGAGCGCAGCTCCGTTCCTCGTCCGCCCAACAGGCGCTCGAGCTTCCGAGCCCCTGCGCTGCACAGCCGGCAGTGCCCGTCGAACAGGATCACGTCATGACCCGGAGGCGAAGTCATCAACGCCATGCAGTGCCACCTCTCACTCTCAGTATGGCACCCCGCCTCTGACTTCTCATGCGAATCCCTGAGCCCAGGCCCGCAAAGAAGAAGGGCCGGTGTCCCGAGGGAGCACCAGCCCTTCTCACTCACTCAGCCGTGAAGGCCGCGCGTTCCGATTACGACTGACGGAACTCGGCGTCCACCACGTCGTCCTTCGGCGTGGCCTGGCTGCCAGGAGCCGCGGACGGACCACCAGCACCCGGAGGCGGCGGGCCACCGGCCGAGCCCGTGGCCTTGTACATCTCCTCCGCGATCTTGTAGCTGACCTGCTGCAGTTCGTTCAGCGCGGACTTGAGGAGCTCCTTGTCCTGGCCCTCGCGAGCCTTGTTCAGGTTGGCCAGGGTGCTCTCCAGCGCCGTGACGCTCTCGGCGGACAGCTTGTCCTTGTTCTCCTTCAGCATCTTCTCCGCGGCGTACGCCTGGCTCTCGGCCTGGTTCTTCAGCTCGACCAGCTCGCGGCGGGCCTTGTCGGCGGCCTCGTTCTCCCGCGCCTGCGCCACCATCTTCTCGACCTCGTCCTTGGCGAGACCCGAGGAGTGGGTGATCTGGACCTTCTGCTCCTTGCCCGTGGCCTTGTCCTTGGCGCTCACGTTCAGGATGCCGTTGGCGTCGATGTCGAACGTCACCTCGATCTGAGGCACGCCGCGCGGCGCCGGAGGCATGCCCGTCAGGTGGAAGCGGCCCAGGCTGCGGTTGTCACCGGCCATGTCGCGCTCACCCTGCAGCACGTGGATCTCCACCTGCGTCTGGCCGTCGGCGGCCGTGGAGAACGTCTCCGACTTGCGCGTCGGGATCGTCGTGTTGCGCTCGATGAGCTTGGTCATCACTCCGCCCAGCGTCTCCACGCCGAGCGACAGCGGGGTGACGTCCAGCAGGAGGATGTCCTTCACCTCGCCGGAGAGCACGCCGGCCTGCACCGCCGCACCGACGGCGACCACCTCGTCCGGGTTCACGCTCTCGTTCGGCTTCTTGCCGAAGAGGCGCTCCACCGCGGCCTTCACCTTCGGGATGCGCGTGCTGCCGCCGACGAGCACCACCTCGTTCAGGTCCTTGGGCTCCACGCCCGCGTCCTTGAGGCACTTGCGGCACGGCTCCAGCGAGCGCTCCACGAGCGCGTCGATCATCGACTCGAACTTGGCGCGCGACAGCTTCACGTTGAGGTGCTTGGGGCCGGACGCGTCCGCCGTGAGGAACGGGAGGTTGATCTCCGTCTCCATCGCGCTGGACAGCTCGATCTTGGCCTTCTCCGCCGCCTCCTTCAGGCGCTGGAGCACCATCTTGTCCTTGCTGATGTCGAGCCCGTTGTCCTTCTTGAACTCGCTGATCAGCCAGTTCATGATCTCCAGGTCGATGTTGTCGCCGCCCAGGTGCGTGTCACCGTTGGTCGCGAGCACATCCACCACGTTCTCGCCCACCTCCAGGATGGAGATGTCGAACGTGCCACCGCCGAAGTCATAGACGGCGATCTTCTCGTCCTTCTTCTTGTCCAGGCCGTACGCCAGAGCGGCGGCGGTCGGCTCGTTCACGATGCGGCGCACCGTGAGGCCCGCGATCTCACCGGCGTCCTTGGTGGCCTGGCGCTGAGCGTCGTTGAAGTACGCGGGAACGGTGATGACCGCCTCCGTCACCTTCTCACCCAGGTAGTTCTCCGCGGCGCGCTTCAGCTTGAGCAGCACCTGCGCCGAGATCTCCGGCGGGCTGTACTGCTTGCCGTCAATTTCCACGCGCGCATCGCCGTGCGGTCCACGTACCACCTTGTACGGAACCAGCTTGGCCTCGTCGCCCGTCTCCTCGAAGCGGCGCCCCATGAAGCGCTTGATGGAGTAGACGGTGCGCTCCGGGTTGGTGATGGACTGCCGCTTGGCAACCTGGCCGACCAGACGCTCCCCATCCTTGGTGAACGCGACGACCGAGGGCGTGATGCGGCTGCCTTCCTCGTTGACGATGACCTTGGGCTCGCGACCCTCCATGATCGCCACCACGCTGTTGGTGGTGCCCAGGTCGATTCCAATGATCTTGCCCACGGTTTCTATCCTCCGGAAACGACTGCGTTTTTCTACGAAACCCTGATGTACGCCCAACGTAACCACCGAAGGGGGGGTGTCAAACGGTCCCAAAGCCTCTGTGTCAACATGGGAGCCGCCCCAGCTGCGCACACAGGGGCCTCGGACAAGCGCTCGGCGTGAAGTCCAGGACACCGAGCGACCGGGCAGCCGCGTCACCTGTTCGCCACCGAACCGTCAAAGGTGCGTAACGGGCTCTACACCGCCGTCACCATCCGGTAGCGATCACTCCCCTTCTGCCGGGGGCCTGAAGGGCCAAGCCCTTGAAATCACGTCCCCCCGCCAGAGCTAACGCCTCGCGTCAGCCGTTGGCGAGGAATGTGCACAAGAAGGCAGCGGCGCTCGTATCGCGCACCGACAGTTCCTACCCAGGAGCCTGCCCCCCATGCTGGTACAGCCCCTTCGTTCCCCGAGTCTCCGCCAGGTGCCGGCGCCCTCTGTCGCCCCTGAGCCGAAGGTCGCCGTGCTCTTGAACGCCAACGCCCGCAAGGTGGACGCGCGCGTGGTGAAGTCGCTCTCTCACATCGTCCCGGAAGAGGACCTGTTCCTCTCGCGCTCGGAGCTGGATGCGCGCCGGATTGCGCAGACGGTGCTGGAGCGGCGCTACCCGCTGGTGTTCACGGGCGGCGGCGACGGCACCTTCCTGGGCTTCGTCAACGAGTTCCTCCGGCAGTTGGAGCCTCGCGGCCGGTTCGCGGGCCAGTCCATGCCCCGCTTCGGCGTGCTGAAGCTGGGCACCGGCAACGGCCTGGCCAACTTCGTCAACGCCTCCAACCCGAGCGGCGACGGCATCCTCCACGACGTGGTCCGGGCCCTGGCCGGGGATGTGGCCGGCGTGCGCCGCATGGACATGGTGATGGTGGATGGGGTGCGCACCCCGTTCGCGGGCCTGGGCGTCGATGGCAAGCTGCTCAACGACTACATCTGGGTGAAGGAGAACCTGGGCAAGGGCTTCTTCAAGCGCGTCATGACGGGCAGCGGCGGGTACTTCTCCGCGGTGGCCTTCAAGACGGTGCCCCACTACCTGACCCACTCCACCTGGGTGGAGGCCGAGGTCATCAACGGCGCCAGCGAGGCGTACCGCCTGGGCGCGGATGGCCGCCCGGTGGGTGAGCCCGTGGCGCCCGGCGACGTGCTGTTCCGCGGCAAGCTGATGATGGCGGGCGCGGCCACCATGCCCTTCTATGGCTACGGCTTCCGGATGTTCCCGTTCGCCAGCCAGCGCCGGGGGATGATGCACGTGCGCCTGGGCCAGGTGCCGACCACGTCGGTGCTGGCCAACCTGCCCAAGCTGTGGAACGGCCGCTGGTTCCCCGAGGGCATCCACGACTTCCACGCCAAGGAAGTGACGATCCGCTTCGCCCAGCCCATGCCCCTGCAGATCGGCGGCGATGCGGCAGGCTACCGCGACGAGCTGAAGCTCTCCGTGGCTCCCGAGTCCGTGGAGCTGCTGGACTTCCACGCCGCAGTGAACTGAGCCGCGGCAGGCCGTACGCCTGAAGCCGGGCCTCTCTGCGGAGGTCCGGCTTTGTTGTTTTCAGAGGGGGCCCTGCTCCCTGCGACTAGCCGCGATCACGCGAGGCGGGAGGCTTCTCCCCCGGCTCCTTGCGGCGGCCAATGAGGAAGGCGTAGCTCACGCCCGCCTTGCCGTTCTGCTCGCGGTGCACGGAGATCTCCTGGCGGAGGACCTCTGCGTCCTTCACGGGCGCGTTCTGCAGGCGCTGCTCCACATCCCGGTAGAGCGCATCCAGCTCGAGGTCCGTGAGCGTCTCCACGGACTCGGGCTCGTAGCCGTTGGCCTCCAGCTCCAGGAGCAACTCGCGAGGCAGCAGCAGGTGCGTGCCGAGCCGCTTCTCCCAGAACTCCAGCGCCGGCTTGGCCGTGTAGCGCCCCACCCGGGCTGGGAAGGTCATCCCCAGGCGCCCGCGCTTCGCCAGCAACCGACGGAGCGTCGTGAGGCTCGTGCCGAGGGGGTAGAAGACGCGGCCCTGGATCAGGATCGCATCGAACTCGCCTTCCGGGAAGCCGAGCCGGTCCAGGTCCACCCGGCGGGTCTCCACGCGGTCGGCGAGGGCCAGTGCCCTCACCCGCTCCCGGATCGAGGCCAGCAGCGAGTCCTCGGTATCGGCGGCGACGACCGAGCACCCCAGGTCTCGCGCCAGCAACATGGGGGCGCCTACGGGGCCGCAGCCAAGCACCAGCACGCGGCAGCCGGGCTCCAATTGCGCTGCCCGGGCGAAGCGGCGGGTGGCCTCGTCCGAGCCGAAGGCACGCCGTGCATCCCCGGGATAATAGAGCGGAAAGGGCCCAGCCTGACTCATTCACCTCGTCTTATACCCATCCCGAGGGGACTTCCAGTTGGGCGTGGGACTCTTTCGCCTCTGGGGCGATCAGGCGTCCATCCGCTCACAGGTAATAGATGACCCGCTTTTCCTGGTGGAGCTGTTCGTAGATGGAGCGCCGGTGCTCCTCGGAGAGCAGGTAGACGGAGACGCTCACGGAGACGTACTTGCCCTTGCTGCTGGGCTGCTCGTGGATGGAGTCCGGGGAGATCTCCGACCCCATCAGCCGCTTGAAGAGCTGGCGCACGTACTCCTTGAAGCCATGCTCCTGCATCCCCATGACCTTGAAGGTGTAGATGGAGGGGTACTCGATGAGCGGCTTCTTGTCCTCGGCTTCGCCTGGGGGGGCGGGGGGGCTGTCCTTGTTCATGACCCGTCTCGGCCTCTGGGGCGCAGGCCTCAGAGGAGGTTGGCGGCCAGCTCGGCCAGGGCGCTGCGCTCACCCTTGGCCATGGTGATGTGGCCGGCGATCTTCTCGTTCTTGAAGCGGTTGACCACGTGCACGAGGCCGTTGTTCGTCGCGTCCACGTAGGGGTTGTCGATCTGGAACGGATCCCCCGTGAGGACGATCTTCGTGTTGTCGCCCACGCGGGTGATGATGGTCTTCACCTCGTGGGGGGTGAGGTTCTGCGCCTCGTCCACTATGATGAACTGGTTGGGAATGCTGCGGCCGCGGATGTACGTCAGGGGCTCGATTTCGATCAGCCCCAGGTCCACGAGCTCGTGGTAGCCGCGGCCCGCCTTCTTGTCGGCCCGGCTGAGGTTCATCAGGAACTCCACGTTGTCGAAGATGGGCTGCATCCAGGGGTTCAGCTTCTCTTCCACACTGCCGGGCAGGTAGCCGATGTCCCGGCCGAGCGGGAAGATGGGCCGGCTCACCAGCAGCTTCTGGTACAGGCTCTCCTCGGTCACCTTGTGGAGCCCCGCGGCAATGGCCATCAGCGTCTTGCCCGTGCCGGCCTTGCCCACGATGGTGACGAGCTTGATGTCGTCGTTGAGCAGCAGGTCCAACACGAAGGCCTGCTCCATGTTGCGAGGCCGCACGCCCCAGATGCCCTCCTTGATGAGGCGCAGCAGGGGGACGATCTTGCCCTTGGCCGCGTTGAAGCGGCCCATGGCGGTGTGCGAAGGGTTGGTCTCGTCCTTGAGAAGGATGCACTGGTTGGGGAAGAGCTTGTCCAACCCCGCCACCTCGACTTCCGCGCCCGGCTTGTACATCTGGTCCACCGCGTCCCGAGGGACGAGCAACTCGGTGAAGCCGGTGTACAACTCGGTGATCTCGACGCGCTCGGTGTCGTAGTCCTCGGCGACCAGCCCCAGCGCGTCGGCGCGGATGCGCAGGTTGGTGTCCTTGGTGATGAAGACGGCCTGGGTCTCCGGCTCCTTCTTCATCGTCTCGAGGGCCACCGCGAGGATGCGGTTGTCCATCAAGTCCTTGTCCGCCAGCTGCTGGGGGAGCTGCTCCTCGGCGAAGCTCACCTTCAGGAAGCCCCCGTGCGGCAGGGCCACCCCTTCCCTCAGCGAGCCCTCGGTGCGGAACGCGTCCAGGTAGCGGGTGACGAGGCGCGCGTTACGCCCCAGCTCGGACAGATCCCGCTTGAACTGATCGATCTCCTCGATCACGTAGATCGGGATGATGACGTTGTTGTCCTTGAAGGTGTAGATGCTGCGCGGATCGTGGAGGAGAACGTTGGTGTCGAGGATGAAGTTCTTCGGCATCGTGGTGGTTGCGACCTCGAAGAGGGGTGCGACCGCGTGGCGCTGCGAGCGACCTTCTGGTTCCCAATATAGACACCGCCTCTCAGGGAAGCAGCCGTCTTCCTACTCAAGTACAGCTCTTGCGCGCCGCGAGGGCCCTACCCCTTCCGTAGGGAGGCGGGAGGCTGGGCACCACCCCTTCCGTCCAGTCGGGGTGTCGAGAGTTGAACCCTTGGGGTAGGTCTGAGTAGTTCAGGCAGGCGCGAGCGGATCGTACGCCAGGACCTCTGCCACCGCGTCAGGCGGGGGTCCAGGGGGCATGAGATCCCAGGGGAACCGATCCTGGAGGGTCTCGAAGTCGATGGAGAGGGGCAGCCGCGAGTACTCCTTCACGGCGTCGCGCCAGGCCTTGTCGTCGAAGAAACGCTCGAAGCGCCGCGTGAAGGACGCCACCATCGGCGAGGGCACGAAGGGCACGGGAGCACCTCCGGGGGCCTGGACACAGCCGAGCTCTACGGCCCACGCCAGCAGCCATCGGGGCCATTGCCGCCCTGCCCTCCTGAGAGACACGAAGCGGCCCTGAGCGGCACCGTCCACGAAGTGGAAGTGGCGAGAGTAGACCCAGGCGGCGGCGAAGGTGTTGGGCGTGAGCGCCATGCCCTCGGCGCTGACCCGGCGGGCCATGAGCAGCATCAGCTCGAGGATCTCCGCCGAGATCGCCAGCCCCGGGCGCACCTGGCCCGGCATGGGCGGCCGGTTCCAGTCGAAGGAGCGCCCCGGGTGCTGCAGGGCAAAGGAGTCCATGTAGAGCAGCGCACAGGCCTCCAAAGGAGGCGGCAGCCCAAGCTCGGCTCCCGTGGTCTTTCGCAAGGAGATATCGGCCGCGACGGCCTGGTAGCGCTGGCTCCAGAGGATGATCCGGGGGCGGAATGCATCCTCCAGGGGCAGCCGCAGCTCGAGCGGCCCCACCCCGCGCTCCTCGAGGCGCTGGATTAGCCCGTACTCACGGAAGGCCTTCTCCAGGCCCGCGCGGCTGTAGATGCCGAAGGCCAGTGCGACGCGCTTCTCGCTGGACTCCAGGCCCAGATCGTCGAGGCTCAGTGCCTCGTCCTGTTCGGGAACGGACAGCTCCGCCGCGCCGAGGCGCTGGTAGATGCGACGGAAGCGCGAGCCTGGCTGCTGCGTCCGCGGCATCGCGGCATCCTCCTCTGCGGCAGGGGGCGTATTTTACACGTACTTGATGGAGACGATGGTGAGTTCGATCTCACCCCGGGGGCGCATGACCTCTACGGTGTCTCCTACCGCCTTGCGCAGCAGGGCCTTCCCAATGGGGGACTCCACGCTGATGCGCCCCCCCTGGGCGTCGATCTCGTCCGAGCCGACAATCTGGTAGGTGGTCTTCGCACCATCCTCATCCTCGAGGGTGACGGTGGCGCCGAAGTAGACGCGGCCCTGGTCGGTCTGCTCAGAGGGGGTGACGATGGTGGCATTGTCCAGGCGTCGCTGGAGGAAGCGGATGCGGCGGTCGATCTCGCGCAGGCGCTTCTTGCCATAGATGTACTCGGCGTTCTCCGAGCGGTCGCCCTGGGCGGCGGCGGCGGAGACCTCGGCGGTGACCTTGGGGCGTTCCTCGTTAAGGAGGCGGAGCAGCTCGCGGTGCATGCGCTCCGCGCCATTCCGGGTGAGATAGCGGCGCTGGGGGCCACCCTGCTCCTCGGCTTCTTCGTCCTGTTCCTCGTGCTCTGGGGGTACGTCCTGACGCATGCCGCCTGTATAGCGTTCCCTTGGGAAAGAGGGGCAAGCAGGCGGGGGAGACGTTCACCGGCGAGCGTGAGAGCGCTGTCAGGACAGGGGGAGAGCGCGCGCCAGTGGAAGTCGACAGGGACTGCTGGTAGAGAGCCCAGCGGTTGTTGAGCAGGGGCCGGTGCAAAAAAGAATAGTGCGAGTCGCTAGCTCAGCTGGTAGAGCACCGGCCTTTTAAGCCGAGGGTCGGGGGTTCGAGCCCCCCGCGACTCACAGACGTCCCCGTCGTCTAGAGGCCCAGGACGCTGGCCTTTCAAGCCGGTAACACGGGTTCGAATCCCGTCGGGGACACATATCGGGGCCGGAAGCTGCTGAGAAATCAGCGGTTTCCGGCCCCGGTGCTTTTCTGGCCCTGGCTCGTCTCCAGAACGTCTCCAAGCCGGAGACGCATCCCGCCCCTCCTCCAGCATCTGGATGGCGCGGCGCTCCTTCTGCGGCTCCTGAGCCAAACCCGCTTGAGGGAGCATCCCCGAGAATGCGGGACCGTAGACAACTCTGTGCGACGACAGGGCGCTCCTCGCTCACCAGATGCGTCCCTACTTTCGGGCCTCTCCTCTGATTGCTGGGCGGGGGCACCGAAGAGGAGTCACTCTGCTTCCCCCGCTGATCCGCTCCATGCCCTCACCCTACTCCCGAGCCCCGTTGAGCGAAGTCAACGAAGTCCCCGTCAAGAATCAGGACACGTCGCGTCGCTTCGAGCGATTCAGCCACCGCGCGCGGGGGAACCTCTGGCGGCAGTTCTTCGAGCTGTCCCCGCTGGCGCGACCAGCAGGTCAGATGACGCGGCTGGCAAAGGCGCTGAAGGCAGATGCGCTGGAGCTCACGCGCTCGGAACATGGGGAGGTGCATGCACGAGCGGTGGCCTCCATGGTGGTCACCTCGGACGCATACCGCGTGCTGCTGCTGCAGCGGTTGCGCGAGGCGGCCCGTGGGCTGCGGATCCCTCTGAGCAACCACGCGCTCCGGGTGGCACAGACAGCGCTGCTCGGAGTGGAGATCGGCAAGAACGTGCGGTTGGGACGCGGCGTCTACTTTGTCCACAGCCTGGGCACCGTCATCGGCGGTGATGCGCAGGTGGGCCAGCGGGTACGGTTCTACGGCAACAACACCGTGGGCACCGCCAAGGACAATGGCTACCCCATCATCGAGGATGATGTGTGGGTGGGGGCGGGGGCACGCATTCTGGGCCCCATCACCGTGGGAGCCCGCTCGCGCATTGGTGCCAACGCCGTGGTGCTCCAGAATGTGCCTCCGGACAGCGTGGCAGTGGGCATCCCCGCGCGCATCATTCCCAGGAGGGATGCGGCGAACTCCGAGCCCATCGAGTCGCTGCGCCCAAGCGTCGCGGATGTCGTGAATCTCGGTATGTGAAGGCCTGCGACTCTTGAGTGGTGGATGGCCGGTGCTTTTACGGTGCGCTGGACAGCCGGAAGGACTCGTGGGTGTCGACGGCGCCCAGTCCCTGGAGGGTGGCTCCGCCAGGAATGAAGAGGACGTCCCCCACGGCCGCAGTTCCAATGCCGTGCCGAGGCGTCCGCATCGGGCTCGCCGTCGTCCACTGGTTCGTGGCCGGGTCGTAGGCCTCGTTCTCCGAGAAGACACCGGAGGGGGTGCTCGGGTTGCCCTCTCCGCCCAAGACGTAGATGCGCCCGCCAAGCACCCCGGCCGCGCAGCCGGCCCTCGGGGTCGGCATGGGCGCTCGAGAGGACCACTGGCGGGTGGAAGGGTCGAACGTGTCCACACGATTCGTGGGCGCTTCCCGGCGGCCTCCCAGCGCGTAGAAGCGGCCATCCACTGCGGCACCCACGAGGTGATCGAGCGGCTCGGGAAGCGGCGGGAGACGCTCCCAAGTGTCTATTAGGGTGGTGTCGTACGCGGAGACCTCATCGACAGACCTGCTTCGAAACCCGCCCGCGACGAAGATGCGGCTGCCGATGACTGCCACCCCGGAGGCCCCCCGCTCGGTGTCCGCAGGCATCCCCTGCTTCGCCGTCCAGGTGTCCGTCCCGGGATCGTAGGCATAGGCGCTCCCCACTGCGGCGAAGCCGTCCCCGAGCGCCCCCACGACGTAGAGCCGGCCGCCCACGGCCGCAGCGTTGACGTGGTGGATCGGCTCGGGCAACGGCGCTCGCGACGCCCAGGAGTCCGTGAGCGGGTCGTAGACCTCCACAAGCCCTGGCTAGAACCCTCCCGTGGTGGAGACCGTGCCCGAGGCTGGTGTGCTCACCACGTTGTTGGCACCGGACTCCCATTCGATGCCCTGGGCCGGCTGAGCCTCCTCCCGCTTCACGCACTTCCACTCGAAGGACGTGCTCGCCGGCAGCTGGATGGTGCCGCTCCAGGTGGGGTAGCTGGACGGGCTCAGCTTCACACCGCTGGCAGGCGCCCAGCTTCCCAGCGCGCTGTGATTGCCGACCACGTAGACGCTCTGCCCCACATAGGTCGTCCCATTGGTGCAGGTGAACGTCACGGCGACGGTGCCGCCCCCGCCTCCGCCGCTCGAGTCCTTCTGGGCCGTATAGGCGAAGGTGCTGTCGTTGAACGTGATCGTGTACGTCCCCGCCGAGGTGATGGGGATATCACCCCCCGCCTGCTCGGCGATGCCGTCCCGGTTGGTGTCGCCATAGTTCAGCGTCCAGTCGCCGTGGATGTCGAACTTGAAGCGCTCGTTCGTCGCACTGCCGAAAGTGGCCGAGACCCGCCAGGTGTTGTTGGCCACCAGGGACATGGCCGTCGTGCCCCAGCTGTTGGCGGTGCCGCGGAAGTACACCTGGTTGAAGTTCTTCGTGTAGCCGCCTCCACCGCCTCCGCCGCTGCCAACGGCGTTGATGTGGATGGCCGCCGAGCTCATGGCGGGCACGTTGAAGGCCGCGTTGCCGTTGGCGTCCACCACGACGGTCGGCCCCGAGCAGGTGCCGTTCGCGAAGTCCCCGTTGATGATGTCGCAATAGGTGCCGCCCGGCAGGGTGGTGGCAAAGGACCGGCTGAGCGCCCCACCCTCTCGGTTGATGACCACGAAGCCCTTCCCCGATCGCGCGAAGGCGATCTGGTTATTCCCGTTGTCCCACCAGTTGGAGACGCCCACGCCCTGCGCCGCCTTGCGGAAGGCCACCATGTTGGCGATCGGGCGCCACCGGTGCTCGCACTGCCAGGCACTGCCAAAGCAGTTCACCGTGCTCCCAGAATGCACACTCACCCCCGGAGGCCCCGCATCCGTGTTGGTGAAGGCGTAGCTCGACATGACCTGGGCGTAGCCATACGGCCAGCCCAACATGAACACGTTGGCCAGCGTGTACAGGTTCCCATCCTTGTACGTCAGGATGTTCGTCCCGCCCGCACCGTGGCCACGCTGGTTGTCGTGGTTGTCGGTGAACACCACCGCGTAGGCGTTGGGCATGAAGCCCCAGCCCTCGCCGAAGTTGCTCAGGTTCTTGAGCTGGCCGTTCTTGAACTGGTTGCCGATGTTGGCGCTGTACTTGAACTCCGTCACGTCCCCGTTGCCGTAGTACTGATTGGCCGTGACGGCCTCACCGCCCAGATCGATCACCTCCTGGAAGATGTAGGGCGAGCCGCTCACCCGGCCCCGAATGCCCGCGATATCCCCGGGTGCCATGTGCTTGCTGGCATCGATCCGGAAGCCCTTCACACCGATGGCCACGAGATCGTTGATGTAGTTGGCGATCGTCTGCTGCACGGAGCTGGAGCCCGTGTTCAGGTCCGGCAGCCCTACCAGGTCGCAGTTCTGCACGTTCGACGCGTTCTGGTAGTTGTTCACCGTGCAAGTGGGCTGGTGGTAGTCCTGCGGCCCGTACAGCCCCGGGTGGTTGCGCACCGTCCACGAGGTGCCGCCCGAGCCCACGCCCCCGTTGTTCAACGACGCCGTGTGGTTGATGACGAGGTCGGCGTAGACCTCCACTCCGGCCGCGTTACAGCGCTGCACCATGTCGATGAACTGGCTTCGAGTCCCTCCGCGGGACTCCAGCCGATAGCTCACCGGCTGGTAGCGGGCCCACCACTCGCTGAGGGGGATGTGCTCGTTGGGCGGTGAGATCTGCACGCCCTTGTAGCCCTTCGGCCCCAGGAACACCTCGCACTCCCGCGCGACGTCCGGCCACTTCCACTCGAACAGGTGAACGTAGGTATCGGCACGGGCTTGGCCCGGCACGCCCACCACGAGCGTCCCGAGCACCGACAACAGCACTCCACCGCGTCTCATCATGGCTGTGAGCATGAGCTCCCCTCTCTGTTTCAAGGCTTCAGGTACGGACCGTCACTGCCCACCTTGCCGGGCGCCGCGTTGCCCGGCAGATCGAGCACGTACACGCGCAGATTGCCCTTCCCCGTGACGCTGGCCGTCAGCGTCCCGTTCGCCACCGTCTTCACGTCCCCGGTGATCGCATCCTTATAGGTGCCGTTCGGAATGCCGGAGAAGGTAGCGCCGCCGGAGACGGTGACCAACGCGAAGCTGTCCACCCCTCGGGAGGCATCTGTGAAGCGCCGCTTGAAGGCCATGCTCCCCGTGACGCCCTCGGTGGAGTACTGACCCTTCTGGAGCGCGGGGATGCGCCGGCGGATCTGGTTCAGCCGCTGCAGGTGCCGGGCCAGCGGCTTGCTCAGCGTCTCCGCCACCTTCCCCGAGGCGCTGGCCACCACGCCGTAGTCCGAGGCCGTCACGCTCCCCTCGAGGTTGTCCCCGTAGTACGCGCGGCCCGTGGTCCCCAGCGGGCACGTGGGCCCGCAGTCGATCTGCTTGCCCGCCTGGAACTCGATCTCCGAGCCGTAATACAGCGTGGGAATGCCCCGGAACGTCCACATCAGGCTCATGTTCTCGGCCCACGCGTCCGTCCCCCCCGCATAGCGCGTCGAGGACTTGTTGGGGCCGTAGTCGTGCGAGTCCACGTACACCACGTTGTAGGTGGCGTCGTTGTAGCTGTCGTCCGAGTCCTTGCCGTTCCAGAAGGCGTTGCTCGCCTCGCCGAAGTTCATGTGCATG
This sequence comes from Hyalangium minutum, assembly GCF_000737315.1. Classification (GTDB taxonomy): domain Bacteria; phylum Myxococcota; class Myxococcia; order Myxococcales; family Myxococcaceae; genus Hyalangium; species Hyalangium minutum. The sequence goes on from NZ_JMCB01000009.1 coordinate 115,912, forward strand.
CGCATGTCGATCACGCTCATGCCGGAGAACTGGCTGTGATCCGGGGCGTGGTAGCTGTTGCCCTGGAGGAAGGCGTTGGTGGACACCGGCTGGTTGCCCGTGCCCTGCCCCTGCTCGTAGTTGTACTGCTCGAGCGCCGCCACCGCGTCGTCCGCGCTGTACTCCCGGCGCTCCTTCCACGTGAAGAACTGCGCGGAGTGGTTCGGCGAGCCCCGGTTCCACTTGTCATTCACGAACGAGCCCACCTCGCCGAACATGAAGAAGTCCCGGCCCTTGGTGCCGAACTTCGTCTCGGCATGCTGCCGGGCCGCCGGCAGGAAGCGCCGGTTCCACGTCAGCCGCGGGATGTGGACCGCCGTGTCGATGCGGAAGCCATCCACTCCCATGTCGATGTAGCGGTTGTACACGCCCGTGAGGAAGCTCTGCACCGGCGCGCTCTCCGTGTTGAAGTCCGCCAGGTCCTCGTGGATCCAGCAACTCCGCGAGTCCTCCCCCTCCCAGTTGCCGATCCAGCACTGGTGGAAGTACTGCGCTGGGAACATGCCCGAGGTGGGGTTCGGCCACTGGCAGTTGTAGATGCGATAGCCCTCCTGGCTGTACGAGCCCGTCGCCACGCCCCAGCTGCGGCACGTGTTGCCGGCTGGCTCCCCCGTCGACCACAGATCCCCGTTGTAATAGGACTTGCCCGTGCCCGGCTCGATCGTCAGCCCGTCGTACTCGAAGCCGGCAACAGGCGCGTCGTAGTACCAGCTCCACTGGCTGTCGCGCACCCCGTAGACCTTGGCGGACCACAGCCCCTTGGCGCCCCAGCGGCTGGAGTGGTTGTAGACCACGTCCTGGATGATCTTCAGACCCTTCGCGTGCGCCGCGTTGATCAGCTCCTGGTACGTGGCGCCCGACGACTCCAGGCGCGGGTCCACCTTGTTGAAGTCCCACGCGTGATAGCCGTGGTAGTCGTAGTCCGAGCGGTTCAGCACCACCGGGGTGATCCAGATGGCCGAGAAACCCAGGCCCTTGATGTAGTCCAGCTTCTGGATCAGCCCTTTGAAGTCCCCGCGGAACATCGGATCGTTGTTGGCCGCGTTGCCAGACTTCACGTGCATGCTGCCGCCGCGGTTGTTGGACGGATCGCCGTCATAGAAGCGCGCCGTGAGCACGAAGTAGATGGAGTCCTCACGGATGTCTCCCCCCAGCGGCTCTCCCGCCGCGGGAGGTGGAGGCGCGCTGCCCGTCGTGGCCGAGACCGAGGCGCTGGCCGCCGACTTGTTGCCCGCTGCGTCCAGGGCCTTCACCGTGTAGCTGTAGGCCGTCTGCGGCTCCAGCCCCGTGTCGCTGTAGCTCGTCAGCGAGGTGGTCAGCGTCCGCAAGCCCTGCGTCCCGCCTGTCCGGGTGAGCTCATAGCCCGTCACCCCGCGATCATCTGTCGACGCGCTCCAGCTCAGATCCACCCGCGTCCCGGCCGCCGAGGCGGTGACTCCCGCCGGCACGGAAGGCGGCGTGGTGTCGGGCGGCAGCGCCACACACGGAGACGCGGCATTGGCGGTGACCACGCCATCCCTCACCGTGATGCGTCCCGTCCCCAGCGAGTAATCCGCGCCTCCGTTGTTGTCCCAGGTTCCAGCGTTGTTGTTGAACGCCGCCTTCATCCCTGTGGCCGAGCCCAGGCTGATCGTCTTCTTCACCCAGTCCGTGCAAGCCGTCTCGTTCATCGCCACCCCCGGCGCCGCCGTCCACGAGCCGCCCGTGGGCGCGTAGTGGATGTTCACGGTGCTCCAGCCGCGGGTGCGCGTGTAGTAGTAAACCTCGGCCTGGCTGGCGGCCGGCGTCGTCACGGACAGCGCACTGCTGGCGGCGGACACGTTGCCCGCCGCATCCACGGCCTTCACCGTGTAGCTATAAGAGGTGCCAGCCGTCAGGCCGCTGTCGGTGTAGCTCGTGCCGGTGGGCGTCCCAACCGTGCTGCCGTTGCGCAGCACCTCGTAACGCGCCACGCCTACGTTGTCCGTCGACGCCGTCCACGAGAGCGTGACCGAGCTCGCCGTCACCGCGCCCTGCGTCAGCCCCGTGGGCGCCGTGGGCGGCTGTGTATCCGCCACGCAGGGCGTGCCCGCATTCGCCAGGAGCTGGCCGTTCTTGACCTGGTGTGTCCCTTGCGTGGGCAGGGCGTAATTGGCGCCCGACTGGTTGTTGTAGTTGTCCCAGCGGTTCTGCCCATCGGTGAAGACGGCCTGGAAGGTGCTGCCCGTCCCCGTCGTGACGACCTTGGCCACCCAGCCCGTACAGGCCGCGCTCAGCTGCGTCCCTGGCACCGCCGTCCAGTTCCCCCCCGCGTCATGGTGGAGGTAGACCGTGCTCCAGCCTTTGTAGGGCGTGTAGTAGTAGACCGTCGTGGTTCCGGCGACCGCAGGCAGGCTCGCTCCCAACAGCACCAGGCCCAGGAGGGCGTGGATTCCCCAGCGCGGCATTGCGGCTCCTTGGTATTTGCTGCTCACGTCCGCCATTCCACGGACAGTGAGTTCTGGTCCGCACGCAGCGTTATCAGGCAACTCTCGTTTTTCAAGAAAAATGTCTTTTACAGATTTTCAAGCGCGCCCCTGCTCGGGAAGAGCGTGAGGCTATATTCATCGCCATGCCGGCTCGGAGTGCGATCGTTGTCGGAGGAACCGGAGAGATCGGCAAGGCCGTCCTCGCCCGGCTGCGCGCCGAGGGGCTTCGCGCCGTGTGCGCCTCGAATGACGTGAGGCAGGAGACACCCGATGCCCTGCGAGTCGACGTCACGGATGAGGCCTCCGTCTCCACGATGTTCGAGAAGGCGGAGCAGGCGCTGGGCCCCATCACGCTCCTCGTCAATTGCTCGGGCGTGGGCATCTTCGCGCCACTCTCGGAACTCTCGGCGGAAGACTGGCGCAGGACGATCGACGTCAACCTGACAGGAGCCTTCCTCTGCTCGCGCGAGGCGTTCAAGCGCATGAAGGCGCACGGAGGCGGGCGCATCATCCACATGGGCTCCGTGAGTGATCACCTCGCCCTCGTCCATAACGCCGCCTACGCCGCGTCCAAGCACGGGCTTCGAGGCCTCACGGGCGTCCTGAACGAGGAAGGCAAGACCTCCTCCATCCGCGCCACGCTCCTCTCGCTGGGCGCCGTGTACACCTCGTTCTGGCACTCACGCCCGGAGTTCAGCCCCTCGGACATGCTCTCCGTGGACGACGTGGCCCAGAGCATCTGGGAGATCGCCCAGAAGCCCTTGAACGTGCGCGTCGATGAGCTCCGCCTCCTACCCTCCAAGGGAGTCCTCTGATGGGAATGCCAGCCAACGCCCACCTCGCGGTCGTCACGGGAGCCAGCCGGGGAATCGGTGAGGCAATCGCCACCGTGCTCGCGGAGAGCGGCCTCCGCGTAGCCCTGATCGCCCGGAACGTCGAGGCCCTCTCGCGGCTCGAGGCGAAGCTCTCCGCCACCGGGGCCCAGGTGAAGGCCTTTTCGTGCGACGTCGCGGACGAGGCCGCGGTCAACGCGACGCTGGAGAAGATCGAAGCGAGCCTGGGCACTCCGGGTGTCATCGTGAACAACGCGGGCGTGGGCGGCCCCTTCCATCGCGCCGATGAGGTCGATCAGGCGGAGTGGGACGCCCTGTTCGGCGTGAACGTGGACGGCGTCCGGCACTTCTGCCGGTGGGCGCTCCCTCGCATGAAGGCGAACCGCTTCGGGAGGATCGTCAACATCTCCTCCATCCAGGGCCTCTTTGGCGGGGCACTTTCCTCCACCTATGTGGCCACCAAGCACGCCATCGTCGGCTACTCGAAAGCGATCGCCGCCGAGTGGGGCGCCTATGGCATCACCTGCAATGCCCTCTGCCCCGGCTACATCGACACGGAGATGCTGGCGAACGCGGACCCTGGCGTAAGGAAGGAGCTGCGGCGCCGGATCCCTGTGGGCCGGTTCGGCAGCGCCGAAGAGGTGGCCCAGATGGTGGCCTTCATCACCGGGCCCTTCGGGGGCTACATCAACGGCAGCGCACTGGTGATGGACGGCGGCTTGTCCGCGCACCTGGCCAATGACGTGCCGTCGTTCTAACGCCTCGGCCCGCTCTACACTCTGTCAGCTTCGGCGCGAGCGTCGCTCTGCCTCACGCCTACGTCCTCCGCGAGGCCACTGCCGCGCCAGCTCTCTCTGGGCTCGGGCGAGATGTCCCTGCCGATGACGTCGCTGCGCTGTGTCGTGCGCAGCCCCTTCATGGCCCAGGCGTCCACGAGCGTGAGTCCCACAGCCGTGAGGGTCCCCGCGAGCCGCCAGGCCCAGGGCACCTCCGGCCGGCGCAGCGTGACGCCCAGCACGCAGAGGTCCACCGCATCTCCGGCGAGGCGTGCCCACAGCCAAGGACGTGGATCGCGCCGTGTCAGCAGGCCCACTCCCTTGAGGATCTCTCGCACGCCGTGCGCGCGCACCAGCTCCATGCGTCCCCGAAAGCCCAGCCGCTGGCAGAATCGTTCCGAGAATGTGAGCTCGGCCAGGCCGAGTCCCACGCTCCACCACCCCAGTCCTTGGGAGAGCCGGTTGGCATCCATGCGGTGCACCTCCTCCTGACAAGACTGGGGGTACTGGGAAAAAACGCCAACGAGTGTCCGCTCCGCTGCCCGGTGAGCGAGCGGGAGAGGCAGCCGATTCAGCGAAGGCGTGTGCCGTGGAAATCAGTCCGCCTTGCCCTGGGGCACGACGACCGCGACGACGTGTCGAGCTGGCACCTGCACCCCGACCGCGACGTTCACCTCCTTGACGACACCGTCGATGGGAGCGACGAGCGGCGATTCCATCTTCATGGCTTCGAGGACAACGAGCACGTCCCCCCGCGTCACGGCCGCCCCAGCCTGGGCGCGGACCTGGATGATGCGGCCGTCCATCGGCGCGCGGATGCGGCCGTCGCCCGTGCGTTCACGTTCGGAGGGAGGCCGGAAGGAGACGTCGCGAACGTGGCGCGTGAGACCGTCGAGGGAGCACCACAGGGACTCCCCCGCGCGCCGGTACCGGACCGCCCGGCGCCTTCCGGCCACTTCCACCTCGACGAGGCCGGCGGCGCTCGAACGCAGAGCCAGCGTGAATCCCGTGTCGCCGATCCGTACCTCGTACTCCGCTGGCGCAATGGGACGGATGACAGCGCGAAACTCCGATGCCCCATCCTTCAGCACCAGCGGCACCGGCAGGGCGTAGGAGCTGCTCCAGCCGGCCCCTACCGGGTCGAAGCCTTCCCGCTGGGCGAGCGCCATCGCGTCGTCATGGAAGAGCAGTGCGGCCAGGACCGCTTGGTCCTCGGGGGACGCTTGCCCAAGCGCGCGCAGCTTCTCCGGCGGCATGTGCGCGGCGACGAAGCCCGTGTCGTACCGGCCGGAGCGAAACGCGTCGTGCGCGAGGACATGCTGAAGAAAAGTGCCGTTCGTCGCGACGCCGAACACCGTCAGCTCCCGCAGCGCCGCCGCGAGCCGCTCGCGAGCCGTCTCCCGGTCTGGCCCATACGCGACGAGCTTCGCCTGCATGGAGTCGTAGAACGGCGTGATCTCCTGGCCCTCGCGTACCCCGTGATCGATGCGGATCCCCTCCCCCACCGGCGGCTCCCACGCAAGGAGCCGTCCCGTCTGCGGGAGAAAGCCGTCTGCTGGCTCCTCCGCGCACAGCCGCACCTCGATGGCATGCCCGCGGAAGGTGATCTCCGGCTGCATCAGCGGGAGCGGCTCTCCATCGGCGACGCGCAGCTGCCATTCGACCAGGTCAAGCCCCGTGATGAGCTCTGTCACCGGGTGCTCGACCTGCAGGCGCGTGTTCATCTCCATGAAGAAGAAGTCACCGTTCGGCGCGAGCAGGAACTCGATTGTCCCGGCGCCGCGATAGCCGATGGCGCGGATCGCCTGGACCGCGACGGCTCCCATGCGCTCACGGAGCGCCGGCGTGACGGCGGGCGACGGACTCTCCTCGACCACCTTCTGGTGCCGCCGCTGGATCGAGCAGTCGCGCTCGCCGAGGTGCACCGCGTTCCCGTGCTCGTCCGCGAAGACCTGGACCTCGACGTGACGCGCGCCTTCGATGGCTCTCTCGAGGATGAGCTCTCCACTGCCGAACGCGTTCGCCGCCTCCGAGCGCGCGGAGCGGATGGCATCGAGCAGCGCGCCAGCGTCCCGGACGAGGCGCATGCCGCGCCCGCCGCCACCCGCCGCCGCCTTCACCATGACGGGGAACCCGATGCGCGTGCCCTCGCGGACGAGGGCCTCATCGTCGAGTGACTCGCCGGGGCGTGCCGCTTCGTAACCGGGGATGCACGGCACGTCGGCGGCCTGCATGCGCAGCTTCGCCTGCCGCTTGTTTCCCATCAGCGCGATGGCCTCGGCAGGCGGCCCGATGAACACACACCCCGCGTCCGCGCATGCGCGCGCGAAGTGCTCGTTCTCCGAGAGGAAGCCGTAGCCGGGATGAATGGCGCCGGCACCGGACGACTTCGCCGCCGCGATCACCCGATCGATGGAGAGGTACGACTCCCTCGCCGGCGCCGGTCCGAGCCGCACCGCTTCGTCCGCGAGCCGCACGTGCGGCGCATCCCGATCGGCATCCGAGAACACCGCGACGGTGCGCAGGCCGAGGCGGCGGCAGGTCCGCAGCACGCGCACGGCGATTTCACCCCGGTTCGCCACCAGCACCTTGTGAAAGCGCTTCATTGAGTTCCCTCGCTACAGCCGGGCGACGCCGAAGGTGTTCGGCGAGAGCGTGCGGCGCGCGGCCTCCTCGCAGGTGGACAGGATGAACCCGAGCACGCGCCGCGTGTCCCGTGGGTCGATGACGCCGTCGTCGAACAGCCGGGCGCTGCAGTGAAACGCGTCTGACTCGGCGTCGAACTGCTCGATGAGCGGCCGCGACATCTCGCTCATCGCCGCCTCGTCGAAGGGTTGACCGGCACGGCGGGCCTTCTCGGAGAAGACGATGGACAGCACCTTCGCCGCCTGCTCTCCGCCCATCACCGCCGTGCGCGCATTCGGCCACGCGAAGATGAAGCGCGGATGGAACGCGCGGCCGCACATGCCGTAGTTGCCAGCGCCGAAGGACCCGCCGATCAGGAAGGTCACCTGCGGCACGGTCGCGTTCGCCACTGCCTGCAACATCTTCGCGCCGTGCTTCACGATGCCGCCCTGCTCCGACTGCGTGCCGACCATGTAGCCGGTCGTGTTCTGTAGGTAGACGATCGGCGTCCGCGCCTGGGAGCAGAGCTGGATGAACTGCCCCGCCTTGGCCGCGCCCTTGGCAGTGATCGGCCCATTGTTCCCGATGATGCCAATCGCCCGGCCCTCGACCCGCGCCCAGCCGCAGACGGTGAGCGCGTCGTATTCATCCTTGAAGGGCGAGAAGTCTGACCCGTCGACGATCCGAGCGATCACCTCACGGCAGTCGTACGGCCGACGGTAGTCAAGCGGCACCACACCGCACAGCTCGTCGGCGGCGTAGCGCGGCGGCTCGACGGCGGCACGCTCGAGCGGCGGCAGCCTGTCGTTCCACCCGAGCGACGCGATGACCTCGCGAGCGATGCGGATCCCATCGGCGTCGTCCTCGGCGAGGTGGTCGGCGGTGCCAGCGACGGTGGCGTGCATCTCGGCGCCGCCGAGGTCCTCGTCGGTTGCCACCTCACCGGTTGCGGCGAGAAGAAGCGGTGGGCCAGCGAGGAACACCTTCGCCTTGCCGCGCACCATGATGACGTGGTCGGAGAGCCCCGGGATGTACGCGCCGCCAGCGGTGCTGGAGCCGTGCACCACGGTGATCTGCGGGATGCCGGCCGCCGACAGCTTCGCCTGGTTGTAGAAGGTCTCGCCGCCAGGCACGAAGAGTTCCTGCTGGTAGAGCAGGTTCGCGCCGCCGCTCTCGACGAGCGACACGACGGGCAGCCGGTTCTCGAGCGCGATCTCCTGCGCCCGGAGCGTCTTCTGTACCCCCCAGGGCGTCGCGGTGCCGCCCTTGATGGCGGAGTTGGTCACGACCACGAGACAGCGCACCCCCGAGACGAACCCGATACCGATGAGGATGTTGCCGCCCGCGAGCGAGCCGTCGCTGTCGTCGTGGTGCTTGTAGCCGCAGAGCGTCGAGAGCTCGAGGAAGGGCGAGCCGCGGTCGAGCAGCAGCGCAAGGCGCTCGCGGGGCAAGAGCTGTCCGCGGCGCTGGAACTTCTCGCGGGCTTGCTGCTCGGTGTCGCGCGACTTCGCCTCGATGGCGCGCAGCTCTGAGACGCGGGCGAGCATCTCCGTCCTGTGCGTGGCGAAGCTGGCGGAGGCCAGATCAATGGAGGAAACAAGCCGGGGCACGTCACTCCTCCTTCTTGCCGCCGAGGATCTTCGGCGACGCCGCGAGGTGGAACCCCTCGTACGGCTTCGAGTTCGAGTGCTCCTGCAGCGGGAACGCCTTCGTGTTGCAGGAGGCGGCACCGTCGATGCGGATGACCTCGCCGGAGATGAAGGCCGCCGCGTCGGACAGAAGAAACACGATGGCGGCGCTCACCTCGGCCTCGGTCGCGAGCCGGTGCAGAGGCACCTGCCGGCGCAGCTGCGGGATGAGCTCGCGGACGCGCGGGTCCTCGTAGGTATCGAGGCCGCTCGAAGCAACCCAGCCGGGCGCGACGGCATTCACGCGAACGCCAGCGAAGGCCCACTCGACGGCCGCCGTCTGTGTCAGGTTGAACATGCCAGCGCGCGCCGCACCCGAGTGCGCCATGCCTGGCATGCCATTCCACGCGTCCGCGAGCATGTTGACCATCGCGCCGCCGTGGTCGCACATCGACTGCGTGAACACCTCGCGCGCGACGAGAAAGCCGCCCGTGAGGTTCGTGGCGACGACCGCCTCGAAGCCCTTCTTCGAGATTAGCGCAAGCGGTGAGGGAAACTGTCCGCCCGCGTTGTTCACGAGCCCGTCGATGCGGCCGCGCGCCGAGACGATGGCAGCGACCATGGCGCGCACTCCTTCCTCGTCTCGAATGTCGACGGCGTGTTGCGTTGACGCGTAGCCCTCGGCGGAGAGCTCTCCGGCGACGCGCGCGAGCTTGTCCGGCTTGCGGCCGACGAGGACGACATGCGCACCGAGCGACGCAAGCTCGTGCGCCGTGCACCGCCCGATGCCGCTGCCAGCCCCGGTGACGACGATCGTCCGGCCCGCGAAGGCGCTTGGAGCGAAGAGTGATCGGTAGCCCATCGTGTTCTCCTCAGCCGCGCAACCTGGCGGATGGCGCGATGTTTCGGGTTCTCTGCATGAACGGCCTCGGGCGGATGCGGAGCATTCGGAGGCTCATAGAAGCTGTTCGGGCACGTCGACGTGGCGCGCGCGCAGCCACTCGCCAAGCGCCTTGCCCTGCGGATCAAAGCGGGTGGACGACGAGACGCCCTCTCCGAGGAGGCCCTCGACCACGAAATTCAAGGCACGCAGGTTCGGCAGCACGTGCCGGTGGATCTTCAGGCTGCGCGTCTCCGGCAGCAGCGTGCGCAAGGCCTCCTCCGTGAGTGCATGCGCGAGCCAGCGCCAGGCCTCCTCGGTGCGCACCCACACGCCGATGTTCGCGTCGCCGCCCTTGTCGCCGCTGCGGGCGAGCGCGACCTGGCCGAGCGGCACACGCCTCGTGGGCCCCGGCGTCAGCGGCGTGGGCAGCACTGGCGCCGACACCGCTTCGAGCCTGCGCGCCTCGTCCACCGGCGCGATGTCGGTGCGTGCACCGTCCGGAAGTACAGCGACGTGCGGCACCTTCCGCGCGTCGACATAAGCCGGCGTGTAGACGCCGAAGGGGGCCCCGTCCCCGGGCAGGCCCGTCAGGCAGAAGCCGGGATAGCTGGCGAGCGCGAGTTCCACCGCGGCGCTGCTGAAGGGCTTTCCGACGGCCTTCGGATCGGCGTCCTTCACCGTGACCCGCAGCGTCGCCGAGGCCTGCTCCTCGGTCGGTGCGTCGGCGTGGTCGGTGCGTGCGAGCGTGTAGATGACCTCAGCCGGCCGTGGGTTGAGCGCCGCATCGAGCTGCGCCCGCACGAGCGCGGCCTTCCTCTCGATGTCCAGGCCGACGAGCACGAACGTTGCTTCATTGCGGAACCCACCGAGCCGGTTCAAGCACACCTTCACGTCCGGCGGCGGCGGCTCGCCGCGCACGCCAGAGATGCGCACACGATCGGCGCCTGCGGCCTCGATGGCGATGGTGTCGAAGCGCGCGGTGGCGTCGGGGCCGGCATAGCGCGCACCTCCAATTTCATAGACGAGCTGGGCCTTCACGGTGTCGACCGTGACGGCGCCGCCGGTGCCTGGGTGCTTCGTGATGATGCTCGAGCCATCAGCGAAGATCTCCGCCAGCGGGAAGCCGGGGCGGCGCACGTCGATCTCGCCGAAGAACGCGAAGTTGCCGCCGGTGGCCTGCGCGCCGCACTCGAGGACGTGGCCCGCGACCATGGCGCCCGCGAGGCGGTCCCAGTCGTGGCGCTGCCAACGGAAGTGAGAGGCTGCGGGGCCGACAACGAGCGAGGCGTCCGTCACCCGCCCCGTGACGACGATGTCTGCGCCCGCATCGAGGCACGCCGCGATGCCCCAGCCACCGAGGTATGCATTCGCCGTGATCGACTCGCCGAAGCCGAGCTCGTCCGCTCGCGCGACGAGGTCGTCTCCTTCAACGTGCGCAACGCGAACGGACAGCCCGAGCTTCGCGACGAGCGCGCGCAGATCGTTAGCGAGCCCTGCCGGGTTCAGTCCGCCGGCGTTCGCGACGATGCGGACCTTCTTCTCCACCGCGATGCCGAGCGTCTCCTCCAGTTGGCGCAGGAACGTCTTCGCGTACCCGCCCGCCGGGTTCTTCATGCGGTCGCGGCCGAGGATGAGCATCGTCAGCTCGGCGAGGTAGTCGCCCGTGAGGACGTCGAGGGGCCCGCCCTCCAGCATCTCGCGGAACGCCGAGAAGCGGTCCCCGTAGAAGCCGGATGCATTTCCGATGCGCAGTGGTCGAGCGTCCATCGCCCCTCCGATACCGGTGGAGGACCAGTCTTCATGTGGCCCCTTAAAAAAGCAAGCGTGATTGATTTTTTCCAGGCACCACAACAAGATCGCCTCATGAGCAGCACGGCGACCGGAGCGACAAGGCAGGAGCAGGAGCGCAGCCGGGTGACGCGGCAGAAGCTGATGGCCGCCGCCATCGAGGTGCTCGCGGAGCAGGGTTGGGCAGGCGCTACGACCGGGGCCGTCGCCGAGCGGGCCGGAGTGTCACGGGGTGCCTGCCAACACCACTTCCCGACGCGAGCGGCCCTCGTCGCGGCCGCGGTCGAGCACGTCTTCCGGCAGCAGTCCGAGGAGATCGTGCGGCGCGCGAAGGAGCTGCCGAAGAGCCAGCGTCGCGTCGAGCCCCTGCTGAACCTGCTCGCCGACGTCTATACGGGCCCGCTCTTCAGAGCCGCAACGCACCTGTGGGTGGCGGCCGTGACCGACGATGAGTTGAAAGCGAAGCTGCTGCCGCTCGAGACGCACGTGGGCCGGGAGGTGCACCGGCTCACCATCGAGCTGCTGGGCCTTGACGAGGGCGACCGAGAAGTCCGCGAGACCGTGCGCGCGTCGCTCGATCTCCTGCGCGGTCTGGCACTGGCGAACCTGCTCCACGATGACAGCGCCCGGCGCCGCAAGGTGCTCGCTCACTGGGCGCGTGTGTTCGAGGCCCAGCTCACGCCGGCATGAGCCTGCCCCGGCTGTCAGGCCCTCACTTCTCGGGGTCTGAGCGAGCCGTGGAGGGCCCAACGAACCACTGGCGCAGCACCTGTGGCGCGAGTGAGCGGTAGATCGTGCCGTGGCGCAGATCCGGCCTGGGATTGAACTGCCACTTCAGCCCGGCCGGCGCGCTCATCCGGAGCGTCTCGGCCAGACGCGCGGCCGCGGGCGCGATGTTGTCCTCGTCGGCGGAAGCCAGGTACAGCCCGTTGTGCAGCTCCGGCTGCTGCTTGAGGCGCTCCGCCGCCTTGCGCACCAGCTCCTCGCCGTTCCACCAGAGACTCGGGCTCAGCGCGATATAGGTGCCGAACAGCTTCGGCTGCAGGAAGAACGTCTCGACGATGAACAGCCCCGCGAGGGACTCGCCGATGATCGCGGTCTCGTCCGTCACGCGGTACTTGCGGCGCACGTGCGGCATCAGCTCGTCGCGGATGAAGTCGCGGAACGCGGCCGAGCCCCCCACCCGCTTGGCAATCTTCTTGTCCTCGTCGACCTCGGTCGGCCCGGTCATGTCGCGCCGCCGCTCGGTGTTCTCGATGCCCACCACGATCAGCGGCCGCAGCTCACCCGCCCGGATCGCTGTGTCGACGGTGGTAGCGATGTGCGGGAAGTCCTCCTCCACGCCGCCGTCGGGCATGTACAGCACCGGATAGCGCGTGGACTTCGCCGCCTCGTAGCCCGGCGGCGTATAGACGTTGATGCGCCGGGTCTCCTTGAGCGCTGCGGACTTGAGGGTGAAGGACTGGTGCGGAGGAACCGGCTCGGCGGCCTCGGCTGGAGTCAACAAACCCATGGCCAGGGCCGCGAAGAGGAACAGGCCAGCCCGCATCATCCCGTGTCGTGTCACTTCATCCTCCGTGGCGCGTCTGCGGCGCCTCAGAGTCTACTCCCCTGCCAGCAATCCGGACGCACTGTCGCTCGGGCTGACGAGCTTCCCCTCCCCCTGCTCGCTCAGCGAGCCTCCAGTGGCCCCCCGGCTCCTTGGGAGGCTCCGCGAGTTGCCCCCCAGCGCCTCGGGAGCCCATAATCTCCGCCCCCGTATGAACCTCCTGACCCGCTTGAAGAAGAGCGTGCGGCATCGCACCGCGTACAAGATCTCGGATCCCCTCTCCCGTCTGTTGGGTGCCGCGGGCTTCGGACTGTATGGGGCCGGCCCCCAGCTCAAGGATGCGGGCCCGGTGCGCCGGGCGGGCCTCCCTCTGGAGCAGCTCCCGTTCGATCTCGCGGACGTGCGCCAGTTCTGGAACGAGCTCTCGGCCCGCAGCGAGGCGCTGAACCAGTGGTGCCAGAAGCAGCCCCTCTGGGAAAAGATCCCCCAGTATTACTTCACCTGGAAGCACCTGGAGCCCCTGCTCACCCGCGAGGACTCGGTCTACGTCGACATCGCCTCCACCCAGAACAGCCCCTACTTCGAGGTGCTGCGGCTGCTGGCGAAGACGCGCAAGCTCTACCGGCAGGATCTCGTCTTCCCAGCGGGCGTTCACGGGGATCGGATCGGGGGCTCGGCTGCCGAGCTCCCGCTGGACGCGAGCTCGGTGGATGCCATGACGCTGCACTGCTCCTTCGAGCACTTCGAGGGAGACGCCGACACGGGCTTCATCCGCGAGGTGGGCCGCGTCCTGCGGCCCGGTGGCCGGGTGTGTCTCGTCCCGCTGTACCTGGGCGAGTATGCCTTCATCCACAGCGATCCCGCCTGGGCCTATGGCCTCAAGCCGGATCGCGGCACCCCGCTCCACCTCTTCCCTCGCTGGGGCGAGCGGCATGGCCGCTTCTACAGCGTCGACACCTTCCGCGAGCGCGTCTTCGCTCCCGCGCTCGCCGCGGGGCTCACGGCCAAGGTGGTGCACTTCCCCAACATCTTGGACCTGAGCCCCACCTGCTACACCCATTTCGGGCTCATCCTGGATAAGCTGAATACACAGAAAATGTGACTCCAAAACGGGGTCCGGCGTTACAGTTCCAGCGGCAAAAATGTTGACCATTTGATGTTTCACCGCTTGCTGTGGTTTTCTGTGCGGGTTGACTGAGCGGACAGCGAATCCCTGATCGCTCGGCCTTCCGGATCTGCACCGAGCGCGTGTGGACACCGAACACCGCGCGCTCACATGTCGGGGCAAAAACAGAATGAGACAATCAGGAAGGCGGCTGCCCGGTATCGGGTTGCGTGCCAAGGGTACGCGAGTCCTCGGGCTCGTCGGAATGCTGTCGCTGATGGCTTGCGACGGTGCAGGGAATGTCCCTGAGCTGCAGCAGTCGGCCGAGGGCACTCGCGCCCCGCTGACGGGGCACAAGGTGCAGCTCAGCGCGCAGCAGGCGCAGGAGCTCCAGCAGCGCGGCGCCAACGTCCAGGAGATTGCCGACTACGGCGCGTTCAAGCTGGTACAGGTGGATGACAAGGCGTTGGCCTCGCTGCCCGAGGGCGCCGAGCTCCGCGACAACTACAACGAGATCCTGCTGAACGCGGGCACCATCGACACCGCCTCCGAGCACGGCCAGTCGCTGCGCGGCATGAAGCGCGAGGCGGTCATCGGCAAGCGCTTCTACCTGGTGCAGTTCGCCGGTCCCATCCAGCCTGAGTGGTACCAGCAGCTGGAGTCCACCGGCGTCAAGGTGGTGACGTACATCCCGAACAACGCCTACCTCGTGTACGGCGATGGCGCCGCGATGAACTCGCTGGCGGGCCACCTCCGCGCCAAGACCGGCACCATCCAGTGGGATGGCGAGTACCTGAACGACTACAAGCTCCACCGCAACGTCCTCACGTCCACCTCGGAGACGTTCGAGGTGCAGCTCATCAAGGATGGGGAGGCCAACGAGGAGACGCTGGCGCTCATCCAGAGCCTTCAGTCCAAGAACGGGACGATCCAGGAGGCCATGGGCTACGTGAACGTGCACACGTACCTGACGGTGAGCGATCTCTACCAGATCGCCACCCGTCCGGACGTGCTGTCCATTCAGCCGCGCCCCATGCCGCGCAAGTTCGACGAGCGGCAGAACATGATCGTCTCCGGCAACCTCACGGGCACCCAGCCCAACGGGCCGGGCTGGCTGGCGTGGCTGACGTCCAAGGGCTTCACCCAGGCGCAGTTCACCGCGTCCGGCTTCGGCGTGGACGTGACGGACAGCGGCGTGGACAACGCCACCCCCGCGTCGCCGAACCACTTCGGCCTCTACACCACCGGCGACGTCAACAGCCCCAGCCGCTTGGTGTACTCGCGCCTCGAGGGTACGGCCAACTCGGGCAGCACCATCCAGGGTTGCGACGGCCACGGCAACCTGAACACGCACATCATCGGCGGCTACTCGAACCTGACGGGTGCGCCGTTCGCGGACTCGGCGGGCTTCAACTACGGCATGGGCGTGGCGCCCTTCGTGAAGTTCGGCTCGTCCGTCATCTTCGACCCGGGCTCCTTCACCAGCCCCAACTACGAGAACCTGCAGTCGCGCGCCTACCGCGACGGCATGCGCATCAGCTCCAACAGCTGGGGCGCCTCCACCCCTGCGTACACCTCGGACGCGCAGCGCTACGACGCGCTGGTGCGTGACGCGCAGCCGGCCACCGCGGCCGTGCCCGCCACGGGCAACCAGGAGATGGTCATCGTCTTCGCCGCGGGCAACGACGGCTCCGGCGCGAGCACGGTGGGCAGCCCCGGCACCGCGAAGAACATCATCACCGCGGGTGCCTCCGAGAACGTGCAGGCCTTTGGCGGCGCGGACCAGTGCGGCACGACGGATGCCGAGGCCAACAGCGCCATGGACATCGTCGCTTTCTCCAGCCGCGGTCCCACCTCGGATGGCCGCAAGAAGCCGGACCTGATGGCCCCTGGCACGCACGTGTCCGGTGGCGTGGCTCAGGCGGTGCGCGCCACCAACCCCCCGACGGGCAACGGTGGAGCGCTCAGCTGCTTCGACGCCACGGGCGTGTGCGCCGGCCCCGGCACGAGCAACTTCTTCCCGGTGGGCCAGCAGTGGTACACGGCCTCCTCGGGTACCTCGCACTCCACCCCCGCCATCGCTGGCGGCGCGGCGCTGGTGCGTCAGTACTTCATCAACCAGGGAATGGCCCCGCCGAGCGCGGCGATGACCAAGGCCTTCCTGATGAACTCGGCCCGCTACATGACGGGCACGGGCGCCAACGACAACCTCTGGTCCAACAGCCAGGGCATGGGCCTGATGGATCTGGGCATGGCGTTCGACGGCACCCCGCGCACGCTGGATGACCAGACCTCGGCCAACCTCTTCACGGCCACGGGACAGACGCGCACCTTCACCGGCTCGGGCGGAGACCCCACCAAGCCGTTCCGCGTCACCCTGGCGTGGACGGACGCGCCGGGCTCCACCACCGGCAGCGCGTGGAAGAACAACCTGGACCTGAGCGTCACGGTGGGTGGCAACACCTACAAGGGCAACGTCTTCACCGGCGCGCGCTCCACGACGGGTGGCACGGCGGACGCCTCCAATAACGTGGAGAGCGTGTTCCTGCCCGCGGGCAACTCCGGTCCCTTCACCATCACGGTGACGGCCACCAACATCACCTCGGACGGCGTTCCGGGCAACGCCTCCGCGCTGGATCAGGACTTCGCCCTCATCGCCTACAACACCTGCGGCACCGCGCCCGCGCAGACGACCGGTGTGTCGGCCACGCCCAGCGGAGACAACCGCATCAGCATCTCGTGGACGGAGAACGGCGCCGCCTCCTACAACATCTACCGCGCCACCACCCCGGGCGGGCCGTACACCAAGGTCGGCACGGCGGTGACGTCCCCCTTCACGGACACCGGGCTGTCCGGCGGCACCACCTACTACTACGTGGTCAAGGGCACGCTCTGCATCGAGTCTCCGGCGTCCGCCGAGGCCTCTGCCACCGCCACTGGCGCGTGCACGCTGACGCCGACGTTCGCGGGCGTGAGCAACGCGACCAATGCGGCTGCCAGCACCTGCGGCACCACGGTCTCCTGGGCCGCGGCCACGCCGGTCTGCGGCGGCGCGGTGAGCTACTCGGTCTACCGTAGCACCACCGCGGGCTTCACCCCGTCCATCGCCAACAAGATCGCCACGGGCCTGACGGGCAGCAGCTTCGCGGACACCCTGAACCTGACCAACGGGACGCGCTACTACTACGTGGTCCGCGCCACGGAGACGAGCAACGCCGTCAACGAGGAGGCGAACACCGTGGAGAAGTCGGCGGTGCCCACCGGCCTCATCACTCCGGGCCTGAGCTACTTCGACGACCTGGACGGCAACCGGCCGCCCAACGCGTCCGCCTACTGGCTCCCGCAGGCCACCACCGGCTCGGCGTCGTCGCTGAACATCGTCAACGGCTGCCACTGGCAGTCCTCGGACAAGTCGTACCGTTTCGGCCCGATCACGGGCGGCTGCACGGGTACCTACCCCATCACCACCGTGGTCACACTGGGGCTGGGCGGCGACGGCTCCACGGCCGGCATCAACGGCTTCAACATCCCGGCGAACACCTTCGATCCGCAGATGTCGTTCAACCTCTGGTACAACCTGGAGACGCGGTACGACGGCGCCTGGCTGGTGTACAGCACGACGTCGGCGACCGGGCCCTGGACCAACGTGGGTGACTCGGTGACCTCGGCGGCGCCGTACATCTCGGCCGGCGGCTACGACAACACGCTCAACAGCTCCACGACGACGCGGATCTGGACGGGCACGAACCTGGGCGCCAACGGCGCGCTGAAGCAGGTGACGGTCAACCTGAGCGCGCTGACGGGCCAGAAGGTGTGGTTCGGCTTCCGCTTCTCGGCCGACAGCCTCGTCAGCTACGAGGGTGCCTACCTGGACGACGTCCGCATCACCGCGGACAGCTACGGGGCGTGCACCAGCAACCTGCCTCCTCCGGGACCGGCCGCCAGCTACCGGCTGACCGGACTGCCTGACTCCTCGCGGGTGAACACGCCTGTCACGTTCACCATCACCGCGCTGGACGCGGCGGGTGTGCCGGCCACCGGCTACACCGGCAGCGCCACCATCACCAGCTCGGACCCGCAGGCCGTGCTGCCTTCGAGCGTCACCTTCACTGGCGGCGTGGCGAACAACGTTCCCGTCACCTTCGTGACCACGGGCACGCAGACCGTCACGGCGACCGACACGACGGCCTCGGCCATCACCGGGAGCGCCAGCACCTCCGTCACCACGGCGGCGGCAGTGGCCTTCACCGTGCAGCCTGCCGCGACCACCGTGGCGGGCGTCTCCATCACCCCGGCGATCAAGGTGAGCCTGGTGGACGCGGCGGGCAACCCCGTCACCACGGGCTCGAACCAGATCACCCTCTCGCTGGGCAACAACCCGGGCGGCGCGACGCTGTCGGGCACCACGCGGGTGGCGGCCGTCAACGGCGTGGCCACGTTCAGCAACGTGTCCATCAACAAGGCGGGCGCCGGCTACACGCTGGTCGCCAGCTCCTCAGGCCTCAATAGTGGCACCAGTACGGCGTTCCAGATCACCGCTGCCGCTGCGGCGAAGCTGGCCTTCCTGACCCAGCCCTCCGCGACGGTGGCGGGTGAGAACATCACCCCCGCGGTCCAGGTGGCCATCGTGGACGCGTTCGGCAACACCACCACGTCCACCGCCACCGTCACCGCCGCGCTGGGCGCCAACCCCGCGGGCGGCACGCTGGGCGGCACCACCACGGCGACGGCCGTCAACGGCGTGGCGACGTTCAACGCCCTGTCCATCACCAAGGTGGGCACCGGCTACACGCTGGCGGTCAGCGCCCCGAGCCTCGGGAGCGGCACCAGCAACGCGTTCGACATCACCGCGGCCGCGCCGTACCGGGTGACGATCACCCAGCAGCCGAGCAACACCATCGCCGGCGCCGCCATCACCCCGGCGGTCCGGGCCACCGTCTACGACCGGCACGGCAACGTGGCCACGCAGGCCACCACGCCCGTGACGCTGTCGATCGGGAACAACCCGGCCGGTGGCGCGCTCAGCGGCACCACCACGGTGAACGCGGAGAACGGTGTCTCCACCTTCAACAACGTGTCGGTGGATCGCTCGGGCACCAACTACACCCTGGTGGCGGGCGCCAGCGGGCTCTACTCGGACACCAGCGTGGGCTTCGACGTCCTCTCGGGTGCCGCGGTGCAGCTGGCCTTCACCACCTCGCCCTCGGGCTTCGTGAGCTCGGGCTCGCCCTTCACCGTCCGCGTGGCGGTGCGGGACGCGGCTGGCAACCTGCTCACCGGGACGTCCACGTCGGTGACGCTGTCGCTCACCAACGCGCCGGGCGCCACCCTGAGCGGCACCACCACGGCGACCACCTCCAACGGCGTGGCCACCTTCTCGGGCCTGTCGGTGGACAAGGCGGGCACGGGCTACACGCTGCAGGCGAACGCCGCGGGCCTCACTGCCGCGACGTCTCTGGCCTTCGGTGTCAGCCCGGGCGCGGGCGCGGCGCTGGCCTTCGTCAACCCGCCCGGCAACGGCACGGCGGGTGCTGCCTTCGCCCCGGTGCGCGTGGCGGTGCTGGATGCGGCCGGTAACACGCTCACCACGTCCGGCACGGGCGTCACGCTGGCGCTCAACGCCCACCCGTCGGGTGGCTCGCTGAGCGGCACGAAGACGGCCCTGGCCCTCAACGGCGTGGCGACGTTCAGCGATCTGTCCATCGCCCGCGCGGCGACGGGCTACCAGCTGACGGCCTCGTCGAGCGGCATCACGGGCGCCAGCAGCGCGTCGTTCGACATCGCGAACGGGCCGAAGGCGGCGCTGGCCTTCACGGTGCAGCCGGGCAGCACTCGGGCGGGCGCGGCGATCAGCCCGGCCGTCCGGGTCTCCATCCAGGACGCCTACGGCAACGTGGACACCAGTGCCACGGACGCCGTCACGGTGGCGCTGGGCAGCAACCCGCGCAACGGCACGCTCTCAGGCACGAAGACGGTGAGCGCCATCAACGGCGTGGCCACCTTCTCGGACCTGTCCATCCACCGCAACGGCAGGGGCTACACGCTCGTGGCGAGCGCTGGCGCCCTCTCCTCCTCGGGGAGCGTGGCGTTCGACGTCACCCCGGGCAACTCGCCGAAGCTGGTGTTCCGCACCACGGCGGAGCAGGTGGCGGCGGGCACGGCCCTGTCCACCATCGAGGTGGAGCTGCGTGACGAGTTGGATGCCCTGGACACGGACAGCACGGCCACCGTGACGCTGAGCCTGGGCGACAACGCCACGGGCGCCCAGCTGCTGGGCACCCAGACGGCCAAGGCGGTCAACGGTGTGGCGAAGTTCGACGGCGTGTCCCTGCGCAAGACGGGCACGGGCTACACGCTGGTGGCCACGGCGCAGGAGTTCGCCGGCACCACGAGCTCGCCGTTCAACGTCACCCCGGGTGCGGCGGCCAGCTTCACGCTGTCGGTTGCCCCGAGCGTGGGCGCGGGCCAGGAGGCCACGCTGTCGGCCCAGGCGCATGACGCCTACGGCAACGAGGCCTCCAACTACGGCGGCACGGTGAAGGTGACCAGCTCCGACGCGGCGGCCACCTTCGTGACCAACGCGACGTTCGTCGAGGGCGAGCTCAATGGCTTCAAGGTGACCTTCAAGTCGCCCGGCCTGCGGACGCTCACCCTCACTGATACGGAGCAGGCCAGCCTGAACAGCACGGCGCAGCTCAACATCACGCCGTTCACGCAGCCGACGGTGGCGGTGACCTCTCCGGAGGGCGGCTCGACCGTCTCTGGCTCGGTCAGCATCTCCGCCACGGGCGCGGTGGCTCCGGGCACCACGCTGACCCAGATCTCCCTCCTGGTCGATGGCGTGGTCATCGCCACCGGCACGGAGACGACGCTGACGGGTACGTGGGATGCCTCTGATGCCGAGGGTGAGACGGCCCACACCATCACCGCCGTCATCACCGACGGCGCGGGCAATGTGGCGCACTCGGCTCCGGTGACCATCACCACCGCGAGCAGCGGCTGCGGCTGCGGTGCCACCTCGGGCACCGACGCCAGCATCTACCTGGGCCTGCTCATCCTGGCGCGGTACGTGCTGGGCCGGCGGCGCCAGGCGGACGCGGCCTGAGCGATGACGCAAACCCCGGGCGCCTGAAGCGGGCGTCCGGGGGCTGAACGGGTGGAGAAGCGCGTTCCACCCGCTCGCATTGCAGACTGGCTTGTGACATCGAATGCGCCGGCGCGGAGCTTCCCCGCCGGCGCATTTCTTTTTACGAGGCCGGTTCCTTCAACCGGAAGCGGAGCAACGCCGCCAGGACGCCTGCGGTCTCGTCACTCAGCCGAGGCAGGTGGGCATAGAGGGCCTCCTCCACCTGGGAGATCACCTCGGCGGGCGCGCCGGCCTCTCGCATCCCGACAAGTACGGTGTACGCCGCGAAGCCGAGGGGCTCGTCGAAGCCCTGGGACTCCTCACAGAACTCCTCGAAGCAGGGCACGGCCTCGCCGGAGGCAATGCGCGCCAGCCGGGCGAAACAGTGCTCCCAATAAGCCCGGTGCGTCTCCAGCGCCTCGAGGCGCGAGAACGGCCCCTGACGGAGGTGGAGCTGCGTGCCGCCCTCGTAGGCCTTGAAGGTGATGGCGGCGTGGGTCGCATCGCCATCCAGGCCACCTCCCTCCCAGGACATCTCCAGCTCGAGGCCTTGAAGGGAGAGCGGAGAGAGAATGCGGATCGTCTGGAAGAAAGGCGTCCCCTGCGCATCGACCAGGGAGATCCGGGACGGCTCTCCCAGCTCCTTGGATGACTCCCCTCCCGTGCGGTAGCACCCGGGCGGAGCGTCGACCCAGCGCCGCAAGCGGAACGGGTCCTCGAACGCCGCAAGGATTGTGTCCAGCGGGTGCTCCATCCGGACCTCCAGCATCAGCTCGCTCATGCGCTCGCCCCCGCTCGGGATTGCTGAGCCATGAAGGGCATCCTCGCCAGCTGCGCCGGCCTCACCCGGTACTGCTCGAGGACGAGGCTGATGCGCGCCGAGGAGAGCACGGGGGCTCCGGCCGCCACGGGGGCGACTTCATGGACCAGGTCGCCTCGGAACGTCACCAGGGTGCGCGGCCGAGGAGACACCGCCGCCACCTCCTTGCCTCGGTGGAAGAGCCGCAGCTGCCCTCCCGACAGATCCTCCGGCACCTGGACGTAGAGCACGCTCACGGCGGTGGGGCAGCTGTAACTGGAGCCGTAGACACCCAGGCTCTGATCGAGGTGAGCGTTCACCCCACGCCCGTTCTGAATCAGGAGCGGGTTGAGCAGGAACGCATTGCAGTCCGGCAGGAGCACGGCCTCGAAGTACGGCACGAAGGCTGGGAAGCGGGCCGTCACCTGGGAGAGCGCCTCGCGCTGGAAGATGAACGAGAAGCCATAGGTGCCGGAGAACGCGTCGTTCAGGGTGGTGTCGCCCATCAGCGGCGAGCCGAGGATCGCTGCCCGGATGGCCTCGACCGTCTCCACGGGCAAGGCTTCGGGCTTGCGGTGCACGAACGTCTGGAGACGGAAGGCCCCGCTCCAGGGAGGATGGAATGGCATGAGGAGGACTCTATCCCGCTGCGGGCCTGCTACGGCTCAGGTGCCTGCACGTCCTGGCCGGAGGCGCACTCCTCCTTCACGTCCGCCTCGGTCTTGTACTTCCCGCCCGTGTAGTACCAGTTGGTCTGCTCGGAGCCGTCACCGTTGTGGGTGCGGCAGCCTGCGAGGACGCCCGTCATGTCGCACCGGGCATCCTCCTGGTAGGAGCCTCCGCCATGTCCGTACATTGATCCTTGGCGGGGCGCAGATCACACCGTGCATCTCGAGAGGGCAGCGAGTCCACCAGACCGCAGCTGGAGAGCAGGGAGCCGAGAGCGGCCAGAAAGGACAGCTTCAGGGGATTGGAGCGCATGCCCCCATTTTTCTAGGAGTGAAAACGGGCGCAAGATTCCGGCTGGAGGCAGACTTGATAGCCTGAGGCGATGAGCTTCTCCCCTCACCCGTTCACCCTCCGGCAGCTTCAGTACGTCGTGGCCGTGGCGGATGCGCTGAGCTTTCGCAAGGCCGCGGAGCAGTGCCACGTGTCCCAGCCCTCGTTGAGCGCGCAGCTGGCCCAGCTCGAAGAGATCCTCGGGGTCCCCCTGTTCGAGCGGGATCGCCGCCGCGTGCTACTCACCGCCGCGGGCAAGGAACTCGTGGAGCGGGCAAGGCGGCTGCTGGTCGAGGCCGATGAGTTCGTCGAGGCGGCCCGCCGGGCGGGAGATCCCCTGAGCGGCACGCTGCGGCTGGGCGTCATCCCCACGATCTCGCCCTATCTACTGCCCGTGGTGGCACCCGCGTTGCGCAAGGCCTACCCCCGGCTGAGCGTGCTCTGGCGCGAGGACAAGACCGAGGTCCTGGTGCGCGATCTGGCGCGAGGCAGCCTGGATGCCGCGATCGTCGCCCTGGTGGATGAGCTGGGTGACGTGGAGTCCTCGGTGATCGCGGATGATCCCTTCATGCTGGTGACGCCGAAGGATCATCCGCTCGGGGCCAAGAAGAGCGAGGCCTCGCCCGCGGAGCTGCGAGGCCAGGATGTGTTGCTGCTGGACGAGGGCCACTGCTTCCGCACCCAGGCGCTGGCGCTGTGCGCCAAGGCACGTGCGCACGAGCTCGAGTTCCGTGCGACGAGCCTGCCCACGCTCGCGCAGATGATCGCCGCGGGCGCGGGTGTCACCTTGCTGCCTCGGCTCGCTGTCTCCACCGAGGTGAACCGGAGTCAGCTCAAGGTGCGGGCCTTCTCCGATCCAGCGCTCAAGCGCACCATCGCCGTCATCTGGCGAAAGCGCTCGCCGCTCGCCACCGCGCTCCAGCAGGTCGCGGCAACGGTGAGGGACTCCTACCCCAAGGCCGCCTGATCCGGGCGCCCGAACCGAGCCCGGGTGCTCACTTCGGCCAGAGGGTCACGGCCCGGGCCGTCTCGGAACTCCAGACGAGCTTGCGCCCCTTATACATCCGAGGGTGCGCGCCCGAGTCCGCGAGCGTGATCAGCAGATAGGGCCCGCGCGTCCGCAGGCTCATCATGTCATTGGGCCGGTACGGGTACGAGGGGAGCGCATTCACCTTCTCTGGCTCCAACTGCCGGATGAGGCCGGTGGCCAGCACGTCGCTGCCAAAGGGCGTGCCCCAGACAGCGAGCCGGTGGACGCCGCTCTTGAACTCGAACCACTGGCCCTCGGGCTGCTCGGGAGAGAGTTCGTAGAGTGGATCAAGCACCACGTCGTCCTCGATCTCGTGCGCCTCGAAGCGCGGATCGAGTGCGCGGATGGATCGCTCCCCCAGCTCCTTGCGGTGCTCCAGGGCCGCAGTGCCCAGCCCATCGGACGAGGACTTCGATTCCATCCGGAGCCACCGGCCACCGAGGAACGCAAAGGCGTGGGCCGTCATTGATGCCGCCGGTCGCTTTCCTCCGATGGTGGACTGGCGCCCTGCCCCATCGAGCTCCACAGCCCTTGGGCGCTGCTGCTCGATGACGGGGCCGCTCTCCAGCGAGAGCCCGAGCATCCGGCCTCCCTGATCGAACCCGTACTCGATGAGCTCACCCTCGGAAGGCAGCGGGAGTTCCTCGACCGCGCCCGTGGTGAGGTCCACAAGGAACAGCCGATCCCGGAACTTGTTGGAGGGGAACGGCTCGGGGAAGGTGGGGCGGCCGAAGATGGGCATGCTGACAGCGCCCCGCCAGAACCGGACCAGGCCCTTCTTTCCATCGCGGCTGAGCGCGGTGCTTCCGCCCTGACACCCAGCGTCCAGGCGCGCGAGCACCCGGCGCTTCGCCGACAGGGGATCCAGCCGAACCCACTCGCACTGCTCTCCCACGGGCTCGAGCAGGGAGACAGTCGCCTCGGTCGTGGGGAAGTCGGGCGTGGCAGGCGCGGCCGGTTCGGTGCGGGCAGGGCCAGCATCCTCAGGGCCCGCCGCGAGGCCTGAGGTCAAAGGCACGAACAGGAACGCGGCAAGCAGGGCGGAGCGGAGGATCTTCACGGTGCCTCCATTGTTCCACACACGGGCCGGGAGTGGACGAACACGGAAAGACGGGCCACTCTGAAGGCTCGGAGGCTGTACCCGCAAAATGACGGATTCCCCCGGTCTAGAGAGCCGCTTCTACATCGAGGTGCTCAAGCTGCTGCTCCAGGTCATCACCAGTGATGACCAGATCGCTCCCGAGGAGCTCACGCACTTCTCGACCGTGGCTCGCCGGTGGAATGTGCCTGCCTCCGAGGCAGACGTCCTCATGGAGCGCCTGAAGCAGGGCCAGCCGCTGCCAGCCCCCGACATGGGCCTGCTGCGCTCCCGTCCTCAGGACGTCATGGAGGCCGCACGCACGCTGGTGGGGGTTGATCAGCGCATCGACGCCGAGGAACTCAACATGCTCGTGCAGATTCGAGAGCTGCTGGGCATCTGAGGGCTGCAGCTTCTGCGGAGGACACCGCCCTCCTCTCCCCCGCGCGCAAATCCTGCGGGACCGAGGACGTGGGCGCTCTCTGTGTCCGGAGGCCTCTCGCGCTGGCGTGAAGCTTGCTGAACCGGACCCTTGAACCGAACCCAAGGGGGTCCCTCCATGCAGCGCACCATGCAGGCCGCAGTCGTCCGGAGCTTTGACAAGCCTCTGTCCATCGAGGAGGTGCCAGTGCCCACGCCGGGGCCGGGCCAGGTGCTCGTCAAGGTGGTCGCGAGCGGCGTCTGTCACACGGACCTGCATGCGGCGCAGGGCGACTGGCCGGTCAAGCCAGTGCTGCCCTTCATCCCAGGCCACGAGGGAGCCGGCTACGTCGCGGCGCTGGGGACGGGCGTCACCTCGCTCAAGGAGGGCGATCGGGTGGGCGTACCCTGGCTGCACAGTGCGTGCGGCGCGTGCGAGCACTGCATCAGCGGCTGGGAGACGCTCTGCGGTGCGCAGAAGAACACGGGCTACTCGGTCAACGGGGGCTTCGCGGAGTACGTGCTCGCGCAGGCCTCGCACGTGGGGCGCATCCCCGCGTTCGTGAACTTCGCGGATGCCGCGCCGATCCTCTGCGCGGGTGTCACCACCTACAAGGGACTCAAGGAGACGGAGGTCCGTCCCGGGCAGTGGGTGGTCATCTCCGGCATCGGCGGGCTCGGGCACATGGCGGTGCAGTACGCCAAGGCCATGGGCATGCGCGTGGCGGCGGTGGACATCGGCGAGGACAAGCTGGACCTGGCGCGCTCGCTCGGGGCGGAGATCGCGCTCGACGCACGGATGGATCCGGCCAAGGAGCTGCAGCGGCTCATCGGCGGAGCACATGGCGTGCTGGTGACGGCGGCGTCCAATGAGGCTTTCCGGCAGTCGATCGGGATGCTCCGGCCGCGCGGCACGTGCGCGCTGGTGGGCTTGCCTCCGGGAGACTTCGCCACGCCGATCTTCGAGGTCGTCCTCAAGCGCATCACGATCCGCGGCTCCATCGTCGGCACGCGCATGGACCTCCAGGAGGCACTGGAGCTGGCAGCGATCGGCCGGGTGCACTCGTCTATCGAGCGACAGCCGCTCACGGCCATCAACGACGTGTTCGACCGCATGCGCCAGGGCACGCTCCACGGCCGCGTCGTGCTTGGGATCGGAGACTGAAATCTCCCTTGTCGGTGTTTCGATTCCGCTCCTGGGCACATAGACCCGTAAAGAAGAGCTAGCGAGAGCACCTTGCTCCGCACTGGCGCGATCCTTCGAACTCGTATGAGCGCTCTTACGGAACTACACAGGGTTCAGGTGAAGATTGTCGATCAAGATTTCCGACAGTTTCAGGAGTTCAGTACGGTTATGTGCGAGAACATGTATCAGAGGAGTTTGCCCAGGAGTCTCCGACATGACCACCGTGGCATCTCCGCGCTCGTAACAACCCGTCGTGCTGGACGACTGCGGATGGAGAACGAAACGGAGCCTCGTCAGAACTTGGGTCATTCGCTCTCGGAAGTCGGACGACCACTTGAGGCAATCAAGCATTCGATCATTCGAGAACTGGTCGAGGTAGAACTGGTAATAGGCCCTGATGAAGACGAGTTCATACAAGGATGCCGCCTGCCAGATCTGCTGACGGATGGCTTCTGCGAAGTCTTTTTCGTCTTCGACCGAGGGGAAGCTGACAACGGGCGAATCTCCTTGGGTTCCAAGGTCCAAGTAATACACATCATAGGGGTCCGCTTGATTGATGCCGATACGGAAGTAACGCTCAGGGGACCTCGGGATGTTCTTTCTTGAGAAGAACTTGCGGGCTGCCTGGGCACTGAAGTCAGCATGCTCGAACAGCACGAGTTCACCCATGCTGCGCCCCATAAGGTGCAGGAACTCGCGGTAACTTGGGGGCAGCTCCCTACCCGCGAGCGACCGAAGCTCTTCGAGTTCGGTGGGGGCCAGTCCCTGTATCTCTTGAGGAAACGAAGGGCGGTATTGAGCAATGGCTGACACCACTTGGTGCATCCTGCTTTTCTGGGCGTTCGTTTGCATGGAAATACTCAGAGGGCCGAGAAACTATTTGGACGAGCGGATGACAAGGGTGAAAGGTTCATCGGGGTGCTCGGGTGGCTTGGGGCAAAGCAGTGCAGGGAGTATCTGCTTGCATGTCGAACAGGATTCGTAGTGGCGACCGTCTTTACGCCCCTCGCTGTTGGTAGGTCCTACCCAGAACTCCGTCAGTGATTTGATAGTATAGCCGCGCTGGATCGCCTCTGATATCAGTTTCTGCGCTGCGCAGTTTCCCGGTTCGTTACCCTTGAAGTTGGGGGCTTTCTTGACGATGAGCCTTCTTCCTCCCACGGTTCTCCATTGCATGGGAGACGGAGGACTTGGTCTAACCGGGAACTCTTTCGGAGGCATGCCGCCGGAGTGCATCTGAAAATAGGCATCTTGAGCACCTCCAGGTGGATGACAGCGCAACACACCAGCCATGTAGCCCTTTGGCTCGCCATCGATCATTTTGGGGAGAGAACGTTTGTAGAGTTCCTGGGCGCGTGACTCGCTGAGATCATCCGATTTTAACTCGTGAAGCTTTCCACAGATTGGACACTTCTCATCTGCCCCGTAGGTGAGATTCTCGCTTGGCATCCCAATGGCGGCGTTGCCAAGGACAGGGTTACCGCCTGTGTTGCCCGAGTTGCCGTTGTGGATACAAACATCCAGAAAGCGGACTACCCCCTTACCCTCGATTTTGACGTCGATGCTGGAACTGGCCCAAGTGACCGTCCCCTTGATTTTGGAGGAGATGAGTCCGCCACCGGCCGTGCCCCCCTCGTTGCCTGAACTGGTGCTCAGCTTGGAGGAACTGAGGGCCACTGGGTTGCCATCTATATGAACTGACTGCGTGCCTTGCGCCAGGTTCGAGTCCTGCGCGACGTTGACGTAGGGCACCGGCAAGGGCCCGCCCGGTGAGGGGGTCTTGCACACGTCTGGAGCGGGACAGGTCTGCGTCCGCCCATCGCCCTCGTGCAGCACTGAGCGGCCATTGATGTAGACCTTGGTCATTTATCTCCCCCGTGCAGCACTGGATGACCGCCTGAACTGCCCGACGATTTCAGCGCCCGGCAAGCAGGTCAACTGGCCAAGCTGGCTCTTACATAGGGTAGAACAAAGCGCTCCTCGGTCTATCGGTTCTCTAGGCGCGAGACCTTTGCGTGGAGACGGACGAGCCGCTGCTCGCGGTCCTTGGCGAGGTGCAGTGAGCGGTGACAGTTCGGACAGAGCGCAACGGAGTTCTCGGCCGTGTCAGCGCCACCCTCCGCGAGCGTCTTGACGTGATGGACTTCGAGGAAGGGGGCGCCGTCCTTGTCCTCGAACGGTGCGGGGTGGTCGCAGAGCTCGCACTTGCCACCTGCCTCTTCGAGGACGTATGCGCGAACAAGAGGGTCGCGCTTGAAGACCTTGGAGGTCACCGATGTCGACTCGGGTGTCTCCCGACCTTTGGGTTTCTCCAGGGGACCGAGTGCCTTCGCCAGCTTGGTACTCTTGTCGAGTTCCACAGGGTCCGACGTCGGGCTGAGCGGAATCAGCCCCTCCGCCGCACGCAGCACCGCAGGGACCAGCGCTGCTGGATAATTGGGATAGGGCACGTATCCCTTGAGCCACGGAAGATGACGCTCTTGCAGCACTGCCGAGATGTTGCCGAACCTCATCTCAACCGCGCCCTTCGTGCGGTTCTGGAGGGCGGTAGCGAGCAGGCTGCGAATGAAGTCCGCCTTCACGAACGGCTCGTCGCGCTCGTGCATGCGGTACATTTCGAAGTATGCGGCGACGGTTGCGTCAATCTCCGCCGGGGTCCAGTCGTTGCGGGCCATTGCCCGAAACTCTATGCCAACGCGCTCCCCTCAAAACATGGTCGCCGTCTTGGACAGAGGATACGAGGCACGAAGTCAGCGCCGCCGCCCCTGTGACTCCGCGCTGAAGGTGTCGCACGCTTCGAGTGTGCCCTGCTCCAGCCCCCGGCGGAACCAGTAGACGCGCTGTTCGGAGGAGCCGTGCGTGAAAGACTCGGGGACCACGCGGCCCTGCGCCTGCCGCTGCAGCGTGTCGTCACCGATGGCCGACGCCGCCGCCAGCCCCTCCTCCACGTCGCCCTGCTCCAGGATGTTCCGCTGGCGCTGCGCATGGTGCGCCCAGATGCCGGCGAAGCAGTCCGCCTGAAGTTCCTGCAGCACGGACAGAGCGTTGGAGTCCGCCCCCCGCATGCGGCCGCGCATCGAGTGCACGCGCTCGGAGATGCCGAGCAGGTTCTGCACGTGGTGGCCCACCTCGTGCGCCACCACGTACGCTTCCGCGAAGTCACCCGGCGCGCCGAAGCGGCGATCCAGCTCGTTGAAGAAGCTCAGGTCCAGGTACACGCGCTGGTCCATCGGGCAGTAGAACGGCCCCATCGCGCTCTCGCCCATGCCGCAGCCCGACTCCACCGCGTCCGAGAAAATGACCAGGCGCGGGTTCGTATACTGCACGCCCTGAGCCTCCAGCAGCGCCGGCCACGTATCTTCCGTGTCCGCGAGGATGACGGAGACGAAGTCCTTGAGCTGCTCCTGCGCCGGGTCCACCGGCCGCCCCGAGCCCCCCACGCCGTCCCCACCCGAGGGACTCGTTGTGTCGATACTGGAAGGATCTCCTCCCAACAGCATCACCAACAGGGCCACCACGATGCCTGCGGCCCCACCTCCCACCGCCAGGGGGCGGCCCACGCCCATGCCCCGGCGATCCTCGACGTTCGTGCTACGGCGTCCCCCCTGCCAGTTCATCTCGCCCCTCCCGAGCCCGCTGCTCGCCCCAAGGTATGCAGTCAGGGGTCAGCCTTCGAGGGAAGCCAAGCTCGTGCGCTGGGAATACAAGCAAGCAGGCCAGGGTTCGGCCGTTCTTCTAGATACATGAGCTCCTCTCATTCCACTGTGGCCGCGCCTCTCGCAGAAGCCCGTCCCGTCGATGACACCGAGCGGCTGATCCTCCTCGACGCACTGCGTGGGTTCGCGCTGTGTGGCGTCTTCGTCTCCAACACCTATATGTGGTTCAGCGGACGGTTCCTGCTGACCCGTGCCCAGATCGAGTCCTTCCTGGCTCAGGCCTCGCTCGCGGATTTGGTGACCACCCGGGGAACGGCGTTCCTGGTGTTCGGGAAGTTCATCACCCTCTTCTCCTTCCTTTTCGGCCTCGGCTTCGCCGTGCAGATGGGACGCGCCGAGCAGCGGGGCGGCTCGATCGTTCCGCTCTACGCCCGCCGAGTGGGAGTGCTGGTGCTCATCGGCCTGGCACACGGGTGGCTGCTCTGGTTCGGCGACATCCTCTCCACCTATGCAGTGCTGGGCTTCACGCTGCTGCTGTTCCGGAAGCGCTCGGACAAGACCCTGCTCATCTGGTCCGCGGTGCTGATCTTCCTCGTGCCGCTCCTCATCGAGAATCTCCCTCGGCTGAAGGAGATCTTCGGCTCAACGGCGGACGCGGAGGCCGCTGCCAAGGTGATGCGGGAGCAGCGAGAGGCGGTCAAAGCTCAAGTCCTGGTGGGCTTCCAGAGCAACAGCTACTTCGATCTCGTACGAGCCAACGCCCTCTTCTACAAGGGCTTCCTCCAGGGCGTGTTCATGACGATGCCCTCCATCCTCGGGCGGTTCCTGCTGGGGCTGGTCGCGGGCCGCCATCGGATCTTCCACGAGCCCTCGAAACACCTGCCGCTGCTGCGCAAGGTGCTCATCTGGGGACTCATCACGGGCATCATCGGCAATGGCTCCAGCACCGTGATGTCGATCCTCTTCGCCCAGAAGATCCTGAACCCGGACACCCTCCCGTGGCTCCCCTTCGTGATGTGGCCCGTCCGCCAAATCGGCGAACTGGGGCTCGCCGCGTTCTACGTGACGGGCATCACCCTGCTCTTCCAGCGCGCCACCTGGCAGCGTGTGCTCTCGGTGCTCGCGCCGGTGGGCCGCATGGCCCTGTCGAACTACCTGTCGCAGACCGTGCTCAGCCTCTTCATCTGGTACGGGATCGGGCTGGGGCTCACCACCACGCTCGGGCCCAAGGTGACCGTGGTCCTGCCCCTGGGCATCTTCGCAATCCAGGTCATCCTGAGCCACCTGTGGTTGGCGCGCTTCCGCTTCGGCCCCGCTGAGTGGGTGTGGCGCTCGCTCACCTACGGCAAGGCACAGCCCCTTCGGCGCGCTCCCACTCCGGAGCCCAGCGCAGCAACCGCCGTGTAAGCAGGCACGGGTTCCTGGGGCACGGCGGGCGGCGCGAGGAGGGGCGATCCCCGATCGATTCCTCCTCCTCGTTGGTCTAGCCTGAGGACAGGACCCATGCCTTCCGCACAGATCGTCCCCACCCTCCTCGCTCGCCTGCGCCAGGCGCATCCGGACGCGCGCTACGAGCTCAACTGGTCCACGCCCTTCGAGTTGCTCGTGGCCACCATCCTCGCCGCGCAGTGCACGGACGAGCGCGTCAACCGCGTCACGGCCACCCTCTTCCAGAAGTACTCGGGCCCCCAGGCCTTCGCCGAGGCCAACACCCCCGAGCTCGAGGAGGACCTGAGGCCCACGGGCTTCTACAAGCAGAAAGCCAAGTCGGTTCAGAACATGAGCCGCGAGCTGCTGGCGAAGTTCGGCGGCGAGGTGCCTCGCACCATCGAGGGGCTCGTGACGCTGCCCGGCGTGGCCCGGAAGACGGCCAACGTGGTGCTCAACACCGCCTTCAACCTGCCCTCCGGCATCATCGTGGACACCCACGTGGCGCGCGTCAGCCAGCGACTGGGGCTCACGAAGAAAGAGAAGCCCGAGGACATCGAGCAGGACTTGATGAAGCTCGTCCCCCAGGATCAGTGGACGTTCTTCGGGCCCGCCACCGTGCTCCACGGGCGCTACACCTGCACAGCCCGCAAGCCGAAGTGCGAGGAGTGCCCCTTCAACGATCTCTGCCCGAAGATCGGAGTCTAGGCATGTCCGAGTGGGCCGGACCGAGCGTACCCGCCTGCGCGCTCCACCCGGATCGCACGGCCGTGGCTCCCTGCAGCCGCTGCGGCACCTTCTCGTGCGAGGAGTGCCTCCAACAGACGCCCGTGGGGCAGGCCCCCCTCTGCGCAGCCTGCATGGAGCGCCTGTCCATCAGCCAGCTCCCGTGGGATCACCGCGAGGATCTGGGCTGGGCGCGGGCCTGGTTCAAGTCCTTGGGGGCCGTCCTCCTGCGCCCGGGCGTGACGTTCGCCACCGCGAAGCCAGAGGGAGACTTGGGAGGCTCGCTGCTGTTCGCATTCCTGGCGTGGCTCACCGCGCTCGTGCCCACCTTCGTGGTGTTCGCCCTCGCCGGAGCCCTGATCCCGTCCCTCATCGGGGACACGGGAACCAAGCCGGAGATCCGAGCCATCCTCCTGAGCTCGTTTGGCGTCGCGATCCTGATCGTGCTCCTGCTCGCCCTCTTCGGCACGTTCTTCACCTTCATCGGTGCCGCCATCGAGCATGTGACACTGCTGTTGCTCGGAAAGCCTCGGGGGTTCGAGACCACGCTGCGTGCGGCCTCCCTCTCCCTGGCGCCCTTCGTGCTCGGGCTCATCCCAATCTGCGGCATGTACGTCGCCCCGATCTGGGCCATCATCGCGAAGGTCTTCGCCTTCATGGGCCTGCACCGCACGAGCGCAGGGATTGCCGTGGTGGGCGCGCTCGCGGTCCCAGCGTTCTTCCTCCTGATCGGCTGCGCGCTCTCTGGGGTCGCCTGGGTCGTCGCGATGACGGCCGGAGCCACCCAGTAGCCCGCCGCGCCTCCCGGCCTACTCCCGGGACGCCACCCGCCGAGGATCTTCGCGCACCAGCTCGCCCAGCTCGTGGGTGAGCTCCTCCAGCTCGCGCCCGCCCGCCATCCGTTGAATGAGCTCCTCGCGGGTGATCTGGTCCTTGGAGAAGGTTCCCTGGCTGCGGCCGCGGTTGAGGATCGTGAAGCGATCGCCAATGAGCCACGCGTGGTGCGGGTTGTGGGTGACGAGGATCACCCCGCAGCCCCGCGCCCGGGCCTGGGCGATGTAGCGCAGCACGATGCCCGCCTGCTTCACCCCGAGCGCCGAGGTCGGCTCGTCGAGGATGAGCACCTTGGCGCCGAAGTACACGGCGCGCGCGATGGCGATGGACTGGCGCTCGCCGCCGGAGAGCGTGCCCACGGGCTCCGAGCTGTCGCGCACGTGGATGCCCATCTTCTCCAGCTCGGCCCGCACCACGGCATCCGCCGCGCCGAGATCAAAGCGCCGGAAGGGCCAGATGCCCTTCACGGGCTCGGCGCCCATGAAGAAGTTCCGCGCGATGGAGAGCATGGGGACCATCGCCAGATCCTGGTAGACGGTCGCGATGCCCTTCTCCCGGGCGTCACGCGGGGAGCGCAGGCGCACCGGCTTGCCCTCGATGAACATCTGCCCGCGCTCGGGCAGGTGGACTCCGGAGAGGGTCTTGATGAGCGTGGACTTGCCGGCCCCGTTGTCGCCGAGCACGCACATGACTTCGCCTGCGCGCACGTTCATGGACACGTCCTCGAGCGCCGACACCTTGCCGAAGGTCCGAGCCAGGTTCACCACCTCGAGCAGAGGGGGCTGAACTTCCGTCACG
This sequence comes from Hyalangium minutum, assembly GCF_000737315.1. Lineage (GTDB taxonomy): Bacteria > Myxococcota > Myxococcia > Myxococcales > Myxococcaceae > Hyalangium > Hyalangium minutum. Next base: position 149,665 of record NZ_JMCB01000009.1, read on the forward strand.
GGCTCGCTCATCGACGGGCCTCCACCATCCGGCCGCGGACGTAGGTGTTCACGAGCACGGCGGTGATCAACATCGCCCCGAGGAAGACCTTGTACCAGTCCGAGTCCACCCCCGCGAACACGATGCCCTGCTGCACCATGCCGAACAGGAGCGCTCCGAACGCGGCGCCCACCACCGAGCCATGCCCGCCGGTGAGCAGCGTCCCCCCAAGAACGGCGGCCAGGATGGCCTCCAGCTCCTTGCCCGTGCCGCGCAGCACGTCCGAGCCGGTGAACTTCACGGCCTGGAACGTGGCGATCAGGCAGGCGCAGAACGAGGTCGTCATGAACAGCGCAATCTTCACCTTGGGCACGGGGACGCCCAGGTTCCGGGCAGCGTCCGGGGCCCCACCCGCGCCGAAGATCCAGTTGCCGGAGCGCGTGCGCAGCAGCACCCAGCTCGCCAGCACGGTGATGGCCACCCACCAGAGGATGGAGACGGAGAAGCCTCCGATGCGGCTGGCGAAGAGGGTCTGGGCCGAGCCGTAGTGCAGCGCCTCGTGCAGCCCACCGACCTGGGTGCGGCCGGTCACGAGGCGGGTCATTCCAATGGTGCTCCCGCTCAGGATGAACAGCGAGCCGAGCGTGACGATGAACGAGGGCAGCTTCGTGCGGACGACCACCAGCCCGTTGGCGAAGCCCACCCCGAGCGACAGCACCAGGGCCACGGCGATGGCGGCCCAGATGGACCAGCCCAGCCGCTCGCACAGCAGGGAGATGGTCATCCCGCTGGCGGCGATCATGGAACCGACGGAGAGATCGAACTCTCCGGCGATCATCAACAGCGAGACAGCGGCGGCCAGGATCCCCAGCTCCGAGGCAATCTCGAGATACGTCGCGGAGCCGGCCTGGGACAGAAAGCCGGACCCGCCCGCATAGAGGGCGAAGAAGGCCCAGACGGCCACGACGCCACAGGCAGCGCCAAGCTCGGGGCGATTGAGGATTCTGCGCATGTACTCCTACCGGATGCCTTGCTTGCTGAGCTCGATGACGCGAGCCGCGTTCTCCTTCGTCACGAAGCCCGGGCCCGTCGGGAGGATGCCACCGGCGGGCAGCACCCCATACTGCTTGTACTGGGCCAGGACCACGATCGGCAGGTAGCCCTGCAGGTACTGCTGCTGGTCGATGGCGAACTCCAGCTCGCCGTCCCGGATGCCCGCGAGCACGTCCGGCGTCAAGTCGAACGTGCCCAGCTTCACCTTGCCCACGTTGCCGCCCTGCTTGAGCGCCGCGAGCGCCGCCTTGGAGCCCAGGGGGCCGAGCGTCATGATGCCGTCCACGCCCTGGCCCAGCGCGGCGGTGACCTTGGACTGGGAGTCCGTGGGGTCCGCCGCGTTCACCGCGAGCACCTTGCCCGTGCCGCCCGCCTTGGTGATGGCGTCCAGGAAGCCCTTGCAGCGCAGGTCCAGCGAGGCATTGCCCACCTCATGGTTGACGCAGAGCGCGTTCTTCACGCCCGCGGCGGCCATCTTCTCGCCACCGCCGAAGCCGGCGTCGTACTCGGTCTGGCCTACGTGGAGCAGCACGCCGAGCGACTTGTACACGTCACTACCGGAGTTGATGGAGATGACGGGGATGCCCGCGGCCACGGCGGCCTTGATGGAGTTGGAGAGCGCGTTGGCGTCGGGGATGGAGACCACCAGGCCGTCCGGCTTCTTGGCGACCTCGGCGTCGATCAGGCGGCTCATGGCCACCATGTCGAAGGTCTGCGGCGAGTTGTAGGTGACGGTGGCGCCGGTGTCCTTGGCGGCGTTCTCCACGCCGTTCTTCACCACGGACCAGAAGGTGTCGGACGCCTGGCCGTGGGTGACGACGGCGATCTTGATGTCCTTCTTCGGGGCGCTCGGGGCCTGGGCAGTGCCCTCCTGGCCGGCGGGCTTGGCGGCCTCGGGCTTGGTACAGGCCGAGGCCAGGACGATGGCCAGACATCCGATCAGTGTCCGCACACTCTGGTAACCGCGCATAGGGGTCCCCTCTCAGGTAAACGGGGCGGCAATCTATCCTCTCCTCACCCTCCCAAGGGAACCCCCCAGGTCATCTTTCCCGACACGGTCCACTCCGGGTGCTGGCTGCCTGCCGTGCGAACACACTGCCGCTCGACGCGGACGGGGGACTTCGCATACCTATGAGGGTGATGACTCCCCTGCCCGAGCTCCTCGTCGTCGGCCATGTCACCCGAGACTTCATCCGAGGCGAGACCCGCCTGGGTGGAGCCGCCTCCTTCTCCGCCCGAGTCGCGGCGACGCTGGGCATCGAGACAGCGCTCGTGACGGCGGCGCCCCTGGACTTCGACTTGATGGCGCCGCTGCGGTCGCTGCCGCGGCTGTCGATCCACGTGGTGCCGAGCCCGGCAGTGACGACCTTCGAGCTGGACTACAGCGGGCCTCGGCGCCGCGTCATCCTGCGCGCGGTGGCCCGGACCATCCGCGCCGAGGACATTCCCGAGGCGTGGCGGGATATCCCCGTGGCGTACGTGGCGCCGGTGGCGGGCGAGTGCGACCGGGCGCTCGTGGAGGGACTGCGCTCGAAGCAGATCTGCGCGGGGCTTCAGGGGTGGCTGCGGCGGCCGGGAGCGGATGGGACGGTAGAGCCGACCATCGCCGGTGAGGCCTCCAGCCCCCCCAGGGGATTGGGTGCGGCCGTGTTCTCCGAAGAGGACCACCCGGAGGCGGGGTTCATCGCCGAGCAGCTGACCCGTCAGGGCCTCACGCTGGCGCTGACACGGGGCCGGAGAGGGTCCACGGTGCTGCAGGGCACGAAGCGCTGGGAGATTCCGGCGGCTCCTGCCACCGAAGTGGACCCCACGGGTGCGGGGGACGTGTTCGGGATCGCCTTCACGCTGGCGCTGGCGCGAGGGGCCACGGCTCCCGAGGCGGCCACGGCGGCGGCAGCCATCGCGGCCCGGGTGGTCGAGGGCCCCGAGCTGGGCAACCTCTCGGCGGCGGATACGCGGCACCTGCCTCCGCCGCTCCAGGGGCGCTGACTCAACGCGTCAGGGCTTGCCCAAGCCAGCCTTCTCCGCCGCAAGCGTTCCGAGCGCGGACCAGTCCTGCTCGCCCATGCCTCGGGCGACGGCCTCCACGTATTGGTCGCGGACGACGCTGGCGATGGGCATGGGCACATGGGCGCTGCCCGCAGCCTGGAGGACCAGCCCCACGTCCTTGAGCCCCAGCCGGAGGGCGAAGCCCGCGGGCTCGTACTGGCCGGAAGCGACCAGGGAGGCGTAGCGACCGAAGATGGGCGAGTTGGCGAAGACGGACTGGTAGAGCTCCAGGAACGTCTTGGCCTCGATGCCGTGCTTGCGAGTGAGGGCGAACACCTCCGCGCAGGCCTCGATCATGGTGGCGATGAGGAAGTTGCCGGACAGCTTCGCCACGTTTGAAGCGGAGGGCTTCTCTCCGAGCACGGTGAGCCCCCGGCCGATGGCCTCCAGGAGCGGCCGGACGCGCTCCACGTCCGCCTTGGCGCCCGCGGCCAGGACCCAGAGCTGCTTGGCCTCGGCGGCATCAGGCCTGCCGAAGACGGGCGAGGACACGTACCCCTGCCCTGCCTGGGCGTGGGCCTGGGTGAGCCGCTCGGAGAGCGCGACGGAGATGGTGCTCGAGGAGATGTGGATGGCGCCCTTGTCGAGCCCGGCGAGGATGCCGTCGTCTCCCCAGCTCACCTCCTCCAGAGCGTGATCGTCCGCGAGCATGGTGAAGACTGCCTGGGCGCCTTGAGCCGCCTCGCGGGGCGTCTTGGCGACGCGCGCTCCTTGCGAACGCAGCGCCTCCGCCTTGGACTGCGAGCGGTTGTAGACCGTGAGCTCGTGTCCAGCCTTGATGAGGTTGCGGGCCATGGCCTGGCCCATGTTTCCGAGTCCGACGAAGCCAATCTTCATGAGGTCCCTCCCGTTGAGTTGAGAGCCCCCATGTAACCTGAGCTAGCCGCTTGTGCCGTCAGAACGGTGGGGCAGGCGCAGAAGGTTGCGAAAGAAAACCTCTGTCTCCTCCGGGTCCAAACCCAGCTCGGCGGCCCAGGCGCGGCGCTGAGCGAGAAGCGCCTCTTCTCGGGCCGCCTCTTCGCCCTGCCCTTCCAGAGGGCCGCTACGGTCGGCGCGTCGAGCGAGCTGGATGCGCCGGGCCAAGAGCGACATCAGCTCGCGGTCCAATTGCTCGAGGTGGGTCCGGTACTCCGTCTGCTCGGGAGGGCGGACCTCTGAGGTGGGAATCGCCATGCGCCCCGTGTCGGGAGCGGCAGCCTCGAGAGGAAGGCGCTCGAGGTCCTCGTGGACGGCCTGGAGCGCCGTGAGCAGCTCCCGGCGGGCCTCCGAGGAGAACGGGTTCTCGCGCTGGATGGCGGCAAAGAGGTGGCCAGCGTCCGAACGGACCGTCTCAATGGTGCGAGCCAGGGCCTTGAAGCTGGCGGGAGCAAACGGGACATCGAGCCCGATACCCGCGTCGATCATCCCTTTGGCCACGAAGAACGTCAGGGCGTGGGTATGGGCCATCACGCGGTCATGGTTCTCGGCGGTCTGCTCGACGATCTCGCACCCGAGCCGCTCATAGAAAGCGCGAGCCCGCGCGGCAGCGCTGGGGTGCTGCGGGTTGGGACAGATGACGACGCGCAGAGGCCGCTCAGCCATGGCGAGGCTGAGAGGGCCGAAGAGCGGATGGGTGCCCACCCAAGGGATCTCCGAACCCAGCACCTCGGCGAGCGCCTCCACAGGCTTCACCTTCACACTGCCCACATCCAGCACGAGCTGCGAGGGCGTCAGGTGCGGGCGCAGATCCCGAAGCACGGAGCGCATCCGAGAAACAGGGACAGCTACGACAACGAGTTCTGCTCCGGAGACCAACGCAGGCAGCGAAGAGACGCGGTGCGATTCGGGAATCTCGGCAAAGGGGTCGAAGGCCCGGTAGTCCACGCCGGACTCCACCAGGAGCGATCCGAGCGCCCGGCCAAACCGCCCAAAGCCCACGAGAGCAACCTGCATCACGCGGACCTTAGTACAACCCTCACCCCTGATCTCGGCGGAGCGAGGCCCGTGTCTTCCCTGAACCAGGGCACTTGGGCACCTGTTCGGAAAGGTCGGGACTTTTCAGCCCTCAAAACCCCCGACCTTTCCGAACAGGTGCCTTCGGAGCGGGTCAGTTCGTCGGCCTCATTGTCCCGAACCGTCTGGCTTGACCGGATCAGAGGTGGGCTCGCGCTCGGTTGGGAAGATGGGCGCGTAGCAGGCTTGCTTAAACACAACTCCACTCTTCACGACCCTGCAATTCTCCAGGTCTCCGACTTCGACCTTCAGCCAGCACCCGCCATTGAGCGCCACCAGCCCTTTGCGGCAGTTGCCATTCCCATCCGGCTTCAACTGACCCTGCAACGGCTTGGGCGGAGCCTCCAACGCAATCCCCCTCCCTGAAGGGGCCTGCACCGTGGATTGAGAGGAGGTCGTTGCCGTGTCCCCCACATAAGTGACTCCCCCATCCTGACTCTCGGCAGCAGACCGCTCCACCATCCGGGGCTCGTCATCAGTGATCACCGGCTGCCTGTCCCGTGACCACAACAACACGCCCCCGGTCACGAGGGCTGCCAACCCGAGAAGCCCTGACACCACCCGTCTTTGCAGCTCACTGCGCGGCACTCTCCAAGTGGGCGCCTTCGGCTGCTGACGACATTGATTCTCCCTCCGAGCAGCGTCCGCCTCGAGTGCCTCGCGGACTGTGTCCCGGTTCCTCCGCCGTAAGCTGCGGCCTGATTTCTCGGCGCCGGGCAGCCCCTCACGCGACCACTCCGCGCGCGGCAGCGTTTCCCACTCGAAGAGGTTCTCGTGCGCTGTGGCGCGGGTCTGCTCGGCGCCCTGCTCCAGTTGCTCGGCCAGCTCCTTCGCCGTACCACGCGCCTCCGGCTTCAACGACAGCATCCGCCGAATGACGGCATCCAGTTCGGGCCCCACCTGAGGGTTCATCTCCTGCGGCGGCCGAGGCCCACTGCTCCCAGGCCGCCAGCACTTGCCTTCTTCCATGCTCGCATCCGTGAACGGCGGGTACTCGTCCGTCACCAACCGATAGGCCATCACACCCAAAGCGAACACATCGTCCGCTGGCCCCGCAACATATCGCTCGTGCAAGTACCTTCCCAAGAGCCGGCCCTGTGCCCACGCCTCGGGACTGCGGTAAGCCGGAGTCCCCGGAGGTAGCACCGAGGACGTCAGCCGCTCCGCCCCTTCATAGTCACCCGCTCCGAAGTCCATCAGGAAGAGCCATTCATCCACCCGCCTGACCAAGACGTTGTCGCCCTTGACGTCCCGGTGCACTCCGCCCGCTTCATGGGTGGCCTGCAACGCCCGGGCAGCCTGAGCCAGCAGCCTGAGCACCGTGTGTTGACTCGGATTGCGCCGCGCGGCCCACCTGTACAGCGGCTCGCCTTCGATGCACTCCATCACCACGTATGGGTAGCAGAAGCCGTTCGGGTGCCTCCACACACCGCTGTCCAGCAAGCGCGGCACGCTGGAGTGGCGAGTCCGTCTCAGCAGCTCCGCTTCGCGCTGGAAGCGTGGATCCCTCGGGTGGAGCGCCATCTTGAGCGCCGCCTCCCCTGCGGCCTCGGCCCCCTGCCTCACGGCGCGGTAGACAGCGCCGTACACACCCACTCCTTGGCCCCCCTTCAAGCGCCAGGGCCCCACCTTTGTCCCGTATGGCAGGCTCCTCACATCCACAGCCTGATCGAGACTCGGCGCATCCACGATCCGCTCCTGCGGCCAGTATCTACCGCCGTTCGTCAGGCGCAAGCCTACCTCATGGGTCGTCTGACCGGCATACAACTCGAACCTCCCGAGTGACAGTTCCGCTCACGGGTACCCACTGGGAGGGCGGATCGAAATATGAGCGAGCGGCCAAGACTCACCGGTGAGCCCTGAGAGCCGGAGGTCCCAGGGAAAATCCCAGGTGGCCAAAGCTCACCGGTAAGCCCAGAGGACCGGACACATAGGGAGAGAACCTACAGGCTGCCAAGGCTCACCAGTGAGCCATGACGGCCAGACGCCCGGGAGAAACCCCGGCTGCCAAGGCTCACCAGTGAGCCATGACGGCCAGACACCCGGGAGAGGCCCCCGGCTGCCAAGGCTCACCAGTGAGCCATGACGGCCAGACGCCCGGGAGAAACCCCGGCTGCCAAGGCTCACCAGTGAGCCATGACGACCGGTAATTCCTCGGCGACGGGCGCACCGGGCACCGTCCGCTGGGGTTCCTGGCGCCGAAACTGGTCTGACAAGTAGACCACCGGGCGCAGAACGCGCCGCCGGGACACCCTTAGCGGGACGCAGAAGCCGGTGGGCTAAGCACCTTCATGGTGCCCTTCGTCACACCGAATTGCTCGTGCACGGCCGCGCGGCGCACAGCCTCGGCAGGCGACAGACGTCCCGCGAGCAGCTCCTGGTACGCGGACAGCACCCGCGTCGCCTCCTCCTGCGTCTCCCGGACGAACTCCACCCGGAAGCGGCGCACCCCGTGTTCCAGCAGCCGTGGCACGAGCGACGCCGCGCTCTGGGCCTGCGCGTTGAATACCGTGTTACGGCACCCCACGTCCACGATCACCGGGTGATCCAGCCCCAGGCGATCCTTCAGAGAGATCTGGTGCTTCTCACACGGCCGGCCACAGGTCCGGAAGTCGCGCCCGTTGGACAGCGTGTGCGAGTACACGCAATGCTCCGTGTGGAACGTCGCGATGTGGTGGTGCAGCGCCACCGCGAGCCGGTGCGCTGGCACATGCTCCAGCAGCGAGAAGAGCTGGGTCGCGTCCAGATCGTGCGAACACGTCAGCGTGTCCAGCCCCAGCCCCAGCAGGTACGCCGCCGTCACCGAGTTCGTCACGTTGAGAGAGAAGTCTCCATGCAGCACCGGGCGCGGCTGGCCCGCAGGCCGCTCCAGGAAGTGCATCATCGCGCCCCAGTGGCGCACCAGCACCGCATCCGGACGCAGCCGGTCGATGCGCTGGTCGTAGCCCTCCTCGCCCGGCTTCTGCACTCGCACCGTCGCGATCGTGACGCGCAGCCCCGCAGCCCGGGCCCGCTCCACCGCCCGCTGCAGGCCCACCATCTCCATCCAGTCCAGCTCGACCTCGCGCAGCCCCGCCGCGATCACAGCCTCCAACTGCGCGTCGTTGCGGCACAGGGGCAGCAACCGCGCGGGCTCCTCCATGGGCCCCGAGGCCACACGCCCTACGTGCGAGGCCCGCACCGCGTCGAGCACCGGCGTCTCCGCCACCGTCCGCTTGTAGCCCTTCTCCACCGCTGCCGTGAGCTCCGTCACCAGTTGCCGCCGCAGCGCCTTGAGCTCGGAGACAGGCAGGTGCAGCCCCGGCGCCAGCGCCGAGCAGTCCAGTCGCGCCAGCCGGAACGGCGTCCCTCCGAAGGCTCCCAGCTTGTCTCGCAGCAGCGCCTCGTCCATGCCGCCGCCTCGCGCGGGGGCCAGCGGCGCCGGGCTGGCCGCGGAGGCCTCGTGTCCCCACGCGCTGGCGTCAATCCGGAGCGGACTCCCCTCTGCCCCCGAGATCTTCAGCTCGAGCGGGACACGGCCCTCGGGCTCACCCTGGGCGATCAGGCTCTCCACCCGGCGCGCCAGAGCGGGATCACTGTTGAGCCACACCCGCTGGCCTACCGCCACGCGCCCCAGATCCGGCCCCGGGTTGCCGAAGCCCAGCACCCACCCTTCGCCTCGGCGCTCCACGCGGAAGATGGGGCCACCGGGCTCGTTCTTGTCCTCAGGCCTGCCCGCATCGAACACCACGCCCATGCCTGGACGAGGCTCCACCGCATCAGGAGTGGGCTCTCCCTTCAACGGAGAAGACACGTGCCCCGCCGGGCTCTCCGGGCGCTCCTCGCCCAAGCCCAGCGCTCCCGTCCACGGGCGCTCGTCGGGGACGATCACCACTTCCTTGCCAGAGAGGGAGCGCACGCGCCCGAGGTACACACCGCGGTGCTTCGGGAAGCGGCCCTCGACGAGCGTCTGGTGATCCGAGCCCGCCAGGAAGCCGTTCGAGAAGCCACGGCTGTACGTGAGCGACATGTCCGCCAGGTCCCGCTTGAGCTGGGCCTCATCCGGCTTCCCCGCGACGCACCCCTCCACCCACCGCTTGTAGCCCTGCACCGTCGAGGAGACGTAGGCGGGCCCCTTGAGCCGGCCCTCGATCTTCAACCCGTGCACGCCAATGCCCACCAGCTCGGGCACTGCGTAGACACCCGCCAGATCCTTGGGGCTGAGCAGGTACTTCACCTCGCCCAGCTCTCGCGTCTGGCCATCGACGACGAGATCGTACGGCAGGCGGCAGGACTGCGCGCACTGGCCTCGGTTGGCGGAACGCCCACCCCAGGCCTCACTCGTCAGGCATTGCCCGCTCCAAGACATGCAGAGCGCGCCGTGGATGAAGACCTCCAGCTCGACATCCGTCTGCCCCGCCAGCTTGCGGATCTCCGCGACGGACAGCTCCCGAGGCACCACCACCCGGCAGATCCCCAGCCCCTGCGCGAAGCGCACGCCCTCCGCGCTGGAGATCGTCATCTGCGTGGAGGCGTGCAGTTCCAGTTGAGGGCAGATCGCCCGGGCCAGCAGCGCCACAGCGGGATCCTGCAGAATCAGCGCGTCCACGCCCGCCGCAGCGGCCCCGCGAAGCAGTTGCTCGAGGATCGGTAGCTCGGGCTCGAAGACGAGCGTGTTGAGCGTCAGGTAGGCCCGCGCTCCCGCCCGGTGGATGAGGGCCATCGTCTCGGGGAGGCGGGCGAGCGAGAAGTTCTCGGCGCGGGCGCGGGCATTGAAGCCCTCGTCGAGCCCAAAGTAGACAGCGTCCGCTCCGCTGGCGAGCGCGGCCTGGAGGGACTCCAGATCCCCCGCGGGAGCAAGGATTTCGGGGCGGCGGGCAGGCATGGTCCTTCCTTAACACGCCAAGGCCGCGAAATTTGCCAGACTGCTCCCCCTACTTCCGAGGAGGAGCCCATGCCACCGCGCACCAAGAGCTGGACCTACGAGACGAACCTGAACTGGACCCAGGAGCTGGAAGGCTCGCTCGGGTCGAGCGGCCTCCCGGCGCTGGGCTTCGGCGCCCCCCCGGAGTTCGCCGGCAAGCCCGGCCAGTGGGGCCCCGAGACGCTCCTGCTGGGCGCCGCCGAGGCCTGCACGCTGCTCACCTTCCTCTCCCTGTGCCGCCGCAAGAACGTGCAGCACCTCTCCTATCGCAGCACCGCCACAGGCACCCTGGCCCTGGACTCGGAGGGGCTCATCCGCTTCACCGAGATCGTCGTCCGCCCCGTGGTCCAGGTGAAGAGCCAGGCCGACGCCGACACCGCCCGCGCCCTCTTCCTGGACGTGCCCAAGCGCTGCTTCGTTGGCTGCTCCCTCAAGGCCGAGCCGCGCATTGAGCCCACCATCGAGGTCGTCAGCACGCCCTGAGCGCCCCGCCTACTTCGGGTCCCACCACACCGCGCCCTTGTCCTCGATGGCGAGCGCGGCCTTGCGGCGCACCTCGGAGAGCTGCCCGGCGGACAAGGGCTGGAAGGCAGCCGCGGCGGCCAGCGCGGCGTCCTGCTCGTTGGTGAAACTCATGCCCAGCAGCGACACGTCTGGATCCACGGTGAGCGTGTAGCGGACGCACTCCTCCACGGACAGGTGTGGCAGCGAGGGAGCGGGCGCCTCCTGCCCGCCCGAGCTCACCTTCCCCCGGGGTCGAGCCTGGAGCGGGCGCCCATAGCCTTCAGTGTCCCCCAGCAGCTTGCCCGCCCCGAAGGTCTTGAAACACACCGTCCCCACTCCCTTCGAGCGCGCCCGGGGCAGGATCTCCTCCACGTAGCGCGGGTGGCAGAAGGGGCCGATCGGGAACATCACCACGTCGCACAGTCCCGTCTCCAACGCCGCCTTCAGCACGTCCGGGTGATGGCTGGAGATGCCCCGGAAGCGGGCCTTGCCTGCTCGCACGCAGCGCCCGAGTTCCTCCATCCCACCGCCCGGCGCCGCGAGCCGCTCCCACACCTTCAGCTCCGACACGTTGTGGAAGGCGAAGAGATCCACCGCATCCAGCTTCAGCCGGCCCAGGCTCTCCTCGACTTGTCGCGTCACCGGCTGATCCAGCAGATCGATCTTGTCGATGACGAAGATGCCCTCGCGCCGGCCGCGCAGGGCCTCACCGACGATCTGCTCGCTGTAGCCGTCCTCGTAGCCTGGCGCGGTGTCCACCAGGTTCAGCCCCGCGTCCATGGCGCGCTGCAGCGTGGCCACGCACTGCCCCAAGGGCACTGACCGATCGGCCAGATCCCCGATTCCAATTGCCGTCACATGGAATCCCGTGCGGCCCAGTTCCCGGCGCGGGGAGAAGTGCGGTAAGGGGCGTTCATCCGCCATGACCCGCCTCCATAGGTATGGTGTCAGTCACCATCCTTCATCATGGCCACCGCCCACCGCCAGCACCAACCCGCTGCTCCGTTGAAAGCGAGGCCAAACGGGTCAACCCAGCATTTCCCGTGTATTTTCTAACAATCCTTCGGCATGCTTTGGTGTGTCGCTTCATGGGGGCTGCTGGAGATCCCCGGCGTGAAGGGGAGTTGCGTTTGCCGCCGTCGAGTTCTCCCATCCGTTTCCTCACCTATCCCTTGTTGGGCGTGGTGAAAGAGCACGTTCGAGCCGAGTTCTTCGGCCGAGCGCTCTCGCAGCGGCTCGGCCGTCCGGTGATCGTCGAGCAGGCCCGAACGTACGAGGCCGTGGAGCAGGCGCTGCTCGAGGGCCAGGCGGACATGGCCCTGGCCACGGCCGAGCAGTGCGATCTCTTCGAGCCCCGCTCCCGGGCCGTGCTGCGCGCGGTGCGAGCGGGACGCTGGTACTACCACTCTGCCTTCATCTGCCGGGCCGACGAGCCCCTCACCCTGGAGAAGCTGCGAGGCCGGCGCGCGGCGTGGGTGGATCCGCTCTCCACTGCGGGCTACCTGCTGCCCAAGCGCCACCTGGAGTCGCTGGGCATGAATCCCTCGGAGCTGTTCGCCGAGCAGCGCTTCTATGGCACCTACCGGCAGGCCCTGCTGGCGGTGCTGTCGGGCCAGGCGGACGTCACCACGTTCTTCACCACGCACATGGAGGAGTACATGGTCCGCGCGCTGCTGGCCGAGCGCGTAGGCCCCGACGAGCGCCGGCTGCGGCCCTTCGCCTTCAGCGGCCCTACCCTCGCCGACGGCATCATCATCACCGAACGGCTGACAGAGGCCGAGGCCCACCGGGTGGTGGCCGCCATCACCACCATGAGCCACGACGAGGGGGGCCTGGAGCCGGTGCTCGCCCCCTTCGACATTCAGGGCTTTGCGCTCGTCCAGGGCAACACCGTCAAGGCCCCCACCCCTCGGGCCGTGCCGAACTCGGAGTACATGACGCTGGATCTGGATGCGAAGGAGCGTTGCCGGCGCGTCTGGTCCTCCACGGGCAAGGCGTTCGGCCGGGATCTGCGCGAGGGCGAGGGCCTGTCCCTGCACGAGCTGCTGCCTACCGAGGCCGCCATTCCGCTCGAGTCGCTGGTGCGCTCCACCCGCCTGAACCACACCAGCGGCCGGATGCACTTCCGCATGGAGACGGGGAGCGAGACGCGCCTGTACACCGCCGAGGCCACGCTGCGCTCACCCCACGCTGGCGAGGAGGTGCCCGATCTGGGGCTGCTGGTGCGCGACATCACCGACCTGGACACACTGGAGCAGGAGCTCTACCGGCTGGCCTCGTTCCCCCTGCTCCACCCGGACCCCATGCTCGAGATGGGGCGCGACGGCCGGGTGCGCTACGCCAACCCACCCGCGCACACCTGCTTCCCGGACCTCCTGGAGCTGGGCGCCAATCACCCCCTGGTGGCCGCCGCCTTGGCGCACGCCCGCCGCAGCCGTCCGGGGGAGACACCCACGCTGGTGCAGCTGCAGGGCCGGTACTGGGAGGTGGTGGCCATGCAGCTGCAGGACCACGAGAGCCTCCGCGTCTTCGCCAAGGATGTGACGGCGCGCAAGCAGCTGGAGACCAGCCTGATGCACGCCGATCGCCAGGCCTCCCTGGTCCACCTGGCGGCGGGCGTGGGCCACCAGATGAACAACCCGCTGGCCTTCCTGATGGCCAACCTCTCATTTGCCCGCGAGGAGATCGGCCGGCTGCGAGAGTCGCTCCGGACCGGGCGCGAGGAGGTAGACCCGGACGAGATCAGCGAGGTGCTCGACGCGCTGTCCGAGTCCGTGGAGGGTGCCGAGCGGCTCAAGGGCATCGTCCAGGATCTGCGCCTGCTCACGCGCGAGCCGCCCCGGCACCGCACGCGGGTGGATCTGCACTCCGTGCTGGAGGACACCTTGAAGCTGGTGCGCGGCCAGCTGCGCCACCGGGCCCGGCTGGAGAAGGACTTCCAGCCCGTGCCCTCGGTGGAGGGAGACGAGGCCCGGCTGGGGCAGGTGTTCCTCAACCTGATGCTCAACGCCGTGCAGGCCATGTCCGAGCAGGACTTGGCGCGCAACGTGCTGCGCGTGGCCACCCGCGCAAGCGTGACGGGCGAGGTCATCATCGAGGTGCAGGACACCGGCGCGGGCATGCCTCCCGAGGTGCTGGAGCGCCTCTTCGAGCCCTTCTTCACCACCCGCCCCAACAGCACGGGCATGGGCTTGTCGGTGAGCCACGCCATCGTCACCAGCCTGGGGGGGGCCCTGCGCGCCGAGAGCAAACAAGGAGCGGGCACTGTCTTCACCGTCACCCTCCCCGCCGCGGGCACTCCGGCCGCTGGCCCGCCCTATCCCGAGCACGAGCTGGCGAGCTGACGGAGCGCCCCCTCGCAGCTTGTGCGATAGTGAGGCCATGGAGAACCAAGGGGCGGAGGCATAGGCCTGGATGCTGCGCCGGCTCCTGCCCACACTGCTGGCACTTGGATGCGGCTTCCTGGCGCTGACCTGGGGACTGGTGAGCCTGCAGCGCCTCTTCGCTCAGGAGACCGAGGACGCCCGCCAGCAGCTGCGCTCCCGCCGCGAGGAGGTCGAGCGCATCGCCACCGAGGCGCTCCGGCTCAAGCTCCGGCAGCAGCTGGAGTGGAGCCTGCCCGCCATCAACCTCGCCGTGGAGGATCCGCTCGTCCAAGCCGATGGGCTCTACCTGCTCTTCCGCGAGTACCAGTTCCTCCCCCGCCTCCCCCGCCCCCGGCCCGGCACGCAAACCCCGGCCAAGAAGCTCCATGAGGAACTGCGCCAGGCGCTCGAGGCCCCCCCGGCCCCGGGCCCCTGGCAGGAGCGGCTCGGGCTGCTGCGCGCGGTGGAGGCCGTGCTCCCGAAGGACGTGCTGGACACGCCGGAGGCAGCCGAGCGGCGCCTGGAGGCGCTGCTTCGCTACCGCGCCGAGCACCCGCTGCCCCCTGCCCAGGAGATCCCCTACACGCTGCTGGTGGTGGAGCGGCTCGCGCGCGGCGATGCCAGCCCCTGGCCCGTCCGGGGGCTCATCCACGGCGGGCTGGCCGAGGAGTTCGGCGGCATGGCCCAGGGCCTGGGCCTCCAGCGCGAGTTGCTGCGCGACTGCCAGCGCTTCACCCAGGCCGACTTCGACTACCTCACCGAGCGCATCCTCGCGGTGAGCGCCGAGCTCTCCGAGCCCTCGGAAGCCTTCCGGTCGCGCGTCCAGGAGCTGGGCACCGGCGCCATCGTGCTGCCTTCTCAGATGCCCGAGCCCACCCTCATCGGCGCGCGCTGGTACCTGGAGCAGCAGGGCGAGGTGGTGCGCGGCATCGCCGTGGAGCCCGCGGAGCTACTGAAGGGCATCACCCTCGAGATGCGCAAGCGCAAGCTCCTGGGTGCCGAGGACTCCGTGCGCATGGGCCGCGTGGACGCGCTGCAGCCGGTGTCCTCGCTGAAGCTCGACGCAGTCATCCCCCGCGGAGCCGCTGAGGAGGCACAGATCTCCAAGCGCTACGGGTTGAAGACGCTGCTGGTGCTCATCTGCGGCGCGCTCGCGGTGGCCATCGTGGCGCTGGCAGGGCTGGCCCAGCACCGCAAGTACCGCTTCCTGGAGCTCAAGAGCGACTTCGTGGCCACCGTCTCGCACGAGCTGCGCACGCCCCTGGCCTCCATCCGGCTGCTGGCGGAGACCCTGGAGATGCGCGCGGGAGGCTCGCCCGAGGTCCGCGACTACCCCACCCGCATCATCCAGGCCGCGGACGGGCTGCACTTCCTGGTGGAGAACATCCTGTCCTTCAACCGCATCGACAAGGGGCGCTGGGTGGCGCAGTTCACCCGCGTGCGGCTAGAGGAGCTGATGGGCGCCCTGCGGACGGATCTCGCCAGCGCCACCCGCGTGCCGGTGGAGCTCACCGAGGACGTGGGGGATGTGGAGCTGTGGGCCGATCCCGGCCTGCTGCGCCTGCTGCTGTCCAACCTGGGCCGCAACGCGTGCAACTACAACCAGAGCAACCCGGTGAAGCTCTCCGTGCGCGTCCACGCCACGCCGGGCCACGGGTGCACGGTGCTCTTCGGTGACAACGGCATCGGCATCCCCGAGAGCGAGTGGGAGAACGTCTTCCAGGACTTCTACCGGGTGACACAACCGGGCCCCGAGGTGCACGGCAGTGGGCTCGGGCTCGCGCTCTGCCGCAGGATCATGCATCTCCACGGTGGCAATCTGCGTGTCGCCACCTCTGGCCCTCAGGGCACCACGTTCGCGCTGACCTTCCCCGAGCCGCCTCCACCATGACGACCCAGTCCCCTCCTGCTCCTCACCGCCCCTCCATCCTCATCGTCGAGGACGACCCGAACCTCCGCGTGGGCCTACGGGACAACCTGCAGGACGAAGGCTTCGACGTGGCCGCCGCCTCGAACGCCCGCGAGGCCGAGTCCCTCCTGCGTGGCTGCGACTTTGACCTGCTCATCCTCGACGTGATGCTGCCGGGGGAGGACGGCTATTCCCTGTGCAAGCGGCTGCGCGCCGCAGGACTCCAGAGCATGGTGATGATGCTCACCGCGCGCACGCTGGAGGACGACATCGTCCGCGGCTTCGAGGCCGGGGCGCAGGACTACCTGACCAAGCCCTACCGGCTGCGGGAGCTGCTGGCGCGGGTGCGGGCGCTGGTGCGCAGGGCCGGCACGCCTCCAGCCCAGATCATGGGCTTCGCGGGCTTCACCCTGGACCTGGGCAAGCGCGCGCTCAGCCGAGCCGACGGCGGCACCATTGAGCTGACTCGCACGGAGTTCGACCTGCTCGTCTACCTGGTCCGCCACAAGGACCGGGCGCTGACGCGGCAGGAGATCCTCGACACCGTGTGGGGCCAGGACGTGGTGGTGGACCCGCGCACGGTGGACAACTTCGTCTCCAACCTGAAGAAGAAGCTCGGCTGGACGAGCACCTCGGGCTTCACCATCCACACCATCCGCGGGGTGGGCTACCGGATGGAGATCGACGCCATGACGAAATCATGACGGAAAGATGGAACGGCCACGGCCAACGGAACGCTCCGCTTCCCTACCTTAACGGGTGCGTGGACAGGGGCGCTCCGGACCTCAGACCACGTGGGTGAGGGACCGCATGGTGCGGCCTGCCCCTGTCGGGAGCGCCCGTCTGAGGGAGGCAGCCATGTTCCAGTCGGTCATCGATCAGCAAAGGTGGAACTCTCGTCGTCTCGGCACCGGAGCGGGGGTGTCCCTGCTGGTGCATGCAGGCATCCTCGGCGCCGTGTTGGTGCTGTCAGCCGGGGTGGCAGAGCAGGTGGAGAAGGAGCCCGTCGTGGTCGTCTTCAAGCGGCCCCCGCCTCGCGGCACACCCATCCCCCCGGCCCACAAGGCCGTGGAGCCGTCCAAGCCCAAGACTCCCAAGCCGGCCAAGCGTCCCGAGATGAGGGCGCCCATCGCCGTCCCCACCCAGCCGCCTCCGGAGACCGCGCCGGTGCCGGACCCGCAGGTCGAGCCTGAGAAGGACCTGCCGTATGATCCCGACGGCCGCCCGGATGGAATCGCGGGCGTGGCTCCCTGCATGACGTGCGTGATCGACCCGGATGCCACCCACACGGACGTGGCAGAGCCCACGGGTGAGGAGGTGATGCCCTTCGTCAGCGGCAACATGACGCCGCCGAGCCTGCTGTCCGGTGCCTCGCTCCAGTACACGCGCGAGGCGCTCGAGGCCCGCGTCGAGGGCCTGCTCATCGCCCGGTGCACCATCACCCGCGAGGGCAGGGTCGAGAACTGCAAGGTCATCAAGGGCCTGCCCCACATGAGCGACACCGTGGTCTCCGCGCTGGAGACGCGCCGCTACACCCCGGTGCAGTACCAGGGCCGGCCCATCAGCGTGACCTACAACTTCCACGTGAAGCTGGACCTGCCCCGCTGATCAGCGGCCAACCGCCGCGCTGGAGCTGGAGACCGAGCCCAGCGCTTCGAGCAGCCGGTCCACCTCCGCTGCGGTGTTATAGAGGTGCGGGGAGACGCGAAGGTTGTCTCCCCGGACGCTGACGTAGATCTGACGGGCCGCAAGCCGCGCCGTCACATCGGGCGGATAGCCGCCTCGGCGGCGCAGGCCCAGGAGGTGCCCGGCCCGGTGGGCCTCGGGAGCAACCTCGAGCCCCAGGGCCTCGGCGCCTCGGGCGGCCCGGCGAGTCAGCTCCCGCAGCGTCTCCTGGGTGGACTCAGGCCCCCACGCCAGGAGCTGCCGGAGCGCTGCCGCCGCCATGGGGAGCTGAAGGAAGTTGCTGCGCTCGCCCATGTCGAACCGCCGGGCCCCTGGCTGGAACTCGTCGCGATAGTCGATGAGCCGGGTGAAGTCCTCGCTGCCTCGCCGGGTGATCCAGTTCAGCTCCAGGGGCTGGCCCTCCCGGTGACGCGGAGCCATATAGAGGTAGCCCTGGCTGTAGGGCCCCATCAGCCACTTGTACCCCGCGGCCACGAGGTAGTCCGGCTGCACCGCCTCCACGCTCAGCGGCAGCGCGCCGAGGGACTGCGTGGCATCCACCGCGAGCGCCGCCCCCACCTCCCGAGCGCGGGCGCCCACCTTCACGAGATCCACCCACGTCCCGTCCATCCAGTGGCAGTGCGGCACGGCGACGAGCGCGCACCGCTCATCCATCTGCCCCAAGAGCGCACGGGTCCAGTCCCCATCCGGCGGCCTGGGAACGGTGAAGACAGTGGCCCCAGTGCGCCGCGCCAGCTCCCTCCAGCAATAGAGGTTGGACGGGAACTCCTCATCGAGCACCAGCAGCCGCTGCCCCTCCCGGACGCGAAGGTTGGAGGCGGCCACCGCCATGCCGTAGCTCACCGAGGGCACCAGCGCCACGCCCTCCGCATCTCCGTGAATCAGCTGGGCGAACAGCCCGCGCACCTCCTCGCTCCCGATGAAGAAGTCATCGGGCCGGATGCGCCAGGGCTGGGACTTGCGCCCCAGCGCCTCCTCCCCTGCCGCCCGGACCGCGCGGAGCTGGGGAGACATGTACGCGCAGTTCAGCCAGATGACGTCATCTGGGATCTCGAAGAGGGCGCGCTGGGAGGGCAAGAGCATGCGCCTCCCATATCAGAAGCCGACGAACTGTCCTCGAATGCGCCGGCTGCCGGTATTGGGCTCCGTGTCGTAGCGGGAGAAGGTGACGAAGGACTGCTGCCCGCCTCCCGAGGCCAGCGCCAGGTGAGGCTCCGTCTCCCGGGCGTTGTAGACCACGCCGAATCCCCCGGGGGTGACAACGGTGCCCGAGCTGGTCACCTGCGAAGCGAACACGTCCCAGTACGAGTCCCACCGGTAGTCTGCCCAGGCAGCCAGGTAGTTCGTCCCGTCCCACACCACCTTGGGGGAGAACTGCTGCACCGTCTCCGTGCACAGCGCGAGCCCCGAGGTGTCCTGAACGACGCCCGCGCTCGACACCCGCGCGCCATAGATGTCGTTGTTGCTCCCCGAGCGGTAGTCCGCCCACACCACGAAGAAGTCCGTGCCGTTCGAGGCCACGTCCGGATCGTATTGCTCGCGGATCGCGGTGGAGATCGGGATGCCGCTGGTGTCCATCACCACGCCCGCGCTCGACACCCGCGCGCCAGCGATGTCCCAGGCGGTGGTGCTCTGATACTCGGCCCACACGACGAAGTAGTGGCTCCCATTGGAGACCACTCGCGGCGTGTAATGCTCCACCGTGCTGGTGGCGATGGCGATGCCGCTGGTGTCCAGGACCACGCCCGCGCTCGATACGCGCGCG
This sequence comes from Hyalangium minutum, assembly GCF_000737315.1. Taxonomy (GTDB): domain Bacteria; phylum Myxococcota; class Myxococcia; order Myxococcales; family Myxococcaceae; genus Hyalangium; species Hyalangium minutum. The sequence continues at coordinate 168,870 of NZ_JMCB01000009.1, forward strand.
CCATAGACATCCCCCCGGCCGCCCACGTCGTGCCGCCACACCACCAGATAGCCCGTCCCGAGCGCCCCCACGTGGGGGGCGTTCTGGAACGCCGGATCCGTCGAGACGGCGATCCCGCTCGGGTCGAGCACAGCACTGGAGCTGGGGCCAGAGCCGAGCACCCGCGCGCCGTAGATGTCCCAGTTGATGTCTCGGTAGTCCATCCACGTCACGAAGTAGTCCGTGCCGTTGGAGGCCACCGAGGGCGACTGCCGCTCGCGAACCGACGAGGTGATGGCCAGCGGAGGCACATCGATCGTCCCACCCTCGCGAGTGACGCGCGCGCCGTAGACCTGGGCGTTGTTCTCCATCCACACGACCAGGTAGTTGCTGCCATTGGAGGCCACTGCGGGCTCGGTTTGGTACAGGGAAGCCACGGGCGGCGTCACCGGGAAGCCGCTGCCCGCCGTGACCGTGCCCGTCGAGGACACCCAAGCGCTGTAGAGGTTCGTCGCCGACGGCGTCGAGCCGTTGCCCTCCCAGGCCACGAAGTAGCCCGAGCTGGCCTTGGACACGGACGGATACTTGTACGCCCCCCCACTCGGAGAGAGGACGAGGCTGGGCGAGTCCTGCACCGGGCTGGAGCCCGAGCTCAGGACGCGGCTGGCCAGGTTCTGGAAGGTCGAGTTGGAGGTGCTCCACGCACTCCACGCGACGAGGTAGTTCGTCCCGTCCGAGGCCAGGGCCGGATAAGACTCGTTGGCGTTGGGATCCGCTCCAATGGCAAACCCGGAGGCGTCCACCACGGTGCCCGCCGCCGCCACGCGCGTTCCATAGAGATCCCGATGGCTCCCGCTGCGGTAATCCACCCACACCGCCAGGAAGTCCTGTCCGTTGGAGGCCACCGTGACGCTGGACTGCAGCGTGTCCACGTTCGTCAGCAGGAAGCCTGTGCCATCCAGCACCACGCCCGCGTTCGACACGCGCGTGGCATACGGGCGGGAGTAGCCCCCTCGCTCGTCACCCCACCCCACGAGGTACACGGTGCCATTCGAGGCCACCGAGGGAGCGAGCTCGTTGTACGCCGACGCCGTGGCAATGGGGATCTCCACCGTGTCCAGCAGCCCCGTGCTCGAGACCCGCCGGCCAAAGACATCCGCGTCAGAGGAGTTCGAGTACCGGTACCAGACCACGAGGTAGTCCGTCCCGTTCGAGGCCACGCGCGGCCAGTACTGGCTGAGCGCAGACGAGCTGAGGCGTTCGCCGCCCGGGATGGCCACGGCTCCGGAGGCGCTCACCTGGGTGCCCATGACGCGCCAAGTATAAGAGTTCTGCGCCCAAACCACGTAGAAGTCCGTGCCGTTGGAGGCCACGAACGGGATCGTCGTCAGTCCCGGCCCATTGCTCACCACGATGCCCGACGTGTCGATCACCGTCCCCGAAGTCGACACGCGTGTCCCATAGATGCTGGACAGGTTCCCACGCACGTTCCGCCAGACGACCAGGTAGTGCGTCCCGTTGAAGGCCACCGCGGCGTTGGTCCGCACCGTCGTGTCCGCGGTCACCAGCCGCCCGTCGATGAACATCTCCTGGGTGACCACGGGATCGAGCACCGCCGGATACGCGGACGAGGCGAGCACGGACTCGGGGACTCGCAGCTGGATCTGGCCCTCCACGAACGAGGCGCGGACGGGCGTGCGCTGCCCTTTGCCATCCACCCACGTGCCGTGCCCGTAGCGGAACCCGAGCCCCGTCCGGGCGTCCGCGAAGTGCAGCCCCTGCTCCGAGGTCTGCGTGTACACCAGCCCCGTCACCGGGATGTGGACCCGCAGCTCGCCCCGTCCACTGGGAGGAGCGTCGAAGCTCCAGGACTGCTCCACGCCCTGCTCGCTGTTGCGCAGGTGCTCGATGAACTCGCCGTGGTGGAAGGTCAGGTGCCCATCCGACACCACCTCGCCCCGGGGCTCGTCCACGCTCAGCGCCGTGTCGCCGCGAGCCACCCGCACCGTGCCCAGCATGAGCGGAGTGCCCTGCGATACCTCGGTGGGAGACTCGGACAGCTGCGAGGGCTCCTCGGGCCGCTCTCGATCCTCCTGCTCCAGGCCCGTCACGAAGAGCGGGGTCAGGGTGATGCCCTGGGACGTCGCCTTCACCTCATAGGTGGAGTGCCCTCCGCGCCAGCCGTCCTGCTCAGGCCGATAGGCGAAGTGCACCTGCCGGATGACCGCATCCACATCGAACGGAGCCTTCACGGTCCCGGACTCGGAGCCCACAGGCGAGGCCCACTCGGAAGGGCGCGCCTCGGGACTTTGACACGCCACGCCACATACCCCCACCATCACCAGCACTAATACAACAATATTGCGCTGCTGCTGTACAATGAGCACGTTCGACTCCCCTCCCGGATACCCGGAGTGCCAAAAAAGTCACACAAAGTGTGAGTCACTTAGGAAACGAAGACCCTCCTCACGGGCCGGACTCGACCTGCGGAGGAGGTGCACTGCCCAAGCGCGGATGATCCAACACGTAGGGCTGACATCGCTTCGCCTGTTTACACTGCTTTTAAGATTTTACAGCGTCTTCAGATACTCGATCAGGGCCCGTCGTTGTCCATCCGACAGTTCATCACCAAAGATGTGGCCTTTGTTTGAGTACCCAGGAAGCGACGTGTCGTAGAGGCGCTTGCGGAGGGTGGCGTCGGGCTCGTCAGCCTTGCCGTGCGAGAGGACCTGGTGCTTCCACCCGAGCGACACGGGATCCAGCGGCCCCTGGCTGACCGGGCGTAGCCAGTAGGTCGGGCGCTTGCGGCTGTCCAGCAGGGCCTCCACGGTAGGCACCGAGCCATTGTGCAGATACGGCGCGGTGGCCCAGATGCCGTCCAGCGGCGGCGCCACGTAGCCGGGCCCCGGCACCAGTCGCGAGGTGCGTCCGTAGAACGAGCGGTTGAACCACTCCACCAGGGGCAGTCCCTCGCGCGCGGTGGCCTGCCACAGGAGCGGATCCGTTCCCACCTCCTCGAGCGGGATGATGAGGTTGGGATAGGACTCCTGGGCGCCGTAGGTGCCGTGACACTCGGAGCAGAAGGCTTCGAAGACATCGTGGCCCTCGGCGGCCAGCTTGCGGTCGATGGGGAGCGGGTATGGGGGAGGCCGCAACGTGGACAAGTAGGCCCGCACGTCATCGAACTCCTGATCGATGCGCTCGGCCTCCTCCACGCTGTCGGTGCACAGCATCGAGGCGGACATCATCAGCCGAGCGTGATCGCCTCGGCCGATGCCTGTGTAGAACAGGCCGTGCTTCTTGCGCAGCAGCCACCATGGGGGCACGTCCGCGGGGACGGGCTCGCGTGGAGGCAGCGGTTGGAGCGGCGTCTCGGACCAGGCGAGCGTCTCCGGATCCCGGTGGGCCGCGAGCACCGCCGCGAGGTTGTCCGCGGAGTTCACGCCGAGGGTGTCCGGCTGCGTGTAAGGGCCCACGGCGCGGACCCGCGAGGACCAGCGCCACCACTCGGCCAGCTCGGCCCCATTCTTCGCCAGCAGGCCCGCGGCCGTCGCGAAGGTGGAAAAGTCCTCGGTGAGATCCAGCGACGCGTTGCCGAGCCCGATAAGGACACCGTCCCGCGTGGGGGTGGCGTGACAGCCGAGGCAATTGGCCGTCACCACCTCCACGCCTCGCGGCGTCTTCAGGGACGTGACGTCATAGGAGAGCTTCGCGTTGTGGCCTCGCCGCCCCTTCAGGCGCCGGCTCGGCGGTGCGTCGCCGAAGGCCATCCGGTAGATGGACCCCGGGACGCCACAGCTCACGTAACTCCCATTGACGAGGGTGTCATAGCCCGCCTTCGGATCGCCGGAGCGCTGGGGCTCGGCGGGGATGGAGAAGCGCTCCGAGCGTGCGGACGTTCCCATGGGCAGCGGGCCCCAAAAAGGCTCGGGAGGAGAGGCTTCGAGCACCAGGGCAAACAGGCCCGTCCAGAGCAGCGGAGGAAAACGCATGCACAGCTCCACGATGCGCCGCTCCGTACCGCGAGCGGCCAGTCCAAGGAGCAAGGCTGCCGAAGGTGCCAGAGGCTCAGGCGCTCATGGCTCTGAGCGGTCGCGAACGGCCGCTGGACGGTCGTCCGAGTGGCCACCGAGTGAGGACCTGGACTTTCGGGAAGACCGGGGGAACTTGCTGGTTAGGGATGCCCAGACAACACTTTCAGCCCTCACCCTTGATTTTCAGGGATGACATGTTTTTAAGTATAGACCGTGAATCTCAGGATCAACGCTTTCCTATGAGTCGCTCGGCCCTCCATCAATGGGCGGAGTCTTTCGCCGAGGCGCTGGTGCGCCGCGCCGCACAGCTGGGCGCGGGGCAGCCGCACGAGGATTCGGGGAGGCGCTCGAGAGAGATCCTCGCGCGGCTGCAGACGGCGGTGCTGCACTTCGAGTCCCTGTACTTCGGAGGCTCGGATCTGAGCTGGGGCCGCGCCCGTGAGGAGGACGTAGTCGCCCTCCCCCGGCCTCCTGTGTCGTCCGGGCGCCTGGTCTGCGTTCCCTTCTCCCTCAACCACCATCCGGATCTGCCCGATGCCTGGGATCATGGCGCGGGAGTGGCGCTGATCCACGACGAGGACGAGGCCGCGGCGATCAGCTTTGGCCGCGGGCGGCGGACACTGTCTGTCTCCCGGAGCGAGGGCCAGGCCTACATCGGCTTTGGTGGGGACATGCGGCCCGTGGACGATGTGCCGGGGCTGGACACGCTGGCACCGCCTTCGCAGCGGGTGATGCACCCGTTCTGGGCGCTGTCGCGCTGCCTGCTGTCGTCCGATGGCTACGGCACCTGCTACCTAGAGGGTCACCGGGTCTCGGCGCGGGGCATGAGCCCCGAGTCGAACATCCTCTCGGTGTTCCGGCGCGAGTTGGGGCTGCACGTCGAGAACGAGTACGGCGAGTCCTCGTGGCATGACCACGTGCACTGCGCGCTGGCGGTGACGCCCGAGGCCCTGGATCGGTGGCGGAGGCTGCGAGATCCGGCGGTCCGCGCGGGGGTGGGCGATCCGTGCCCACTGTGCCGAGGCCGCTTGGAGGATCTGGACTCGCGCGAGCCAGGGATGGGGCTGGGCAAGGGGCTGGTCGCGGGAGGCTTCCTGCGGCTGCGCTGCGCCAGCTGCACCACGATCTTCCGCACCTCGCGGCGGCGCTCGGTGGAACTCGAGATGCCGCGGATGCAGAGCCCGGACAAGGAGTTCTGAGCGGCCGCTGCGCGCGCGGAATCACTCCAGCGACTTGTGGGCATCCGCGAGGCACTGGGCCACGAGGGCCGTCCACCCCGTCTGGTGCGAGGCACCGAGCCCACGGCCCGTGTCACCGTGGAAGTACTCGTGGAAGAGCACCAGCTCGCGCCAGTCCGGATCCTCGGCGAAGCGCCGATCGTCCCCGTGACAAGGCCGTCGACCGGCGGCATCCGGCATGAAGATCCGGATGAGGCGGGAGGACAGCTCGCGAGCCACCTCGGCCAGCGTCATCATCCGCCCGGAGCCTGTAGGGTACTCCACCTGAAGCCCAGCGCCGTAGAAGTGGTGGTAGCGCTCCAGGGCCTCGATGAGCAGGTAGTTGAGCGGGAACCACACGGGGCCGCGCCAGTTGGAGTTGCCGCCGAACATGCCGCTGTCGGACTCGCCGGGCACGTAGGCCACGCGGTAGTCCTCGCGGCCCACGCGGAACACGAAAGGTGCCTGCTCGTGGACGCGCGACAGCGAGCGGATGCCGTAGTCCGAGAGGAACTCCTTCGGATCGAGCACTCGGCGCAGCACACGCACGAGGCGCTCTCGGGAAGGGATGGCCAGCAGCCGGTGGCCGCCCGCTCCCGAGCGATCCGGTGAGGCCATATAAGAGGTGTTCTGCGCGAGATCGGCGCGGTTCTCCAGGAACCAGCGCAGTCGACGGGCGAAGCCGGGGAGCCGCTCGATGAGCCGATCCGGCAGGACCTCGGCGGCGAACAGGGGCACCAGCCCCACCATGGAGCGCACGCGCAGGGGGACGTCTCGGCCGTCCACCCAGAGGTGGTCGTAGTAGAAGCCGTCGTCCTCCTCCCACAGTCCGCTGCCGCCCAGGTGGTTCATCGCATCCACGATGGCGACGAAGTGCTCGAAGAACTTGGAGGCGATGTCCTCGTAGGCGGGATCCTCCTGAGCCAGCTCGAGCGCCATGGAGAGCATGGTGGTGCAGAAGAAGGCCATCCACGCGGTGCCATCGGCCTGATGCAGGCGGCCGCCGGTGGGCAGAGGCTTGGAGCGATCGAAGACGCCAATGTTGTCCAGGCCGAGGAAGCCTCCAGAGAAGAGGTTGCGCCCGTCCGCATCCTTGCGGTTCACCCACCAGGTGAAGTTGAGCAGGAGCTTGTGAAAGACGCGGGCGAGGAAGAGCCGGTCCCTTTTCCCCTGCGAGCCCGTCATCTTGTAGACGCGCCAGCACGCCCACGCGTGTACGGGCGGGTTCACGTCGGAGAACTCGAACTCATACGCGGGCATCTGCCCGTTGGGGTGCATGTACCACTCGCGCAGGAACAGGATGAGCTGCTCCTTGGCGAAGAGCGGATCCACGCGGGCGAACGGGATGGTGTGGAACGCGAGATCCCACGCGGCGTACCAGGGGTACTCCCACTTGTCCGGCATCGAGATGATGTCGCGGTTGTAGAGATGGCCCCACTCGCGATTGCGGCCCTGGAGACGCTCTGGAGGCGGCGCGGGGTTGCTGGGGTCGCCCTCCAGCCAGGGCTGCACGGCGTAGTGGTAGAACTGCTTGCCCCAGAGCAGCCCGGCGTAAGCCTGCCGAGCCACCCGCCGCTCCTCCTCGGGCAGCGTGTGCGGGAGCCGCGAGGCGTAGAACTCATCGGCCTCGGCGATGCGCTGCTCGAAGATCCGGTCGAAGTCCTCGCCGAAGAGCTCGCGCGGAGCCTCGGACTCCAGGAACAGCCGCAGCGGCAGGATCACACAGCCGCCCGCAGGTACCTCCAGCACATAGTGAAAGGCGGACTTGGTGCCGACACGCTCCGGGTTGACCGCGGCGTGCCGGCCGTGAACCACAGAGTCGTGGAACGCATCCTTCACGTAGCGCTGGCGGTTGGGCACGCGGTAGAGCCGCTGCAGGTTCGTCTCGTTCTCAGTGAAGAGCCGCTCGGGGAGCTTGCCGCCCTCGGGGATCTGCGCATGGAGCCGGTAGCGCCCGAGGGACTCCTGCTCCGCGAGGATGCCGTCCGCGCCCACTGTGGACATGTGGGGCTTGGACCAGTAGCCCTCGCCGCTGCGGCCCCAGGCCCAGGTGTTGCGGAACCAGAAGGTCGGCAGCACGTGGATCCGTGCGGGCACGGGCCCTCGGTTGGCCACGGTGATGCGGATGAGCAGATCCTCTGGGCTGGCCTTGGCGTACTCGGCGAAGACGTCGAAGTAGCGGCGTCCATCGAAGATGCCCGTGTCAGCCAGCTCAAATTCGGGCTCGTCGCGGCCTCGGCGCTGGTTCTCCTGACGGAGCTGATCGTAGGGGAACTCGGCCTGCGGGTACTTGTAGAGCCCCTTGAGGTACGAGTGGGTGGGCGTCGAGTCGAGGTAGAAGTACTCCTCCTTCACATCCTCGCCGTGGTTGCCCTCGGGGCCGGTGAGGCCAAAGAGGCGCTCCTTGAGGAAGGGATCCTTCTCGTTCCAGAGGGCGAGCGAGAAGCACAGCCGGCACTGGCGGTCGGTGATGCCAAGGAGCCCATCTTCGCCCCAGCGGTAGGCGCGGCTGCGGGCGGACTCGTGGGGGAAGTCCGTCCAGCTCGTTCCCTTTGGGGAATAGTCCTCACGAACAGTGCCCCACTGGCGCTCGGAGAGGTAAGGCCCCCAGCGCTTCCAGTTGTACGAGCGCCGCTCATCCTCGGCCAACCGACGGGCCTCTGCGCCCAGCCCTCGCTGGGGGGAAGAATGACTCATGGTGTAAAACATAGTTGAAGTGCGACGATGTGTATGCCGCATGGGCCCACCTCACACGCCGCCCGATCCAGCTGACCTCGAAGCGGATCCGCTCCTGGCGGAGAAGCGGGCCCTGGAGAAGCGTGTCCGCGAGCTGGAGGCCAAGGCGCGAAGCCTGGACGCCATCAACCGTTTGGCCGCATCGCTGCTGCAGCCGCAGACGGACGTGGACGACATCCTGTGGGACGTGGCGCAGGGAGTGGTGGCGCACCTGGGGCTGGAGGACTGCGTCATCTATCTGTTCGACGAGCAGCGCGAGTACCTCGTCCAGCGAGCGGCCTACGGCCCGAAGAACCCACAGCAGCGGGAGATCCTGGCGCCCATCCGCATCAAGGTGGGGGCGGGCATCGTGGGGACGGTGTCGCTGACGGGGCGTCCAGAGCTGATCCCGGATACGCGGAAGGACTCGCGCTACATCCAGGATGATCAAGCGCGGCTGTCGGAGCTGGCGGTGCCGATCTACTCCCAGGAGCAGGTGATCGGGGTGATGGACTCGGAGCACTCGCAGGAGGGCTTCTTCACTCAAGAGCACCTGCACATCTTCACGACGGTGGCGACGATGATGGCGGCGCGGGTGGTGCGTGCGGAGCTGGACGCGCAGCTACGGGATGCGAACCGGCTGCTGGAGGCGCGCATCACGGAGCGAACCCGCGAGCTGTCCGAGGCCACCCAGCGCTCCGAGCTGCTGCTGCGCAACATCCTCCCCCACCCCATCGTCGAGCGCCTCAAGCGGGGCGAGCATGCGATTGCGGAGCGCTTCGACGAGGTGACGGTGATGTTCGCGGACCTGGTGGACTTCACGCGCTGGTCCACGCTGTTGTCACCGGAGCACGTGGTGGAGGTGCTGGGGCAGGTGTTCACGGAGTTCGACGCCGTGACGGAGCGCTACGGGCTGGAGAAGATCAAGACGATCGGGGACTCGTACATGGTGGTGGCGGGTTTGCCGTCGCCGCGGCCGGATCACCGGGAGGTGATGGCGATCATGGCGTTGGCGTTCGTGGACGCCATCCAGCGGCTGAACGTGACGCTGAAGACGTCGCTGGACGTGCGGATCGGCATGCACTGTGGACCGGTGGTGGCGGGCATCATCGGCACACGGAAGTTCGCCTACGACTTGTGGGGGGACACGGTGAACATGGCCAGCCGGTTGGAGTCCCACGGCGTGCCTGGACGTATCCACGTGAGCGAAGCCATCTGGCAGGCGCTCAACGACCGATTCGCCTTCGAGCCCCGCGGGGAGATCGAAGTGAAGAGCATCGGCAAGGTGAAGACCTGGCTGCTCACGGGCCTTCGCGAGTGACGCGTATAATGATTCCCTCGTCTCAGTCCATTCAGGCGCACAAGAGCGCTATCTGGTCCATCTGCGCATCCCCCTCGGGCCTTATCGTGACCGCGGGCGGCGATGGGTTGCTCAAGTCATGGAACGTCGAGGCAAGTACCGGCAGGTTCCTTCCGCTCGCGGAGGTCATCACTCCGCACGCAGAGACATTGCTGGTCCATCAAAGCCCCCGCGGCGTCCTGCTCTCCGCAGGCCACGAGGGAGGAGTCGCTGTCTGGGAGATGGATCCAGCCTCGGGTAAACTGGAGCAGCGACAGCAACTCAAGCTCCCCGATGATCGCGACCACTACAATGATCGCATGCTCGAAACCCATTCGGGCTATCTCCTTGCATGGGCGAGCGGAACGGCGGGACTCCCTGCTCTGTGCCGATGGTCCGAAACGGAGCGAGCCTTCTTTTTCCACCAGCAATTGCCCATCGAGCGGGCATCTACTTTCTTGGAGCTGCCGGACGGGTCGTTGTTGTCGGGTGATTCCACGGGCCAGATTTGCAGCTGGCGCCCAGACCAGTCTTCTGGAGGCTGGCAAAAGGCGGGAGCCCTGCAGGCTCATGAGGGCCCGATTCATGCGCTTGCCAACCTCCGGAACGGGGGCCTGATCTCAGCGGGTGGACATGAGCCACAGCTCAAGGTCTGGAGAGGTCATCTCGGCTCGGAGAAGTGGGAGCTCGTTCAAGTTCTCAGCGAGCATCACAGCCAGATCGTTGAGGTCATGAGCTGTGGCCCCGCGGAGTTCCTGTCGTCCGACCGGGGAGAGCGGTCTCTGCTCGGATGGCGACGCCAGCCAGAAGTGCTCGTGTGGAGCATGGCGACAGACAAGCCAAGCCTTATTCAACGGCAGAATGGCCGGCTCCGCGGTTGCATCGAGGGCGCTTTGCTCTTGGAAGACGATGGAGCATCCGCACTCAGCCTATGGCGCAAGTCCGAGGGCGCCTACAAGCGGACCACGGTGCTCGATGAGAGCAAGCGCGGCAACATGAGCGCCTTTGTCCTGTTACCTGAAGGAACACTCATCGCTGGTGGATGGGATGGACGCCTCATTTCCTGGAAGCTTGAGGCTGGAGAATCGACGTCATGATCTCACGTCGAGACCTCTTGATGTGGGCCGGACTGGGCACCACAAACCTACTGGGCACGGGGTGTTCTCCAGCCAGAGTCACGAGCGAAGCACCTGCTCGATTCATGCAAGGCCACGATGAACTGGATGCGCCAGTTCCAGCTGCATTCCTTCTTTCCGTGGATCCCTCGGGCTTGATCCACGTAGCGACACGCCGAGGGCAGAGCATGGGTGAGTTCAAGTCCACTCTCCCCAACGCAACGTTGCGGCATAGACAGAGTGCGCTCCAGCCCGACTCTGGCCGTCAGTCCTTCAATCCAGCAGTCCTCCTCTCCGATGTTCCTCCTCCGTTACAACCCATTGCCCGCCACCCGCTGCGTCACGCTCAATCCCTGAACGATCCTTATATTTTGGATTTGATTGCCACGCTCGACTCCTATCCACGTTTCGGACTGCGCTCCGCGCCACAGGAGCAGCGAATCGAGTTGGCTTCAGATGTCAAAGTCAAGATCCCCGGTTATTTCATCCGCATCAGCTTTGAAAAGCACTACGTTGGGGGATGCGTCAAACGTGACTCGTGGCACGCAGGCGTGCTGCTCCGCGACCTGGCGAGCAACACCTTGCTTTTCGATCTTCATGTCGCATTCTGGTGGGAGCAGTGGCGTCCGTGCTTCGCCATCTACGAAAGCGCGAACGGTTTCTGCAGGAATGTCTGCGACCAGCTGAGTTGGAAAGCCTTGATTGTTGTCATCTACGCTGCACTCGCCGTGACACTGGCGGCTTGGGTGGCGGAGGCCTTCGCAGCTGCGATTGCGGCCGCGCTCCTCGGTATGGCGCTCGTCCTGAGCCCGGTCTGATGATCGCTCCCGTGAGCATCGACACCCGATCCGTCGGGCGGTAACCTGCCCGCGCCCATGCGACGCCTCTCGCTTGCTTCGCTGCTGCTCGCGGCCCTCGCGCTTTCGGGGTGCCCACGCGCCACGCGCCCGAACGATGCCTCTGCCTCGTCCTCCCGCTCCTTCGCCCAGACCGCCGAGGATCTCTTCTCCTCCCTTGAAGAGGAGGGCGCCCTGACGAGCGTCATCGTCCTCGACGCCAAGACGGGCGAGCCCCTCTATGCGCACCGCGAGCACTCCCGCTCGCTGCCTGCCTCGACGATGAAGATCGTCGCCACCTCCGCGGTGCTCTCGGCCCTCGGCGCGGACTTCCGCTTCCGCACCCCCGTAGCCCTGGAAGGCAAGCACCAAGGGGACACCTTCGAGGGCAACCTCGTGGTGGAGGCCTCCGGAGATCCTTCACTGGGTTCGTGGCGCTTCCCCGAGACTGAGATGGCCTGCGACCAGATCGCCGAGGCGATGTGGGGCCGGGGCATCCGCAAGTGGCGGGGTGCGCTCCAAGTGAAGGCTCCAGACACAGGCCTGGATGGGCCGCTGGGCCCTGGATGGGCCTGGGATGACGTCGCTTACTCCATGAGCGCCGCGCCCATGCCCTTCGTCTTCCGCGAGAACGTGGTCGATGTCTCCCTCCTGCGCGCTGATGGAGCCCCCTGCTCGGCTCAGCCCTCCCTCCAGCTGTCGCCCCGCTTTGCTCCCTTCCCTACTCTCGTCCAGATCGATACCAGCGGCCGGTCCGGCTTCGCGTGTCTCCGCGATCACAACCCCTCGCGCGTGCGCTGCGTGTGGCGCTCCTCCGCCAACCAGTGCCCACGCGCCTACTCGACCCGCCTCTCCATCGACGATCCCCAAGCCCTCTTCACCGCCTGTGTCGAGGATGCCCTCACCCGGCGTGGCCTCGAACATGTCCCAGCAGCCGCTCCTGCTCGCGAGCCCGCCCCCGCAGCCGCCAAGCCCACAAGCCAGAGCCTCCTCGAGCTCATCAGCCCTCCGCTCTCGGAGCTCGTGAAGGCGACAAACAAGGAGTCCCTCAACCTCTACGCCGAGCGTCTGGCCCTGCGCTTCACACGCGAGCGCGGTGGTGGCGAGCGCTATGCCGATCTGCGCAAGCTCTTGGGCGAAGAGCTGACACGGCGCGGCATCTCGGGGCGCGATCTGCGGCCCATCGATGGCAGCGGCCTCTCCCGGTACAACCTCGCCACGGCCTTCGGCCTCGCGCGAGTGCTCTACACCAGCCTCCAGGAGCCCTACGCGGACACCCTCCTGGAGAGCCTACCCATCGCGGGAGTGGATGGAACCCTCGCGGCCAGTGGAACCTCCGCCCAGACCGTGGGCCGCATCCGCGCCAAGACGGGCACCCTGTCCAGCCAGAAGGCCTACGTCGGCGTCGTCGAGCGCCCGGATGACGCGGAGCATCCTCGCGTCGTCTTCTCCCTGATGCTCGGCAACATGGACGAACAGCCCGCGCTCTCGGCGGGCGCCGTCTTCGATCGCTTCGCTGAAGCCCTCGTGACGCAGCCGCTGCGCTGAGCGGCAGTGAACACTCGCCTGCTCGGGAAGAGATGAGGCGTGAGAGTGTTGTGGCCCCCCGGAGCCACCGCCCCACCCCTTTCTCGAGGTGCTGATTGAAGCTCAAGCCCGCGCTGACCGCGCTCTCGCTGCTGCTGCCCCTGTCTTCCCTGGCTGGCAAGGCCACCGTGATCCCACCCGTGGCGGAGAAGAAGGCCGTCGAGGACGCCTACCACGACACCCAGGTGCAGGACCCCTACCGGTGGATGGAGTCCTCCTCCGATCCCAAGGTGCAGGAGTGGACCCAAGGCCAGAACCAATACACGCGGTCCATGCTGGACAAGCTGCCCGGCCGTGACGCCATCCGCCAGCGCGTCACCGAGCTGCTCACCTGGCAGTCCCCCGCCCACTTCGCGCTGACGAAGGTGGGCTCGACCCTCTTCGCCATGAAGTCCCAGCCGCCCAAGCAGCAGCCCATGCTGGTGACGCTCGGCTCGCTGAATGACACCACGAGCGAGCGCGTCCTCGTAGACCCGATGGCGGTGGACCCCTCCGGGAAGACGGCCATCGACTTCTTCGTCCCGTCCCCCGACGGAAAGCGGGTGGCGGTATCCCTGTCGAAGGATGGAACCGAGAGCGGCGACGTCTCCATCTACGACGTGACCACCGGCCAGGCGCTGCCCAACGAGGTGGTGCCCCGGGTGAACGGTGGTACCGCGGGCGGCAGCCTCGCCTGGACGGGAGACGGCAAGGGCTACTTCTACACCCGCTACCCCCGCGGCACGGAGCGCGCGGCGGAGGACATGAACTTCTACCAGCAGGTGTACTACCACGCGGTGGGCACGCCGACGGAGAAGGACACCTACGCCCTGGGCAAGGACTTCCCGCGCATCGCGATGTCCTCCCTCGATACCTCCCATGACGGCAAGTACATCATCAACCGCGTGGCCAACGGGGACGGCGGCGAGTTCATGCTGTACCTGTACGGGCCCTCGGGGCAGTGGCAGCAGGTGTCGCGCTTCGAGGACAAGGTGGTGGCGGCCCGTTTTGGCCACGACGGCGCGCTGTACCTGAAGTCGCTGAAGGACGCGCCTCGAGGCAAGCTGCTGCGGCTGCCTCTGAGCACGCCGTCACTGGGTAAGGCCACGGTGGTGGTCCCCGAGGGCAAGGCCACGCTCATGGGCTTCCTGCCCACCCAGGGACGCATCTACATCACCGAGCAGCTCGGCGGCCCGTCGCAATTGCGCAGCGTGGACCTGAAGGGCCAGGACCTGGGCTTGGTGCCCACGCTGCCGGTGTCCACCGTGGGAGGGCTGGAGAGCGAGAGCGGGGATGACATCCTCTTCGCCAACTCCAGCTACGTGGAGCCGATGGCGTGGTACCGCTACTCGGCGAAGGACGGCAAGGTGACGAAGACAGCGCTGGCGCAGACCTCGCCAGCGGACTTCAGCGACATCGAGGTGATCCGCGCCGAGGCCACCTCGAAGGACGGCACGAAGGTGCCGCTGACGATCCTCAAGCCCAAGGGCGTGAAGCTCAACGGCACCAACCCCACCCTGCTGACGGGCTACGGCGGCTTCAACATCTCCATCACCCCGGGCTTCAACAAGCTGAGCCGCGCATGGCTCGAGCAGGGCGGCGTCATCGCGATCGCCAACCTGCGCGGCGGCTCGGAGTTCGGCGAGGAGTGGCACGCCAACGGCTCGCTGACGAAGAAGCAGAACGTGTTCGATGACTTCTACGCCTGCGCGAAGCTGCTGGTGGATCAGAAGTACACGCAGCCGAAGAAGCTGGCCATCCAGGGCGGCAGCAATGGCGGCCTGCTCATGGGCGCGGCGCTGACGCAGCACCCGGAGGCGTACGGGGCCGTCGTGGCGCGCGTGGGCATCTACGACATGCTCCGGGTGGAGCAGACGCCCAACGGCCAGTTCAACACCACCGAGTACGGCACGGTGAAGAACCCGGAGCAGTTCCAGGCGCTCTACGCGTACTCGCCCTACCACCACGTGAAGGACGGCACGAAGTACCCGCCGGTGATGTTCACCTCGGGGGCGAACGATCCGCGCGTGGATCCGTTCCACTCGCGCAAGATGGTGGCGCGGATGCAAGCGGCCACGGGCGGCAAGGGCCGCATCTTCCTGCGCGCGGCCGGAGGCGGCCACGGCATGGGCACGCCCCTGTCGGACCGCATCGAGGAGGAGGTGGACGTCTACGCCTTCGTCTTCAACGAGCTGGGCATCAAGTACCAGCCGGTGAAGCAGGTCTCCTCGCCGAAGGCCAAGTGAGGAAGGAACGAACGGAGGCCGCCGGGTGGAAGCTCGGCGGCCTCTGTCGCTTTCTCGGAGTCAGCGAGCCGTGCGGGTGGCCTGGATTTCCTGGGCCCAGCGGCGCCAGGCCGCACAGGCCGGCAGTCAGGCGATGCAGCTTCACGTATCCTCCAAGGCTGAATTCAGGCAGCGCATGATGCGCCCGCGGCGCTAGAGCAAGCCCAGTGCCACGGGTCCAAGCCCGTCCTCCCCCGCGGATATCCCGCCCTGGGCGTCCATCGGCACCGCCCGCCTTTCCCGGAGTTGGGACAGCGCGTCACGTCCGTGGGACGCCCAGCCGGTCCTCGACTAGGATGCGCGCCGAATGGGTCTCCAAACGGGCGAACAGTTCGGCCGCTACGAGCTGGTCTCGCACCTCGGCCGAGGAGGCATGGCCGAGGTGTGGCGCGCCCGGCTGCTCGGCGAGGCGGGCGTCACCAAGCCCGTGCTCATCAAGAAGGTCCTCCCCGAGTACGCCAACGACGAGGCCTTCATCCGCATGTTCATCAGCGAGGCGCGCATCTCCGCCACGCTGTCCCACGGCAACATCGCCCAGGTCTATGACTTCGGCCGCGTGGACGGGGACTACTTCCTGGCCATGGAGTACGTGGACGGCCAGCCGCTCCACCGCTTCTTCAAGCGCGCGATCCGCACGGGGCTGCCCAGCTTCCCCATCCCCATCGCCGTCTTCATCGCCACGGAGCTGTGCCGGGGGTTGCACTACGCCCACACGCGCCGGGACTCCAACGGCAAGCCCCTGGGGATCGTCCACCGGGACATCTCGCCGGACAACGTCATCGTCAGCTACGAGGGCCAGGTCAAGATCGTCGACTTCGGCATCGCCAAGGCCCGGGAGCTGCGCGGCTTCAACACCGAGCCCGGCGTGGTGAAGGGCAAGTACCTGTTCTTCTCCCCTGAGCAGGCCCAGGGCCAGGAGGTCGATGCACGCTCGGACGTGTGGTCCACGGGCATCGTCCTCTATCAGTTGCTGTGCGGCCGGATGCCCGTGTCCGAGGAGACGCCGCACACGGCCATGATCAAGCTCGCCCAGGGAGAGTTCCCACGGCCCTCGGCGCTCCGCCCCGATCTTCCCCCCGCGCTGGACGCCATCCTGATGAAGGCGCTCGCGGTGGACCGCGACCAGCGCTACGAGTCCAGCCATGCCTTCGGAGATGCGCTGACGGAGTTCCTCTACTCCACCACGCCTCGCTTCTCGGCCCTGTCCCTCTCGCACTTCATCCAGGAGGTGTTCCGCCAGGATCTGGTGGGCCTGGGGCACACGGTGCAGGTGCCGCGCTCGTTCCAGGATCAGCTCGCCCAGTGGAAGGGGGAGCTCACCACCGCGCCCATGACGGCCGTGGCGCTGCCAACGCCAGCCGCGCCTCCCTCGGCCATCCCCCCGGGGGCCAGCACCTCACCAGCTCGCACGGGGTTGTACGTGGGCGTGGGAATCGGCGCGGCGCTGCTGGGGGCTGCCGTCACCGCCCTGCTCTTCCTCCAGGGCTGGGAGCCAGCGCCTTCTTCGGATGCGCCTTCCGAGCCTCCCATCGCGAGCACCACGTCCGCTCCCGAGCCCAGCCCACAGCCTCCCGCTCCGGCGCCAGTCGAGACTGCGCCTCCGGCAGAGGCCCCAGAGGCTCCCACCGAGCGTGCGGAGCCCATTGAGCAGCCAGAGCCCGAGCCTTCCCACGCCCACGCCTCCGCCTCCTATCCCGTGGCGGCCATCCGGCTCGACGCCCGCCAGGACATCATCCCGCCTTCGAGCGAGGCGGTGGAGCTCACGCTGGACCCGAGCGGCACCTACCGTCTCTCCGAGCCCGAGCCGCCCCCGGACAGCCCGCCGCTGTTCCTCTGGCTCTCGGGCCCAGGGCTGCCCGCGAGGGACGGCGTGGGCGTGCTCTCGCAGCGGCCCCTGCAGCTCAAGGGCGTGTCCTCCTTCAAGGCCTTCGGGCTGAAGCCCCTGCCTCCTGGAGCGCAGGAGCGAGAGGTGCTGGTGGAGGACGTCCGGGCCAAGACGCGCAAGCGGGTCGTCATCTCTCCGAGCGCCACGGCCAGCACGGATCAGGCCTTCGAGCTCAAAAACCTGGATCCCAGCTCGTCGTACCTGCTGACGCTCGTGCCGCTCGATCCCGGCGCCTACACCCGTGGAGAACAGGGCGGCCTGCTGGACAAGCTCGCCTGCGTGAGGCTCTCGGACACGGAGGGCCCCACCCCGTCCTTCCGCGACCAGCAGTTCCTGCTCCGCGCTGGAACGAGCCTCCCGCTCTCGGGTGCCACCCGTCTGCTCTGCGGCGTCATCGATGACGATCCCTCCGACAACGCCGGCGAGCTTCAGATCGCAATCACCCGCACGAGCGGAGGCCCCGAGTGGACCAGCCCCTCGCCCTACACCCTGGTGATTCCCAGCAAGAGCGGTGAGATCAAGTCCTCCTTCGAGCAGGCCATGCGCTTCTTCCGGAACAAGCAGTACGACCGGGCCGCGATCTTCGCCGAGCGCTGCCTCTCGCTCGCTCCACGCGATGCGGATTGCCGTCTGCTCGCCGGCGCCATCTACGCCTCGCTCCCAGGCCAGCAGGACAAGGCGGCGCAGAACTACCGCCTCTTCATGGATCTGGCGCCGAACCATCCGCGCGTCTCACACGTCCAGCGGCACCTCGCGGACCTCGCGCCATAGTCCCGCGAGGCAGGCCAGGTCCAACTGTTCAGTGAATGACAGATGCGCGCATCGCGTCACGCGGGCCTGCGCCTGAGGGAGGCGGACAAGCGCCACGCCGTGTGCATAAGATTGAGACTCGCAGTGGGGGGAGAACATGACGCACGCGTTGGACATGACATGGGCTCGCCCACCAGTGGACCCCATGCCGCAGCATGCAGACTCAGAGGGTGGGTGCGCTTCTCGGAAGACGGTCTCGAGCCCGGTCCGACGCGGACGGATCCTCATCGTGGATGACGAGCCCCACTTCGGCCAAACGCTGCGCATGCTCCTGGGCCTCTCCCACGACGCCACCTATACGCCCAGTGCCCGCGAGGCCCTGCGCTGGCTCCAAGAGGGCCACCGCTACGACGCCATCCTGAGCGATCTCATGATGGCCGAGATGCAGGGCGAGCAGTTCTCCAACGAGCTCACCTCGCGCGCGCCGGAGTTGGCCCGCCGCGTCATCTTCATGAGCGGGGGCGCCTATACCCCGGCCTCGCTGGAGTTCGTCTCGCGGATGGCCCACCCGCTGCTCATCAAGCCGTTCAAGCACACGGAGCTCGAGCAGCTGCTCCGGCCGCTCTTGCCGCCGGTTTAGGACGGGAGAGCCTCACTCCACGACCCATGGGGCCATCACCCTGGTATAGGCAGGCCTGAAGTCCTCCGGCCAACCCCCGGCAAAGACCCCCATGATGGGCGCCTCTCAGCGCCAAGAAGGAAGACGGGTGAAGAAACGATCGGCTCCCCGGCCATCGGCGGCATCGGCCCAGCGAAGCAGGACGGAAGCCATGCTTTACCCGGAGCGTTTTCCGCTGGTGGGCATCGGCGCCTCGGCGGGCGGATTGCCCGCCTTCCTCTCCCTGCTCAAGCACCTGCCCACGCAGACGGGCATGGCCTTCGTGATCGTGCAGCACCTGGCCCCGGCCCGCGAGAGCATCCTCGCTGGATTGCTGGCCAAGGCCACGGCCATGCCTGTCCTGGAGGCCACCGATGGCCTCGATCTCGAACCCAACCACGTCTACGTCAGTCCTCCGGGCGTGGGCATCACCTTCGCCCAGGGGGCCTTGCGCCTGAAGGCGCGCCGGGCTCCTGGGCAGCGCAGGCATCTCATCGATAACTTCCTGACCTCCCTGGCACAGGCCTCTCCGGGCCGGGCCATCGGCGTCATCCTCTCTGGAACGGGCACGGATGGTACCCAGGGGCTCCAAGCCATCCACGCGGCGGGCGGCACCACCCTGGTCCAGGAGCCAGCCTCCGCCGACTTCGATGGCATGCCCTGGAGCGCCATCGCCGCGGGCTGTGTGGATCACGTCCTGCCACCCGAGGGCATCGCGGAGGTCCTCGCCCAGCTCGCGAACGTCACGGCCCCCTCCCCTGGGTCCTCGGCCTCTGCCACGGCCTCTCCCTTGCTGATGCCCCAGGAAGAGCTGGGGCAGATCTTCCAGCTGCTGCGGAGCACGGCCAGAGTGGACTTCACCCACTACAAGCCCACCACCATCCATCGGCGCCTGGAGCGGCGCATGAGCCTGTGCAGGGTAGGACAGCTCGGCGACTACGTGCGCTACCTGCGGGAGCACCCGGAGGAGCTCGAGCTGCTTCACCAGGATCTGCTCATCCACGTCACCGCCTTCTTCCGGGACCCCGCCACCTTCGAGGTGCTCCAGCAGAAGATCTTCCCTCAGCTCTTCGAGAACCGGCCCCAGGAGCTCCCCTTCCGCATCTGGGTCCCTGGATGCTCCACCGGCGAGGAAGCCTACTCCCTCGTCATCTCGCTGCTGGAGTTCCTGGGGCCGGCCGCCGCGCCTCCGCCCGTGCAGGTGTTCGCGACGGATCTCAGTGAGGCCGCCATCGAGCAGGCCCGCACCGCCATCTACCCCGCGTCCATCGCCTCGAGTGTCTCGCCCGAGCGCCTGCACCGCTTCTTCGTGCAGACCGACGGCGGCTACCGGATCACCAAGGCCGTCCGGAGCCTGTGCATCTTCGCGCAGCAGAACCTGGTGAGCGATCCGCCCTTCTCCCAGGTCGACCTCATCAGCTGCCGCAATGTCCTCATCTACCTGGGGCCCGTGCTCCAGAAGAAGGTCATGCCCATCCTCCACTACGCCTTACGCCCCGGGGGGTTCCTGGTGCTCGGCTCCTCGGAGACGGTGGGCAGCTCCGCGGACCTGTTCTCCCTCGTGGACAAGCGCTGCAAGATCTACCGGAAGAAGAACGTCTCCCCCCGGCCGGGAGTCCTCTTCAGCTACCGCGACGCCCACGCGGAGAAGCCCATCCCCTCCCGGCGCAAGCACGAGCCCACGACCATGACCGAGGAGCTGCAGAGAGAGGCGAACCGCCTGGTCCTGGCCCGGTACGGACCTCCCGGCGTCATCGTCAACGGGGAGCTGGAGATCCTCCACTTCCGGGGCCACACCGGCCCGTACCTCGAGCTCATCCCAGGCGCCGCCAGCCTCAACCTCCTCAAGCTGGTGCGCGAGGGGTTGGCGTTGGATCTGCGCTCGGCCCTCCACGAGGCGAAGAAGAGCGCCCGTCGCGTCCGCAAGGAGGGGCTGGTCCTGCCCGCCGAAGGCACGCTGCGCAAGGTCAACCTCGAGGTGCACCCGCTGTCCTCCGTCACCGCCGGGCGTGAGCCGTACTTCCTCGTGCTCTTCGAGGAGGTCCAGGAGGTGGCTTCCACTCAGCCCCAGGAAGACCGGGCTTCCGCCCGCCGCGGCCGATCCAGCGCGGCCCAGAGTGAGCTCGAGCGGCTGCGCGAGGAGCTGCTCACGACCCAGGAGCACCTGAAGACCGTCCTGGCGCAGCAGGAGGCCACCCACGAGGAGCTCCGCACGGCCACCGAGGAGACCCAGTCCAGCAACGAAGAGCTGCAGAGCACCAATGAGGAGCTGGAGACGGCCAAGGAAGAACTCCAGTCCACCAACGAGGAGCTGACCACCGTCAACGAGGAGTTGGAGAACAGCAACCTCGAGCTCAGCCAGCTGAACAGCGACCTGAACAACCTGATCGGCAGCACGCACATCGCCACCGTCATGGTGGACAACGAGCGGCGCATCCGCCGCTTCACGCCCATGGCCGCCGCCGTGCTGCGGCTGTCCGCCACGGACATCGGGCGGCCCATCCGCGATGTGCAGGGCAGCCTCTCCCTGCCTGATCTGGAGGCCGCCCTCACCGAAGTCATCGAGCGCCTGACCCTCGTCGAGCAAGAGGTGTGCGACCGCGACGGGCACTGGTACTCGCTGCGCCTGCGGCCCTACAAGACGCTGGACAACCGGATCGACGGCGCCGTGGTGACACTGCTGGACATTGACCGGCTCAAGCGCAGCCTCGACGACGTGCGCAAGACCCGGGAGTACGCCAAGGCCATTGTGGAGACGATGCGCGAGCCCTTCTTGGTGCTGGACGCAGCCCTGCACGTGCTCAACGCCAACCCCGCCTTCTATTCCACCTTCCACATCAAGCAGGAGCAGACCCTGGGGCGCCCGCTGTACGCGCTCGGCAATGGACAGTGGAACATCCCCCGGCTCCGACAACTCCTGGAGGAGATCCTCCCGCTCAACACCCACCTTCAGGACTTCGTGATGGAGCACGAGTTCTACACCATCGGGAAACGGCGGATGCTCCTCAACGCCCGCCGGATCTCCAGCGATGAGCTGGGAAGCCCTTACATCCTCCTCTCCATCGAGGACATAACAAACAAACAACAATTCGATAAAAACAGGTAAATCAGACTAGCCTGGAGAAGGGGCGCGTGACTAAGCTCCCCTCTCTGTGTGTGTGGGGGGGGTAATGGGTAACCAGCGGAGCATGTCGCGCGCGGAAGTGGAGCAGGCTGTGCACTCGCTCGAGTGCAATCCCACCGCGCCGGATGAGCTGAAGCACCTGCTGCGGGAGCTGCAGCGCCACCAGCTGGAACTCGAACTGCAGAACCGCGAACTCCAGGAGGCGCACCAAGCGCTGGAGGAGTCGCGCAACCGCTACATGGAGCTCTACGACTTCGCGCCCATGGCCTGCGTGAGCCTGAATGAGCGCGCGTGCATCCAGGATCTCAACCTGACGGGCGCGGCCCTGCTGCGCCAGGATCGCACCTTTCTCCAAGGCCTGCCCTTCACCCCTTTCGTGGATCCCCAGGACGTGAGCCGCTTCCTGCTGCACGTGCGCCAGTGCATCGCGGGCGAGACGTTGAGCACGGAGCTGCGGCTGCGCGTCGCCAGGAGCCAGTTCGAGGTCCGGCTCTACAGCGCCCCGCTCCAGGACGGGAGGCCGCACGAGCGCATGTGCCGCACGGCCATCATCGACATCACCGAGCTGCGGCAGGTGCAGCTGCGCCTGAGCCTCGCCGAGCGCCTGGCCACAGTGGGCACGATCGCGGCGGGCATTGCCCACGAGATCAACAACCCCCTGGCCTTCCTCATGGGGAACCTCACGCTCGCCACGCTCACGTTGCAGTCCCAGGCCCCCGAGGCTGAGGTGTCACGGCCGCCAGGCGCCCTGGAGGGACGTCCCCCCGCGGAGCGGGCCCTCAAGGCGTTGGCTGAGGCCCAGACGGGCGCCGAGCGCATCCGGGACATCGTGAAGGATCTGGGCGCCTTCGCCCGCCCCACCGCCTCGAGGAAGGGGCGCGTTGACGTTCAGCAGGTGCTGGAGCTGTCGGTGAAGATGGCCATGGCCGAGATCCGCCACCGCGCCACGCTCGTGCGGGACTACGCCAAGGCTCCGGAGATCACCGCCGATTCCGCCCAGCTGGGGCAGGTCTTCCTCAACCTGTTGGTGAACGCGGCGCAAGCCATCCCGGAAGGCGCGGCTTCCCTTCACGAGATCCGCCTGCGCGTGCGCACCGAGGAGGACACGGTCCTTGTGCAGGTCGAGGACACGGGCGAAGGCATCTCCGCCCAAATCCTCGATCGCGTCTTCGACACCTTCTTCACCACCAAGGCGCCGAGCCATAGCATGGGGCTCGGGCTCGCCATCAGCCACAGCCTGGTGTCGCAGATGGGAGGGACCCTCACTGTGGAGAGCAAGCTGGGCCGGGGAAGCACCTTCTCCGTCCGGTTCCCCGCTGCGGCGCCCCCACCGGCGCTCACGAGAGAACGAGCTTCTCACCCGGCGCCCCCATCCGCTCTCCAGGGGGGGCGGATCCTCATCGTGGATGACGAGCCGAAGTTCGGCGAGACCTTGCAAATGCTCCTGAGCCTCTCTCACGAGGCCGTCTACACCTCCAGTGCACGCGAGGCCTTGCTCTGGATCCAGGAGGGCCACCACTACGACGCCATCCTCTGCGATCTCATGATGGCGGAGGTGACCGGCCGGCAGTTCTATGAAGAGCTCTGCCAGCTTGCGCCGGAGATGGCCCGCCGCGTCATCTTCATGACGGGTGGAGCCTATACCCCCGCCTCCCAGGAATTCGTCTCCGGGATGACACGCCCTTTGCTCATCAAGCCGTTCAAGGCCGATGCGCTCGATCAGGCGCTGCGGCCCCTCCTGCCGTCGGTTTAGTTGAAGGGAGGCCGTAACTCGTCAATCCTCCGTTGCGCAGGCCCGCCTCACTCCCCCTCGACCTCTGGAGGTCGCTCATGGCCAAGCGCATCCTTGGAATGATCCTGGCCGGTGGCCAGGGAACCCGGCTCGCCCCCTTGACGTCGCGGCGCTCCAAGCCCGCGGTGCCGTTCGGCTCGAAGTTCCGCATCATCGACTTCGCGCTGAACAACTTCATCAACTCGGGCATCTATTCGATCTACGTGCTGACGCAGTTCAAGGCGCAGTCGCTCACCGAGCACATCCAGCGAGGCTGGCGCTTCGGCACGTTCCTGTCGGACTACTTCATCACGCTGGTACCGGCGCAGATGTACCGCTTCGAGGAGCTGGGGCCCGTCTGGTACCGCGGCACGGCGGACGCCATCTACCAGAACCTGCACCTGGTGGAGAACCACGGGGCGGACCACGTGGCCATCTTCTCCGGCGACCACATCTACAAGATGAACGTGGCGCACATGCAGGAGGCGCACGAGTCCCAGCGCGCGGACATCACCATCGCCGCCTACCCGGTACCGGTGGCCGAGGCGAGCCGCTTCGGCATCATGCAGGTGGACGAGCGCGGCCGCGTCACGGACTTCCAGGAGAAGCCCAAGGAGGGCGCGAAGACGATCCCGGGCCGGCCGGACATGGTGCTGGCCAGCATGGGCAACTACATCTTCCGGCGGCAGGTGCTGCAGGACCTGCTCGAGCTGGATGCGCGCGAGGAGGGCTCGCAGCACGACTTCGGCAAGAACATCCTCCCGCGGGCGCTGAAGGACGGGTACCACATCCAGACGTATGACTTCACGCGCAACCCCATCCCGGGGCGGGATGCGCCGAACACGTACTGGCGCGACGTGGGGACGCTGCAGGCGTACCACGAGGCCTCGATGGACCTGGTCTCGGTGAACCCGGAGTTCGACCTGTACAACCCGCACTGGCCGCTGCGCACGGCGAACGAGTACAGCCCGCCAGCGAAGTTCGTCCACGAGGCCGGGGATCGGGTGGGCCGGGCGCTCAACTCGCTGATTGCCGGCGGCTGCATCATCTCCGGCGGCGTGGTGCGCGAGAGCATCCTCTTCCGGTGGGTGCGCGTGAACTCGTACTCGGAAGTGTACCGCTCGGTGATCTTCGACGAGGTGGACATCGGCCGCCACGCCCAGATCAAGAACGCCATCATCGACAAGGGTGTGCGCGTGCCGCCGAACACGAAGATCGGCCATGACCTGGAGCAGGACAAGGCGCGCGGCTTCACGGTGACGGACAACGGCATCGTCGTGGTGCCCAAGGGCTACAAGTTCGGCTGAAGGTTGGCACTGCATGCGGCGCAAGCTCCGAGCGGCGCTCCTGGGAGTTCTGGCCGCAGTGCTCGGGGCGAGCCTGCTGGTCGGGCCGCGGTACCTGCGAGGGCTCTCGCTGGTGGTCCGGGCCTCGGGGATGCAGGAGGAGTGGGCCACGTCGCTGGCCCGATGGCAGACGGGGCCGTTCGAGGTGTCCGATCTCCAGGTCCCCTCGCGCCATGGGCCGCTCAGGGCCCGGCTCTACCGTCCTCGGGAAGCACGGGGACACCCGATCGTGCTCACATCGGGAGTCCACGCGGACGGTATTGATGAGCCACGGCTGGTGAAGCTGGCGAAGGACCTCGCCACGGGTGGCCAGGTGGTCCTCACGCCCGAGCCCACGGATCTCCTCCGCTACGAGATCACCCCTCGGCTCCCGGACATGATCGAGGACGCGGCAGCGTGGCTCTCCACACAGAAAGAACTCGCTCCCGACGGAAGGGTCAGCCTGTTTGGCATCAGCTTTTCCGGGGGGCTCTCGATCGTCGCGGCGGGGCGTTCTGAGTTGAAGGACAAGGTGGCCGCCGTGCTCTCGCTGGGCGGGCATGGCGATCTGTCGCGTGTGCTCTCTTTTCTGTGCACGGGGGTGTTGCCGGATGGCCGTCCGCTGAAGCCCCACGATTACGGGGTGGTGGTCATTCTCATGAACGTCGCCGACCGGCTGGTGCCCCCGGAGCAGGTAGAGCCACTGCGCACGGGCATCCGAACGTTCCTGCGAGCCTCGCACCTCACGCTTCATGACGCGAAGCGGGCGGAGGAGACGTTCGAGGAGGCGCGTAGGATGCAGGGCCAGTTGCCCGAGCCCGCCTCTCGCCTGATGGGGTACGTCAACACGCGGGATGTGGCGTCCCTGGGACCGTTGTTGCTGCCGCTGGTCCAGGACTTTGCCGCAGACCCCTCTGTGTCGCCGGAGCGCTCCCCTCCTCCGTCAGCCCCTGTGTATCTGCTGCACGGCGCGGACGACACGGTGATCCCCGCCGTGGAGGCCTCACTGCTGGCCCAGGCGCTGCGGCCTCATACGAAGGTCCACCTGCTGGCGACTCCGCTGATCACCCACGCCGAGGTTGACCGGAGTGCGCAGTGGGGCGACGTCTGGGAGCTCGTGTCCTTCTGGACGCACCTGCTCGAAGAATAGCCTTCGCTTCAGGCTGCCGAGGAGGTGAGGAACTCCTCCAGCAGCTTCCGCCCATCGCGGAAGACGCACCAGCCGTCACCCACGAGCAGGGCCTCCAATCGATCATAGGAGAGCACCCGCCGGAGCGAGGCCAGCGCCTTGGCTCGATCCTTGAGGTTCTGCTCGGGCTTCAGCAGCATCAGCTCGCCCGCGCGGTGCGAGCGCAGCAGGTCGCCCGCGATGAACGTCGTGTCCTCCAGCATCAAGGCCAGCTCACCGGGAGTCTTCGAGCCCTCCATCTCCAGGACTCGAAGCCCCGGTACCACCTCGTCCCCGTCCTGCAGCCAGCGATCACACGGGACGGGGAACCCTTCCCGCTCCGCCGCGGGCCCCGCGAGCTTGGCACCGAACTCCGCGGCAATCTCCTTGGCGCCGCGCACATGGGCCGAGTTGGTCACCACGATCCAAGCCGCGCCGCCCAGCTCCCGCAGGTGCTTGCGGTCATGCTCGGACATTGGCAGTGGATCGATCAGGACGTTGCCGCCCTCGCGGATCCAGGCAAAGCCGTTGAAGTCGATGTCGAGCCGCTCGGCGAATGTGGACCAGCAGTAGAGATCCTTGCGGTGCAGCCGCTTCATGGTGGGCGCTCCCTGAACCGAAGAGTGGAAGTCGATAACCTGCCTCGCACCCTACTCCGTCACAGACGGCCGTGGGGAACCCGTCCCTGCTTCAGCGCCTCCACCTGCATGAAGGTGAAGGGTTGATCGTAGAGCACCCGGTCCTGCTGCCGCGTCCGGAAGAGATCGACGATGAGGTTCATCCGATCCCCCAGGTCGCCCCAGTCCCTCGCCGCGCTCCCCGCCGTATCGTTCGGTGTTCGGTCCAGCGTCGCCATCAGCGAGACGAGCTCCGGGTGCCCCAAGCGCGCGAGCGTGGGCGGGAAGTCCCGCTCGGCGTTCAGCGCCGGGATGTCCTCCCCGAGCCGCAGCGTCACATCCGGCAGCTCCAGCCGCATCAGCGATCGCGTCATCAGCTCCCGCCACAGCCGCTCCAGCTTGCCGGCGAGCGGACTGAAGGCGGCCTTCAGCGACATCTCGTGAAACGGGCTCCCCTTGCGCGCCGACGTCACCCCCATCAGCTCCACCACCTGATCGAGGACCACCTGCCGCAGCGGCGCATGCAGCGCGCCCAGGATCGGCCCCTGGAGCCGGGTCTGCTCGTGGTAGCCCACCAGCGCGTTGGCCAGGAAGATGCGCTCGGCCCGCGCCTTGGTGTCCTGCTCGAACATGGCCTCGTAGGAGTGGGTAAAGGCCCGGATCAGCAGATCCTGTCCCTCACGAGACACTGGCCCCCGCGAGAGCCTGCCCAGGAACCGATCCAGCGTCGCCTGCTCGTACTGCTCGCTGTCCGAGAAGTGCTCGATCATGGCCACGAACAGTGGCGCGAGCTCCTCGAAGACCAGGAGATTGCCCCGAGCGACGTGCCGGGCCACCTCGTCCGCGATCTGCTGGATGGCCCGCGTGAGCACCGTCTGGATGCCGAAGGGCGCCGCCCACGAGCCCAGCAACTCCGCCTGCAGCCCTCCCACGCTCCGCGTGAGCGAGTCCGCGCGGTCCAGCATCTCCCGGCTCAGAGAGGGCACCACCTCCTTGCGGATGAAGAACCCGGCCGTCTTCGAGGCCCACGTGGCGTGCGCGCACCAGGAGACGTTTTCCTCCCCGAGCAAGTCCGTCAGGGCGGTTGTCAGGACATGGTACGTGTGTGTGATGTGGAGGTTGCGCAGGACCGGGTCGGTCATGCGAAGAATCGCCTCGATCTCCGACGCCGTGGGGACCGGCCAGAAACGAGGCAGCGTGCCCCTCACCACCACGAGCCGCTCCGCCGCCAGCGAAGGAGCCGAGACCCGGGTCCCCGTCCTCGGTCGCGCGGTGCGGCCCGAGCGCCCCCTCTGCGCACGCCCCGATCGGGGTGTGCCCGAGGGCCTCCCAGGGCTCTGCCGTGACGATCGCCGGGGTCCCATTGCCCGCTCCTTGCCCATGGGAGGCAGCGACCCGTGAGGCGAGCGCCTGCCTGATCCCCTGCTGGATCAGACGATGCGGAACACCCGCCCTGTGGGCACGAAGGGCAGGTGCCGCCCCTGCGGCAGCAGGAAGGCGTGCTCGCGCCGGAGCTGAAGCCGGTCGCACTCTCCATCCGTGATGATGAGGATGGGCCCCTGTTTCGGGAAGTCCTCGGCTCGCTCCAAGAGATCGATCCCTGGCTGGAGGACCGTGCCACCTCGGCCGCGCACCCGCACCCGCTCGGCGATGGCCTCGGGTGCGACATAGCCTTCGTCGTACGCCACTGCGTCACAGAAGACGAGCCGCACCCGGGACACGTCCCGCGCCAAGCTGTAGCTCGCGATGGCCCCGAGCGCCTTGGCCAGCAGCTTGCGGTCCATGGAGCCTGACGTGTCCAGCACCACCCCGAAGGTTCTCCCCTCCTGGGATTCCTCCCGAGGCACCCACAGCGGCCGAGGAATGTCAGGGGTGGCCGACTGGCGCCGGCTGAGCCGTGTGTACGTCCGCCGCTTCTCCAGCGGGGAGAAGTGCGCGTCGAACCACTGCGCCAACTCCACGTCCCATGGAATGGGCGGCTGATCCAGTGCGCGGATCTCCTCCACCAGGCCCGCAGGCAGGAAGCCCCGGCCCTCGGACTGGTGGTACGCGAGTCCCTGCGACAAGCAGCGCCGGTAGAAGGCATCGAGCGTCATGCCATCGCCGTGCAGCCACCACTCGGGAGTGGTCCCGTCCAGCATGTCCCCGAGCCCGTAGCCGCGCAGCGTGGCCAGCTTCCGGTAGCGGCGCACGTCCGTGACAATCCGATCGTAGATGGCCTCCGCAGACAGCCCCTTGAGCTCGGGATCGTAGAGGACGCCGAAGCTCGGCAGCTCGCCGACGCCCATCTCCACCAGCCAGCCGTTCACCACGTAGTCGCAGGCGACGTTCCACAGATAGGGATCCCGCCCCTGGCGGCGTGACTGGTGACGCAGGCCCACGTGAAGCAGTTCGTGCGCGATGACGAAGCGAGCGCTGCCCTCGTACAGCCCGGCCGAGGGGTTCACGTAGATCTCCCGCGCCTCCTCGTCCACCGCCGCCACGGTGATCTGCATCCGCTGACAGACCAGCGGATCCTCCACCAGAGTGAAGTGCGCCGCGAGCGAGCCGAGCAGGGGGAACCGGGAGATGAACCACGAGCGCGCCCGCGAGGCCTCCGTGTGCACGCGCTCGCGCGGACTCATGGACTGCCGCAGCCCCGCAGCCAGCTCCACCGCCGAGTCCACCGCCTGCACGAGCCCCTGGGCCAGCAGCTTCTCCCAGTCCTGCTCCTGGCGGGTACTGGCCATTCCCACATCGACCATGTCGTAAGAGTTCGGGCCCGCCGCCCCGCAGCCCGCCAGCTTGGGAGGAATGCCGTCGCGAACGAAGCTCTCGTACAACCGCTCCTCGCTCTTGGAGCCGAAGTCCAGCTCCACCAGCATGTCCTCCGGCGGACGTCCAAACTTCAGATCCTTCAGGAAGCGCGCCACGAAGCAGTCGCACGCCGTCTGCCAAGCCACGGGCTCGGGGACGAGCTTGAAGTGGCCCAGTCCCAGGTGCAGCAGGCAGTGGGCGATGACGTAGGCCCACTCCTCCACCGAGCCGCGCCGCTTGGGATGCGCGTAGAGGACTCCGCCCGGGCCCACCACCATCCACCCGTTGGGCGGATACGGCGTGCTCTCGCGCCGGTACACAGCCGCACGCCACATCAGCGGGCCGAAGATGGGGTGGGCGCGCACCGTGCCGACGGCCTGCTCGAAGGCCTCAGTGGCGGGATCTCCTCCGCGCTTCTTGTCCTCCTTACGCGCCATCCTTGCGCTCCACCAGCCGAGGCAGATCGCGCACGATCTCCAGCAGCAGCCAATCCGGCAGCCCCTCGCCGTCCTGCCGTGCCACCACCATCTGCGCCATCTCGAAGCTGATGGCCGCCAGGTTCTTGATCAGCGCCTTGGCCCGGTGCGCCAGCTCGCGGTGGTGCTCAGCGAGCGCCTCGCGCGTACGCGGCAGCTCCTTGATGAGCTGGGCCCGCAGCGACTGCGAGAGGAAGTAGAGGACATCCCGATCCTCGGGCGCGTGGGGCCAGCCCATCTCGCCCCGGAGGATGGCGTTGAGCCGATACTTGCTGCGCGCCTGCTTCACGAACGCCTTGAACTGCCCCGCGTGCACGGGCGAGAGGCACCCGTAAGCCAGCACCTCCAGCGTGGCGTCCGGCACGTCCCCGCCATACTCCTTGAGGGCGTCGCTGAGCATGTGCCACGAGCGCGGCGTGGAGAACGGCTCCTCGTGCTTGGGAGGATTGCTCCAGAGGTGGTCTGGCCGCAGGCGGATGTAGTCGAGCACCATCGGGTGGAGTTCGGCCTGATGCGCCCACTCCAGCCAGTCTTGGTGCGAGGCCTGGAGCTGCACGTGGATCATCCGGTTGATGAGCGCCGAGGACATGGGCTTGACGATCGCGCTGTCCTGCGCCCGGTTGCCCGCGCCGATGACGATGGAGCCCGGGGGCAGCTCGTACTCGCCGATGCGCCGCTCGTGGATGAGGCTGTAGAAGGCCTTCTGCACCTCGTGCGAGCAGGCGTTCAGCTCGTCCAGGAAGAGGCAGTAGGGCTCACTGCGGGCAATCATCGTGGGCGGGCAGAAGCGGCTCTTGCCGTCGACGATCTGCGGCACACCGATGAGGTCCTCGGGCGCGAGCTGGCTGCCCAGCAACGACACGCACGGCAGCCCCACCTGCTTGGCGAACTGCTGGACGATGGAGGACTTGCCGATGCCCGGTGGCCCCCAGATGAACACCGGCCGGATGACTGCGACGTGGAGGAGATACTCGGCCAGCGACTTCTGGGTCAGCGTCTGGACAGCGTTCACTCGGGAGTGCTCCTGGTGCCGTGGGCTCCGGAGGCCCCATGACGACAGGAGTGCGGACTTCTGACAATCCCCGGGTCAGACCTTCAGGCCCGACCGGAATCGCCTCAGCACCGGCCCCAGCTCGCTCCCGGCGTTCACCTTCCACATCAGCAGCTCGGGAGGAGGCCGCGTCATTCGCCCAGCAGCTCCTTCACCTCGCGCTGCCAGCGCTCGCCCAGCTCCGGGTGCACCATCTTCACGTACGCTGCGTAGCCTCGCAGCC
Organism: Hyalangium minutum; assembly: GCF_000737315.1. Classification (GTDB taxonomy): domain Bacteria; phylum Myxococcota; class Myxococcia; order Myxococcales; family Myxococcaceae; genus Hyalangium; species Hyalangium minutum. The sequence continues at coordinate 199,800 of NZ_JMCB01000009.1, forward strand.
AGCCCGAGAAGTCCTTGCGGCCCCGCGACTGGGACTCCACGCCGTGCTTGCGGCAGTTGTTCAGGATCGCCTTGAACCGGCGGCGCTCCTCGCGAGGAATGGACACCTGCTCGTTCACCGTCAGGCCCGTCACCCTCTGGCGCGAGTTCTTGCGCATCACCCGCCGCTTCGGCGCGTTCTCCAGGAAGCCCTCCTGCTGGAGGATGGCGTTCACCCACCACAGGAAGCGCCCCAGCTTCTCGGGCGGCTTCTCGAAGGAGAAGGACAGGTCATCCGCGTAGCGCGTGTAAGTGGCACCCGCCTTCTTCGCCAACGCCGTGAGCCGAGCGTCCATGCGCCGGCACACCAGGTTTGCGATCGCCGGAGACGTGGGCGCTCCCTGCGGCAGTGCTCCCGGCCACACCACTGTCCCATCCGGCAGCTTCGGCCGGTGCGTGGAGAGCCCCGCCAGCGTGCGGGCCACCTCGTCACCGTAGCCGTGCGCCTGGAACAGACCCTTCACGCGCCGGTAGTGCACCGTGGGGAAGAAGTCCTCCAGATCCACGCGCACCACCACCGTGGCGCCCGTGTGCGGCTCGGCGTTGCTCACCGTGGAGCGCCCCTTCACGAAGCCGTGCGCGGCGTCGTGCGTGGGCATCTGCTCCAGGATCTTCTCGAGGATGGCGCGCTGCACCTCCTTGAGCTTCGCCCGAGGCGCCGAGATGCGGCGCACCCCGCCCGAGCGCTTGGGCACCTCGAACTCCACGTACCCCGAGCCCGCCTCCGTGCCCGGCCGCATCAGCGCGGCGAGCTCCTCCTCTTGCACGCCCACCAGCTCCGCCACATCCTTCCGGGTGGACAGCTTGGGCAGCTTGCCCTTCAAGGGAGGCTGCTTCTTGGGGCGCCCTCCCCAGCGCATGGGGAGACCGAAGTTCCAGCCCGTGGGGTTCCAGCCGCCGCGGGACTGGGGCGTCGGGTGGCGCGGCGGCTTGAAGCGACGGTCCGGCGGCGCCACATCCGCCAGCCCCAGCTTGTGCACCGCGGCCCGCGCCGCTCCCGCCACCTGCTTGTCAGGGTCCTTCACCAACCGGCGCAGCTGCGCCGAGGCCGTTGCCCGCGCGAAGAGCAGCGGGATCTGCTGCGTGCCCTGGTGCCGCTCGCGCGGGTCCACGCTGCGCAGCATGCGCCCCACCGGCGCCAGCCACTGGCGGCTCACGTAGAAGCGCGCCACCTCGTACTCGGCCAGATTCTGGTGCTGCTCCAGCAGCGCGGTGATGCGCTTGAAGTTCGCTTCAGGGTCCGCCATCAGGGGCTTCAGCTCGAGGAGGAGGCCCACCAGGTCCATTCCCATGCTCTCCCGGGGCTGCGGCCCCGCGCGTCGAAACCACTGCGCTCCTGGGGCCGCCGCCACCTGCACGGCAGATGCACGAGTGGTCAGGGAAGCCCGCAAGGCGGACCACGCGCTGCGTCGTTCTTCAATGGGTATCGCTGGCAGCCGCGACGTGACATCGCGGACGGAAGGCTGGCTGCACGCGACCCCAGGAGCACTGTTGACTCCAGCACATTCGATTCCCAGAGGGAAGCATTCACCGGGTCGGGGGAGGCTCGCCCTCCTCATCGAGGAGTGCCAGGAAGGTGTCTCGCGTCCCCCCGGGTGCCTGGCGGATGAGGGCGTTGAACTGCTGGGCCCGCGCGCGGACCCGCGCTCCGTGGGCCTGCATGGCACCGAGAGCCTCGGGGACCATGGTGGGCCGGGCGAGCACCTCCAGGTTCTGCGCCAGCTCGCGGTGGCTGCGGGGTGCGGAGAGGCAGGCGCTCACGCCGGGCTGCGAGAGGCTGTAGCGGTAGCAGTCCACCGCCGTGGGGAGCACGGCGTCCGCGGGCACCCCGGGCGCGGGCTGGAGCAACCGGCCATAGCAGGTGGCCGTGAAGGTGAGGACTCCAGTTCCCCGCGCGAGCGCCTCGGGGAAGAAGGAGGACTCCGCGCCTCGGTATGCGGCGCTGTGGCGCGTCATCACCACGGGCCAGGGGCGGCTCCGGATCGCTTCCGTGGCCACGTCTCGCAGGTGGGTGGAGAAGCCGAAGGCGCGGAGCTTGCCCTCGGCGCGGAGCTTCTCCAGGGCCTCGAAGTCCTCGTCATTGAGGCGCTCAGGCGAGCGCACCCAGAAGAGGAGAAAGACGTCCAGCCAGCTCGTGCGCAGCTGGCGCAGCGCGGACTCCACGTCCCGGCGGAGCGCCGCAGGGCCCGAGTGGTACGAGCCCGCGACCAGCACGAGTCCCTCCCGCTGGCTCCGGAGAGAGCGCAGGAAACGGGTGAGCTGGAGGTACTCTGTCTCCCAGAAGAAGGTGTTCACACCGGCCTCATGGGCCTCGGCCAGCGAGGCGGCGGACAGGCCGTTGGCGCCCGAGAGCACCAGCGGGGAGACGCGCAGCCCCGTGTTCCCGAGGAGGCGCAAGGAGGGCCGAGAGGGGCTCTCGGGAGGCGTGCGCTTCGTGGGGGTCTTGTCCCGGCGAGGCCGTGTGGGCCGGCGCTGCTCCAGGTCAGGGGCTGAGGAGAAGACCTCGTCCGGGAAGATGAGGGTCATCGCCTCGAGGTGGGCGACCACCCGCTGTGGCTCCGAGGTGTCTCGTAGCGCGGCGGCCAGGTGCTGGAAGGCGGTGGAGTCCGCACGGCGCAACAGCCAAGTGTAGGCGGAGGCGCGAAGATCGGGCTCCCGCGTACGCATGGGGCCTCGCAGCAGGCCGGCCAAGAGCGCGTCGAGTGTCTCGCACGCCTCGAGCACGGCTGCGGCAGCGGCTCGAACCATCGGAGAGGAATCGAGCGACAGGCGAAGGAGCGCCTCCAGTTCTTCCCGTGCGCCCTCTGCGTGAAGCAACTCTGCGCCACGGGCGCGCATCCACGGATCGGGGGAGCGCGCGCTGGCAAGGCCCACGCTGCGCAGTTCATTCGGTGAGAGGCTCACGCGGTGGGAGGCCAGGAGCGCGAGTGCCGATCGCCGTACCGAGAGGTCCGGATCGGACTCACATGCCTCTCGCGCCGAGGTCACGTCCAGCACAGCCGTGCGGATCCAGGGGTCCTCGTGCGAGAGGGCGTCGCGGCGTTCCTCCTCCGTGAGGGTTCCCTGCTCCGAACGCTCCCCGAGGGCCACTGCACGAACCGACACATCGGCATCGGTCGAGAGGCGCGCGAGCAAGGCCTCGTCGCCGACGCACCCGGCGGCCCCCGCAACGGCGCGGCGCTCGTGCGGAGTACAGGCCTGGGGAGCGAAGGCCACGAGGGCCCGCGCGAAGGCCAGAATGGCCGAGGGCGCAGGAGGCCGCTGCTCCCAGGCAGCGATGACCTCGTCACGCACGGACGCGTCCGGGTCACTGAGCGCAGCGAGCACCACTTCGCGGCTTGCGGGATCGTGTACGAGACCGGAGAGAGCTGCGCGCCGGACGGCGGGCTCCGCATGCCGGGCCAGGGCTTGGACCTGCTGGATGAGCTCGGGGTGATCCCTGCGCACCGCGATGCGGGCGGCCCAAGCGACCGCGCCCGGCCTTGGAGGTTCACCGAGGATACGCGAGGCCAGGGCGAGTTCATCCAGGTCGATCCGCTGAAGCAGAGAGCGAACCTCATCGGCGGAGTGAGGAACGCGCGGCTCATCCAGCCAGCGCATCACGAGCCTGACAGCCTCGGGATCCCGGAGTTCGATCAGACGCCGCCGCGCGAGGGAACGGAGCGGCTCGTGCGGATCTCCCAACCACTCCACCAGCTTGATGAGCGGCACCTCTGAGGCAGAGAGCCGCTCAAGCCGGGCTGTGACCACGGCGGGATCCTGGTCGTCCAGTCCCGCCTCGGCAGGTACCGGGAGAGGCCCCGCGAAGCTGCCCTCCTGAGGTGACGGAGCGGAAGAAGTCCAAGCGCCTTCGAGATACGCGGCGGCCGCCCGGACTGAACCGGGCCCTGCTGCATCACCTACGGCGCGCACACGTTGGCGGACCTCCGCGTGGGTCTCTCCCAGCCAGAGCAGCGCCTGCACGGCCGCGCTTCGCACCCGCCAGAAGGGATCCTCTAAAGTTTGGATGAGCAATTCGAGCGCGCCGGTGCCTGCGACGGAGGCAGCAGCTCTGACGGCGGCCCGCCGCACCCACCAGACCGGCTCCTCACGGACGGCCTGTTCCGCCTGAGGAAGCAGTTCCCGCGTCCCCATTCGGGCCAGGGCGCGCCACACGCGATCGCGAACCATGGGAAGAGGGTCGCGCAGCGCCTCAATGAGCGCGCGGGCAAAGAGGCGATCCCGCGCCTCGCCGAGCCGCCGTGCGGCGGAGGCCCGGACCTCGGCGTCCTCATCCCCCAACAGGGCCTGCCTGAGCGCGTAGCGGCCCGTGAGCGTCGTGGCATCCACGGCGTCCACAGCCTCGCGGCGCACCTCAGCGGACTCATCGAACAGCCGCACTGCGGCCGGGTTCAAAGGCGTCATGCCCCTCAGACTCTACGCGCCTTGGTAGAATCGCGCCCATGCCTGACATGCGGGCGTTGCAGGGGAAGATGCGCTGGGTGCTCTCGCACCGGTTGGGGCCTCTGGCGCTGGCCCTGCTGGTGGGATGCAGCAGTTCCACGCGGATCCTGCGCCTGGAGGCGGAGCAGCCCGAGCCCATCGTCCACATTGCTCCCGGAGACCGAGCGCCCGTGCGAGTGGACAGCGCGGCCTTCCTGGAAGCCTTCTCCACGCATGCCTTGCAGGTGCAGCCTGCCCCACAACCGCTCCAGCAAGCGCAGCGCTTGTGGCTGCTCCCCTCTCGAAGCGCTCCCTACGCCACTGCGCGCAGCCGCCTGGGCCTCGTCTCCGTGAATACTCAAGAGGACATGCCTCGGGGTCACCTGCTTCCAGAGACCTCTGCAGCGGAGGGCTCCATTTCGCGTGATTATGGCCTGTGGTGCGAGAGCCGCTCCCTGCCTCTGGACTGCCTTCAGCTACTGGACGGGGGAGCACTGCTGAGCCATGACGGCAAACGCGCCCTGGCCCTGCACTTCGCCCTGACCTCCCTCTGGCTGGAGACGAAAGACGCGCTGGAGCAGATGGTGGACCCGTTGGCGATTCAGACCACCCTCGTCTCCGCCATGACGATGTACCTCATGCTCTGGGTTCTTCCCGAGCCTCTCTCCAAGGGCATCGCTGCGGCCATGACCGTGGCCCTTATTGGCTACCTGGGCTTCGACACTGTCTGGAGCCTGTTCCAAGGGTGGGCCCTGCTGGTCGAGGACGTGGACAAGGCCACCTCCTTCGACCAGGTACGGGATGCCGGACGCCGGTTCAGCAGAGTGCTGGGGCCCAACGCCGCCCGTGTCTTCGCCATGCTCTTCACTGTCGCCGCAGGCAACACGGCGGCCGGCTTTGCCTCCAAGCTGCCCTCCCTACCCGGCGCGCCTCAGGCAACCCTGGCAGTTGCAATCCCTGGAGGTACCCCTCTCTCCCTCGCGGCCGCGGTGGACTCCGTCACCGTCTCCGCCTCAGGCGCCACCCTCGTCCTGGCACCTGGCGCCGTGGCCATGGCCAGCTCGGGCGACACGACCGTCTACATCTCGAGAAACGGAGGACAACTCCAATACGTAGGCATCACGAACGACCTTGCACGGCGCGCAGCGGAGCAACTCCGCGAGAAGGGAATCCACATTGAAGACCTGATGAATAATCTCTCAAGAGAGGATGCTCGTGCCGTCGAACAAGTCCTCATCGAGATCCATGGTCTTCAGAAGAATGGCGGTACTCTTCTGAACCGCATCAACAGCATTGCTCGCTCAAACCCCAAGTACGCCCGCGCGCTGCGTCGAGGCAAAGAACTCCTCAAGACCCTCAAGAATGGGGACCAATTGGAATGACCGGCTCGCGCAAAAAAGCGAAGTTCGGAGACATCGCCGAAGTTCGCACGCCTCGAGGGCTCGCCTATGTGCAGTACACCTCCAAGCATCCGAGATACAGCGATACCATCCGTGTGCTTCCTGGGCTTTTCAAGATACGCCCTTCTAACGACGAACTCGCTGCGCTCGCAACCCAAGAAGGGTACTTCGTCTTCTATCTTGTGAGCCTCGCCGTCAAACATGGGCTTGTGGAGATCATCGGTCATTACCCGATCCCCGTAGGGCTCGATGCTCCAGCCAAGCTGCTGAGAGTCGGCTTCATCGCGCCCGGGGGAAAAGTCATGACCTGGGTTCTTCTCGAAGGCGCTAAGGAGACTCTCATCAAGAGAGAGCTCTCTCCCGAGGAGAAACGCCTCTCTCGCGCTTCTATGTGGAACCACGAGTATCTGGTGCAGCGCCTGGCAGAGCAGTGGCGGCCTGAACATGAGCATGAGCCACGCCCGCCCGCTCCCGTGACCAGCACGCCGCCGGAACCTTCGGGACAAGCGGAAGCGCCCCCCACCGCGTCCTCCGCCACCACTCCGCTGCGCATGAGCCACTACCTCTACTTCCCTCTCACCAAGGACGGTAAAGCCGTCGCTGCAGAACTGCGTCGCCGTGGCTTCGAAATCGAGAGCCGCAAAGGCGCCGATGGTGTGAACTGGCTCGTCCTCGTCCACCACACCCTCTCCTCCTCCGAGGATGAGGCCGCGCTCACCGTCCGCGACGAACTGGAGCGCCTCGCCCAGCAACACTCCGGCGAGTATGACGGCTCGGAGACCGCGCTCCCGGAGTGAATGTGGCAGCGCCCCTTGGTAGAATCCCGCCCATGCCTGACATGCTGGCCATCATCAGCAAGGCGGTCTTCGAGAAGGAGGCTGCCGGCCTCAAGCCTGGGGACGTCCTTCCCCTCGACCGGTACCGCAGCGCGAGCCGCCACCTCGATCCCTTGAAGTCCGGCGGCCGCCTCTTCCTCGTCACCGTGCGCCCTCCGAAGGAGGCGCTCTGGTGGGTGGCCGTCCTCGAAGGCCTCAAGTTCCAGGACGAAGAGTGGCGCGCTACGCCCAACCGCATCCCCATCACCGACATCACCCGCCTCATCCCAAAGCTCCGCTTCGAGTCCGGCAAAGGCATCACCGCCGCCAAGGGCGCCCTGGGCATGTCTCTCCAGACGCCCCGCGTCCTCGCCGCTGAGGACCTCGCGCTGCTCCTGCCCTCCGGCAACAACGGCCCCGCCGAGGCCCCCGCCCCCGCAGGCCCCATCAACCTCACCGCCCACGAGCCGGACTCGCCCCTGCCTTGCCTGTGCAAGCGCTGCCTGCCCAAGGCCCCCGAGCGGGCCCAAGCCAAGGGTATGGCGTTCACCCGCGCCCACGTCGAAGCCGCGGACCGCGTCCTCCACTACTGGCTCCCCGATGAGCTGCTGCACGACGCCGCCCGCGTCTCCCAATCCGTGCTCGGAGCCCTGCACGCCCGGCTCTAACGCCCTCCCGCACGCTCACACCCGGTACTCCACGAAGGCCTCCCGGCACGCGGGCCCCGCAGCCACCCACATCGTCCTCCGCGCGGGCGCCATCACCACCGCCGCCTTCGTCGCCATGGGCATCGCCCCAGGCGCCACGGGCTCGTCATGGCGGCACAGCCGCCCACCCGGATTGCCGTGGTCGGCCAGGAACCCCATCAGCCGCTCCGGCGTCAACCGCCCGTAGTCCGCGTCGATGAGCTCGCGCAGCTTCTGTGCGCGGCCATGAGTGCACGGCACGAAGTGGTGCGTCACATCCAACGCCTGAAGCCGCTCCGCCTGGTAGTGATTCGCGTGCACGAGCACTCCCCGCTCGGGCTCCAACACCGCCCGGTCGTCATACGTGCTCTCCAGTCCCAGCACCCGCCCCGCGGCATCCCCCAGCAGATACGCCCCGAAGCCCCGCGCCACTCCCGCCAACACCTCCATGGCCGCGCGCAGGCCCGGCTGCCGCATCGCCCGAGGCAAGTAGACCCCCAGCGGCACGAGCGACTGGCACGGCTGCGGCGCGACGATCGTCAGGTTGGAGCAATTGGCGAACCCCTCACTGCTCAGGTGGTAGTACGGCGCGCACCCCAGGCACAGCGACAGCAGCGAGCGCCCATCCGGATAGCGCACCCGGATCAGATCCACCGTGGCCTCCGGGTTCCAGTCCACGTTCTGGCCCACCAGCGTCTGCCCATCCGCCGTGGCCGGGCCCGTCACCGCGAACGAGGTGCACATACCGCCGATCTGCTGGTAGTTGATGGCCACCTCGAGCATGCACTGGAGCGCGAAGGCCTCCTCGTATGGGATGGCTGCCCCTTCCGCCTGGCCTCGGATGAGCTCCAGCGCCTCCGGATCGAAGGCCCGAACGTTGGCCTCCAGCTTCATCGCCGTCCCTACCACCGCCGCCCGCGAGGCCTGGAAGGGCCCCTCGGCCAGCCCCCGGAAGAGCGCCTCTACCGAGGCCCGGAAGCTCCCCCGGCACCCCTCTCCCCACTGTTGGCCGATCTGCCGGGCGGTTCCCTGGCACTCCACGATCTGCAGCTTGCGCGTCGTCATGCGCCGGAAGCTACGTCCCTGCCTCCCCTCTCCGCTTGAACGAATCCGACACGCGGAGCTTCAGCGCCCCGCGCGGAACTCGCTCGGCGCACGGCCCATGAGCGCCCGGAACTCCCGCGTCAGGTGGGCATGATCCGCATAGCCACTCTCGGCCGCCAACTCGGCCAGCGAGCCTGCCTGCCCCGAGCCCAGTCCCGCCAGGACCCTCTGCAGGCGCTGGATCCTCCGGAACGTCCTCGGAGACAGCCCCAGCCGTTCCTGAAAAGCACGCTCCAGGGTGCGCTCGCTGAGGTGGAGCGCCTCTGACAGCTCGGCCACTCCTGGCGTCTCACCGCGCGCAGCGAGATGGCGCCAAGCCCGATCAAACGTATCCAGGGGCGGCCACTTCGCTCGCGCCAGCGCCGCCCCCAGCCGCACCCAGCGCTGCTCCATCGAACCGGCGCGAGACAATTGCTCGCCCAAGGCCTCCACCGGCACGCCTCCCACCTCCCACAGCTCCACGGCGCGATCCACCAATTCCGCCGGGTGCGCGTCCACCAGCCGCGGCATGGCCCCCGGGTGAAAGTGGACGACCGCATAGGTGCACCGCGCCTGCGTGGAGATCCTCGTCAGCCGCGTCACTGGCCCGTACACCCACGCCCGGAACCCCGTCTCCGACAGCTCGACGAGCAGATCTCCATTGGCGTCCGGGGCCACCTCATGCACCCGGGCCTGCGCGGACTCGGCAGGCTGCCAGAGCAGGAACTCGACGCGATCCTTCCAAGGCGCGGGAGGCCGCCCCCACTGGATACGGGCATCGGGTTTTGTCGTGGCCGGCATGGCGCTTCCTCCCTGGGCCCATTCTCCTCCATCTTGCGTCCCGCCGAGAGCCCCTCCCCGCCCGCCCCCGCCGCTTTTCAGCTACGAGGCCCGCCGAATCGACGGCCGGGCCGCGTTCGTCAGCTCCAACTGCTTGGCGCGGTAGAGCTTCTCCAGATCGCTCCGCTCCTGGTCGGTGATGCGCCCGCCCGCGCGGGCCTCCTTGATGGACATCCCCACCTTGCGCAGCGACCGCGCATCCCGCGCCCCAGCAATCCCCCGGGCCAGGTTGCTCCCCTCGCCCCACGTGAGCGGCACCTGAGGGGTGACCGGCTCGCTCTTGCCCGGGCCGAAGTCGAACGACGGGCCGGGCTCGGCCACTGCCAGCGCCGGAGCAGCCTCGGAGGCCCCCTCCGCACGCGACGCCGAGCCGCTGCCGAGGTCCAGCGAGAAGTCTTCCACGTCCTGGGTGAACATGTCCGAGCACCGCGCCAGAGCGATGGCCCCATCCACCTGGGCCCGCTTCTTCGCCATCTTCAGGATCGTGTTGTCCAGATCCGCGATGTCCTCGTTCACCACCCGGCCCACCGTCTGGCTGGTGATGCGCTCGTCCGTCGCCACGTACTTCTCGCCGCAGCCGCCCTTCTTCTTGAAGCACACCCAGCCGCCGCCGTACTCGCTCTTGCCCTGGATGATCGCGTCCTTGCTGCAGGCCGGGCACTTGCGGTGCGCCAGACGCCAGCGGAACCGGCTCTCGCGGCTGTTGGCCGAGCCGTAGCCCTCCGCCAGCACCGCTCCCAAGTCCCGGCTGATGATGCGGCAGCGGAACGTGTACTTGAAGAAGCCCGTCTCGAAGTCCTCGTGGCAGAACTCCGGCACCAGGGTGAACTCGGGCGTGCAGCTGAACAGATCGATCAGCTTCTCCGCGCCGGGCTTGAGCAGCGTGGGCTTCTCCGAGCCCAGGATGCGCCCGTAGTCCGTCCCCTCCACCATGCACTGCTTCACATACTGGGAGAGGAACTGGTGCTGCTCCCGCTCCTCCCTCAGCAACTCAGCCGAGAGCTGCGCGCGGCGAGGAGCCGGCATCCCTGTTTCGCTGCGAACCATCTCGCCTTGCATGGTGTCCTCCGTCCCAATGCACTTAGGTTTAATGCAGGGGTCTGACGTTCACGCTCTCGGTAGGATCGCCATGGCCCTCAGGCGTGGCGCCTCACGCCTCTCTGAGGCTCCAAGTCCTCGGAAAAACAGAGTAGGAGGCCTCTCCATGCCTGCTCGCCCGCTTGCTCGACGTGTCCTGGCCGTCGCCCTGCTCGGAGCCCTCGCCACCCCCGCGTGCCGGACGATGAGGGAGGCCAGGGAGGACGTGGAGATCACTCTCCTGTCCATGGCCGACTACCACTCGCACGCCGTGCCCTTGTATTCCGAGGGCCAGCATGACCAAGCCGGCATCGCCCGCGTGGTGGCCTACCTCCAGGAGGCTCGGAAGCGCCCCAACACGCTCGTGGTGTCCGGCGGGGACACGATGAACCTGGGCACCCCCACCTGGAGCGACGAGTACCACTGCATCGAGTGGGCTTGGCTCAATGGGCTGGTGGACGTCATGGCCGTGGGCAACCACGATCTCGACTATGGCGCGGACGAGTTCCTCCGCTGCATGGGCACCGCGAACTACCCCGTCATCAGCTCCAACCTCGTGGGGAGCGATGGCACCCCACTGCTGAAGCCCAGCGGCAAGCCCTACGTCGTCCGCGAGGTGCAGGGCGTGCGCATCGGCTTCTTCGCCCTCGGTGGCCCGGACTTCCCCGCGCTCGTGCGCGCCGATCGCATGCCCGCAGGCTCCTCCTGGAAGGATCCTCTCGCCGCAGCCCAGGACACCGTGAAGACCCTGCGCGAGGTGGAGAAGGTCAATGCCGTGGTCTTCATCGGCCACGAGCACCGCCAGGACGACGAGGCCATGGCCAGGGCTGTCACTGGGATCGATCTGATCTTCGGCTCGCACTCGCACCAGAAGAACGAGCTGGTCCAGTTGCCGGACAGCTCCACCTGGTTCATCTCTCCGTACCAGTACGGCGCCTACCTGGGAGAGGTGCGGCTGCGCTTCCGCGAGGGCTCGTTGCAGCAAGTGTCAGGCGAGCTCGTGAAGCTGGATGAGACGCGCCCACAGGCCCCCGCTACGAAGGCCCAGGTGGATGAGCTGCAGCGCCAGCTCGTCGCCAAGCGGCCGGAGCGCTTCAGGGTACTCGGCCAGGCGCAGGTGGAGCTGAGCGACGCGAACCTCAACTCTGGCGAGTGCGTACTCGGCAACTGGGCCACCGAGGTGCTCCGCAAGGCAGCCCGTGCGCACATCTTCTTCTCCACCGCCTCCAGCTTCCGCGCGGGCATTCCTCCGGGCGACATCACCGTGGAGACCTTCTACACGGCCATCCCCTACAAGAACGAAGTCGTCACCGCGGACGTCACCGGGGAGCAACTCCGCGCTTGGGTGGAGCTGAGCGTGGCCAAGCGGGGCTCGGACGCGTTCAGCCAGCAGACGGGCGTGCGCTACCGCGTGGTGGACGGCAAGCCCACGGACCTCCAAGTGCTCCAGGATCCCGCCCGCCCCGAGCGGGGCTACACGGCGCTGGTGCCGAGCGCCACCTACCGGCTGAGCACCAGCAACTTCCAGGCGCTCGTGGCCGCGGGATACAAGGAGCTGTTCGCCACCTTCTCCCATCCGGTGCGCACGGGGATGGATGCGCACGCGCTGCTCATCCAGGCCCTCCAGGCCGCTCCCATCACCGCCACCCTGGATGGCCGCACCGGCGGAGGCTGAGCGCCCGCGCAGTGGTCCGGCTCGGCGCCCCGGTGGTAGGGTGCGCGCCCCATGGCCAAGTCCCCCTGCCCCGTGTCCCTGCCCCAGTTCCTCGAGAAGGCCGAGCCCCTCAAGGTCGTCATCAACGGCCAGGAGATGCTCGCCGAAGTGAAGTCGTTCTCCACCGGCTCGTTTGGCTGGTACATCAATGGAAAGACGACCGTCACCGTCGACGGCAAGCTGCTCTCGGTGCAGATCGGCATGAACCTGACCGTCGTCGGCTCGAAGGAAGCCCCGCGCGAGTAGGCTCCGGCCGCCTCAGCGCCGGAACAGCCCGAGCAACCGCTGGAAGAACCCCTGCCGCGGCTTGTCCTGAGGCGCAGCGGTGGGGGGCTCCTCCTTCTGCTCCGTCTGTTCTTTCTCCACCGCCCGGACCACTCCGCAGATCTTCCCCTCCGAGATGATCAGCGGCGTGGTCGAGATGGGCTCCGAGGCGTTCTTGGCATGCTCGGCGGCCAGAATGGCCATCAGCCCATTCATCAACTGCGGCGATCGCACATCCCCGATGAACAGCAGCCCCTTGCGTGGCACTCCGGCCACGAGCAGCGGGGTCTTCAGCCGCTCGTGCATGCCGCGCAGGAACTCCCCATCCAGGAGCTTCTCCGCGGCGAAGTAGCTGCCCGAGACCACGAAGAGCTTCCCCTCGGTCTCGTCGATCTCCTGGACTTCGACCTCCACCTCCTTCAGCGTCTCCACCGCCTGCGCGTGCAGTGACTCCACCTCCAGCTCGCGCGTGCCGTCCTTCACGAAGATGGCGAACGAGTTCGGCATGTCCTCGCCATAGGCCATCAGCGGCACCTCGGCGGCCGTCTTCTCGCCCTCCAGCACCGGCCGGCACACCGTCTTGTCCCGGCCTGCCCAGTCCGGCGGCTTGAGCGTCAGGAGCACCCGCTTGGGCTGCTCCTTCCGGTTCAGATGGTCCTCGGCCATGCGCAGCAGGTGCACCAGACTGTCCCGCTCCCCGTTCTTCAGGAAGCGCTCGGCCCGGCCCACCGCGTTGATGCGCGGACTCGACTCTCCGCCCGGCGCCAGGTGAAAGATGAAGGGCAGCGTCGCCATGCCCTGCACCTCGATCCACCGGCCTCCACACCGGGTCCGCAACAGCTCTCCCGCCACGGCCGCCAGCGCCACCACCCGCGTCCAGTGGCCGATCTCATCATCTTCCGGGCCAGGCGCCCCCAGGTAGTCACGCTCCAACGCGACAAGGGACCTCTCCTCCACCGGCAAGTCCCGCTCGCGGAGCACCCGTCTCGCCAGCTTCCGGAACGCCTCGTCCGCCAGCTCCTCGGGAGTGCCCAGCACGCCCTCGTAGATGAGATCGTCGTCGTTCACCATGAGCCGGCCCCCGGCGGCCGTCACGACGCGCTGCAGGAAGTCGGGAGGCCGCTCGAAGCTGACATAGAGCACCCGGACGCCGCCCTCGCGCTCACCCATCTGCCGCGCGTTCAGCACCCGCGTCAGCGCGAAGAGGGTGGAGACCTCGGCCTCCTGCTGCACCTCCACGGTGGGGCGGTGGTCCGTCTGGTGGAAGGACTTCTTTCCGGTCCGGGGGTCCTGGGTGACCAGATCGATGCGATCGAGACTGCTGTACATCCATTCTCCAATGCATGAGCGAAATCGAAGTACCACCGCCCACGGCCCAAGCGGCTCAGTCGTCGAAGCCGCTCGAAGGGGGTCCCTCCTGCTCCGCTGGCTCCTCCGCCTCCTGGCCCTCGGAGGTCGTGGGATCCTCGATCAGCGAGGCCAGCCAGTGGAACATGGCCCATCCGCCCCCGAGCAAGAGGAGCCCTGCCCCAAAAAAGACGCCCACTTTGGTTCCAGGATCCATGCCTCACCTACACCTTTGGACCACCTTCTAATCTAGCCTAACCCCTCCGAGTCCGGGGAGAGGCCAGCCGAAGTCCAGCCTCTTCCAGGGATGGTGCTGGCCAGTAAACAGCGGGTGCGATAGACCGGGAGTGAATGCTCCGATACTCCGCCGACCGTCGAACCCTTCTGTGGTGCGCAGCGATGCCCGTGGTGGCGTTGTCCATGTACGCCAACCCAGGCCTCATCCCGTGGCTGTCCCCCCTGGCGTGCTACCTGGCGCTGTCGGCGGGAGTCATCGCCCACAACCACAACCACTGCCCCACCTTCACGAACCGGAAGCTGAACAACGCGTTCGGCATGTGGTTGTCCATCTTCTACGGGTACCCGACCTTCGCGTGGATCCCCACCCACAACCTGAACCACCACAAGTTCGTCAACAAGGCGGGGGACGCCACCATCACCTGGCGGTACACCAACAAGCACAACCTCTGGGTGGCCCTCACCTACTTCTTCGTCTCGTCCTACTTCCAGAGCGATCCGATCAAGGCCTTCATCCGCAAGGCGCGCACCAACAACCCCACCCTGTTCCGGCAGATCGTCACCCAGTACGTGGTGTGGGCCGGCACGCACGTGCTCCTGCTGGCGCTGGCCATGGTGCTACACGGGGTGTGGGCGGGCGCGCGGGTGTGGCTGTTCGCCTTCGCCATTCCGGCCGTGTTCGCGCTGTGGACGATCATGTTCTTCAACTACATCCAGCACGTGCACACGGATCCGTGGAGCGAGCACAACCACAGCCGCAGCTGGACGGGGAAGGCCATCAACTTCTTCCTCTTCAACAACGCGCTCCACGCCGCGCACCATGAGATGCCCGGCGCCCACTGGAGCACGCTGCGCGAGGCCCACGCCCGCATCGAGCCGGAGATCCACCCCGAGCTCAAGCCGCGCTACTTCTTCCCGTGGTGCTTCGCCAACTACGTGCTGGCGCCCGTCCTCCCCCGTTTCGGCACACAGCAGGTCGGCCGCCCCCCCTTCTCCCCGCCCAGCGGAGAGAAGGCGGAGGTGGCCTTCGGCGACGAGCTGGATGCCGTGGAGTCCGGCGTCAACGCCGCGCGCGTGTAGGCCGCGGCGCCGAGCGGCCGCTCACCTCAGCGAGGGCGGCCGCTTCGCCGGGACGCACCGCAGCTGCGTCGGGTCACACACAGTGGAGAAGTCGGGGTTGATGCCGCCGGCATTCGCGCAGATGCCGTTGTCCGGCTCCCCCGCCTCGTTGGCGCAGTCCACGTCTCCCGGCCACATGCCCCACACCTCGTACTCCGCCGTACACCCGTCCTCGGTGTACGTCAGGTCCGCCACCATCTGAGTGCCCGGCGCCAGCGGAAGCGCGAGGATCCGCACGTTGCTCCACGCGTAGGTGATGCTCGTGGCGGGCAGGTCCGCGGTGGCGGGCGCCTGCTTCTCCGCCGTGCCCACCGTGGCCGAGCAGAAGCCCTCCGCGTCCGCCTCCTTCGCCAGCGCGCCGATGGAGTACGCCAGCCGCTCCGGATCCCGCTCGTCCAGCGCCACGAGCGTGGCCGGCTTGATGGACAGCTGCTCCTCGCCCGTGGGCGTGGAGAACTTCTGGATGCCGAGCTGCTCGCCGGCCTTCACCGGACAGCTGCTCGGGCCCTTGGGCTTGTAGGTGACAGCCCAGGTGAGGCTCTGCACCGGACAGCCAATGGGCGGCTGCTCCGTCTCACAGGCCGCCATCAGCGAGGCGGCCACCAGCATTCCAAGGAGTCGTCGATTCATGGGAGAAACCTTTCCAAGGTGCAGCGCGACTAGAACGACACCCGGGCGCCGAAGCGGAACGAGCGCGGCGCCTGATACGCGGTGGGCTTGCCGAAGTTCTTGTTGATGGCCTCGTCGGGGATCGGCTCCTCCGTCTCGGCGTCCAGCACCTTGCCGGGCAGATCCGCCCGCGTGCCGCCCACGATGGGCAGCACCGGCGAGTACGTGTAGTTCTGGTCGTACGCCGTGGCCGTCTGGAAGTTGAACACGTTGAACACATCCAGGCTCACCGAGGCCGTGATGTCCTTCGCCAGCTGGTAGTTGACCGCCAGGCGGCTGTCGAAGCGGTTCACCCAGGGCAGCCGGCCCGCGGTGCCGCGCGGCAGGATGTAGGCCTGCCCCGCGCCGTAGTCCACGTGCGCCCCCAGGTAGCTCAGCGGCGTGCCCGAGCTTCCCCGGTACGACAGGCCCAGGTTCAGGCTCAGCCCCGGCCGCAGCACGAACTCGCGCGCGCCGAACGCCTTGAGCTGGTGCGTCCGGTCCGCTGGCAGCAGGCCGCTCCGGTTGGGCAGCAGCGACACCAGGTCGAAGTCCGAGTTGATGTTCGGATCCAGCTGGCCGGTGTCCGAGCGGAACAGCCCCTCGTAGTTACCGTAGAGCCGCGACCACGTGTAGCTCACCTGCGCCAGCCACAGGTTGGAGAAGTTCTTCTGGAAGAAGAGCGTCATCCCATCGTAGTTGCGCTTCGGCTTCACGAAGTCCTTGGCGAAGCCGTAGCCCGGGTTGCCGATGAAGTACGTGGCGCCGTCATCGCGGCTCATGTCCTCGATGGCGATGTTCAGCGTGCGCCGCGTGTACGACAGGCCCACGCGCGCGTTGGCGATCACCTCGTACTCGCCGCCCACGGTGAACTCGTCCGTGGACTGGGGCTTGATGGCCGGATCCACGATGGTGGCGCCCGCGCCCACCGTGCTCCAGAGGGCGTTGGCGTCCAGCGGATCCTGATCGCGCAGGCGCACCTCGTCGCTCTGGCAGATACCGCGCTGCTGCTCCGGATCCCTCGGGTCGCACTTGGTGGCGTCCTTGCTCGAGCGCACGCCCGGCTCGCCTGGGAACGAGCGGTCCACCATGTCCAGCGGCACGCTCTCGTAGTACCGCGCATAGCTGCCGAAGATCTTCATGCGGCCCGTGCGCGTCGGATCCACAATGAGGCCCAGCCGCGGAGACCACTGGTACGGCAGCACCAGTGCCGTCTTCCCGCCGCCGACGAGCTGCTGCGTGTCGTAGCGCAGGCCCAGGTTCAGCGTGGCCGTGTTGTCCAGCATCGTCCAGCTGTCCTGGACGAACGCGCCCGCGGCGTTGGACTTGGACAGCGGACTCTGCGAATCCTGGATCATCACCTGATCCGGCGCCACCAGGTAGCCGTACTGGCGGTAGTCGTAGAAGTAGTCCCCCTCGTCCGACTCGATGAGCACCGTGCGGCCCGTCACCGAGCGGGTGTGGTCGTAGACCATCTGCTCCAGATCGATACCGGCCTTGAAGACGTGCTGGCCCGCGGCGTTCACCAGGTAGGTGCCCACCGCCTTGGCCTGGTAGCGATCCAGCGTCGCGTCATCCAGGCGGCCTGGGCCACCCGTCAGGTACGAGAGCACCGGGCACAGCGTGGAGATCGCCGGGTTGGGCGAGTCGCACACGGACGGATCCTGCAGGGACTCGAACTCGGTGATGGAGTGCTGCGAGGGCGTGGTCCGCTGCCAGGTGACGTTGGAGATGCCCGCCAGCCCCTCCATGGTGCCGCCCTGCGTGCCGTCCGAGGCGCGCACCGAGAGCTTCTGGTGATGCCAGCCCACCGTGGCGTTGAAGAGCAGCCGCTTCTCCAGGAACGAGGAGGACCACTTGAGGCTGGTGTCCAGGCTGCTGTTGCTGCGCTGGGTGGCGATGGCGCCGTACTCACCCGAGATGCGATCCACCTCGGGCGCGCCCGTGCGCTCGCTGATGGAGAACTTGCCCGAGCCTCCCGACGACGAGGGAGAGCCCGTCACCGTCACCGCCACGTTGTGGTCCGCGTTGAGCAGATAGGTGAGCTTGCCGATGTACTGGAACGTCTTCTGATCCGCGAAGTAGAACTTCTGCGTGCCCTCGATGGGCCGCGTCTGCGTGAAGCCGCGCTCGTCCTGGGCGAGCTCGCCGTTCTCGCCCAGCACCAGGGCGTTGAGGTTGCGCTCCAGCTGGTAGCGCGTGAACGAGGGTGCCACGCCCACGTAGAACCAGAGCTTGTCCTTGAGGATGGGTCCGCCCAGCTCCGCGCCCACGTCGCCCAGGTTCCACAGAGAGGACCGGCCGGAGATGGTGCCCGCCTCCTGGCGGATCTCCGTGGGGCTGCCGCTGAGCCCTCCCGGGGAGAAGTTGCCGAACACCGAGCCGTGGAACTCGTTGGAGCCGGACTTCGTCACCGCGTTGACGACGCCGCCCGTGGAGCGGCCGTACTCCGGCAGGTAGCCGCCGCTGATGACGTTCACCTCGCCGATGAACTCCACGCTCAGCGGCGTGCCGTTGATACCGAAGCCTGGATCATTCACCGAGATACCGTCGACGATGTATTGGTTCTCGGGAGACGTGGCGCCGCTCACCGAGACACCGTAGGTGTCCGCGTTAGCGCCCGGGGCCAGCTCGGCCAGGGACTCGAAGGAGCGCGAGGCCGCCCCCTTCCCCGTCGGCGCCACCACGGCGATGTTCCGCACGAAGGACTCGCTGACGTTCACCCCCGAGGAGGTGGAGCCGATGTCCACCGTGGGGGCCTGCGCCACCACCTGGATCTCCTCGGTGAGCGCGGACTCGGGAATAAGCTCCACGTTGACACGCACCGAGTAGTCCAGCCGCAGGGCGATGTTCTCCCGGCTGTAGGGCTTGAAGGCCTCTTTCTCGAAGCGGAGCGTGTAGACGCCGGGGGGCAGCTGGGGGATGCGGTAGTTGCCGTCTTCATCCGTGACGACCGCCTGCTCACCCTGCAGCTTGGGAGACGTGGCCGTCACCACCACGTCGGCCACAGGGCGCTTCGTCACGGTGTCCGTCACATTGCCGAGCAACACCGAGGTGCCTTGAGCCAGGGCCTGGCTGCTCGCCAAACACAGGGCTAGCACCAACAGTCCGGCGCACCGGGGAGTCCTTCTCTCTGTCATGGGGTGTGTCTTGCCCGGGGGGTTATGCTGCTCTCCGCCGGGCTCCTCGCGGGGGCGTAAGAAATGTCCGCGCGCGGACAGAATCAAGTGTTGCGTTCAGTCAACACAGGGATCCCCTTAGTGCATGTGGGGTGAAGCGCCTGATACCTGGGGCTAGGCTGTAGCGGGGTACATCATGGCAAGCACTTCCTCCTCTGCGGCCCTCTCTGACTCATTCCGCTCCTCGGTTCCAGAAGGAACCTCCAGAAAACCCCGGTCGTGGATCCTGGACCGCCTGGACTCGCTGCTCTCGAAGGAGCTCCGGCAAGGCACGCCCTCGGCGCTGGTGCGCAACCGTGTCCTTGCGGGGAGCAGCGTCCTGCTGCTGCTGCTGGCCGTGATCAGCGTGGTGACGTTCCCCGAGCCCGGGCTGCGCATCGTCGTGGGCATCCTCTGCGTGCTCTATGGCTCCGCGACGGTGATGTTGAGGCGTGTGAAGTCCCACCTGCTCCCGGCGAGCATCTTGTGCGCCGCCTCGTTCGTGGGAGGCGGGACGTTGCTCGTCATGCTGCGGGATGGGGCGCCCTACTTTGGGACGCACGCGGGGCTGATGCTGCAGCCCGCGCTGGCAGTCTACCTGCTGGGCGCGCGGCGGGGACTCTTCGTGGCGCTCGCCTGGGTCTGTGTGTCGCTGCTCTTCCCGTTCTATTACACGCAGTTCGGCCAGGGCGCGAGGGGGCTGGCGGACATGCTCCTGTGGCCGCTCTACTTCTGCGCCGCCTTCTCCTTCTTCAGCTCCTGGGGGCTGGGCTCGCTGCACAGCTCCGCGCTCACCGAGGCCCAGGGCACCATCGAGCGCACGCTGAAGGAGCTGCGCGACAGCGAGAACCACCTGTCCAGCCTCATCGAGAGCACGGATGATCTGGTGATCTCCCTGGACACCGAAGGGCGGATGGTGACCGCCAACACCGCGGCGAAGCGGGTGTGCCAGAAACTCTTCGGCCAAGCGCCCGTGGTGGGCCATTCCTTCTTCCCTGAGCACCTCGGCGAGATGCGGGAGCTCTGGGAGCAGCGGCTGTCCCTGGCGCTCGCCGGACAGCGCCAGCGCTACGAGGAGGAGCAGGAGCTCGACGGTGTCCACATGACGTTCGACATCAGCGTCAACCCCATCCACGACACCGAGGGACGCATCAAGGGCGTCACCGTCTTCGCCCGGGACATCACCGCGCGCAAGGAGGCGGAGCTGCGGCTGGGAGAGATGCACCGAACCCTGGTGGACGTGTCCCGCCAGGCAGGCATGGCGGAGATTGCCACCGGCGTGCTGCACAACGTGGGCAACACCCTCAACAGCGTCAACGTCTCCACGACGCTCGTCATCGACAAGCTGCGCCAGTCCCGCCTCCCCGGGCTGTCCCGGGCCTGCGCTCTGATGGAGGAGCGCACCCCGGATCTGTGCCGGTTCCTCACAGAGGATCCCCAGGGCAAGCTGCTGCCCTCATACCTGTCCGCCCTGTCCGATCAGCTCCAGCAAGAGCACACCGCCGCGCTCAAGGAGCTGCGCTCGCTCAGCGACAGCATCGAGCACATGAAGTTCGTCATCAGCATGCAGCAGAAGTACGCGCGCACCGCTGGAACCTCGGAGGAGCTGTACGTGCCCCAGCTCATCGACGAGGCGCTGCGCCTGCACGCCGTCTCCTTCGAGAACCTGGGCATCCGCATCGAGCGCGACTACGCGGGTGTGCCCCCCGTGCTGCTCGACAGGCACCGGCTGCTCCAGATCCTGGTGAACCTGCTGAGCAATGCCCGAGACGCGCTCATCTCCAGCGGCACTCGGGAGAAGCGGCTGACCATTGGCATCCACCCCGCCTCCGAGAGCGGGCGCCTGCTGATCCAGGTGTCGGACAACGGCATCGGCATTGCCCCGGAGAACACGGCGCGCATGTTCACCCAGGGCTTTACGACGAAGAAGGACGGCCACGGCTTCGGCCTGCACATCAGCGCCCTGGCGGCCATGGAGATGAAGGGCCGGCTCACCTGCTCCAGCCCCGGACTGGGCCAGGGCGCCACCTTCACGCTGGAGCTGCCTACCGCCGCCGAGGCCCCCGCCGAGCGCGCCTTCGCCTGACCCTTCAGGAAGCGGCCCGCACCTCGGTCATCACGGCCAAGGCCTTCCCGTAGCGCCCGGACTCGTAGGACCAGTCGAGGTTGCCGCGCACCCAGCAGCGCAGGCCCTTCAAGTAGCGCTGGAGCGCCACATCCGTCTCCAGCCCGTAGGAGGGCAGGCCCCGCTCCAGCTCCACGTACTCGCGCATGCGCTGGTTGTAGAGCCGCGCGGCATGGTCCATTGCCCCCTGCGCGCTCAGCCCGTACTCATGCTGCAGAACGAGGACCAGGTTGTGCACGTCCCCCGCCCGTACTTCCTTGTCGAGCGAGAGCATATCGTTCACCCAGGACACGCCATCGTCCGCCCGCACCTCCAGCGCGTGGACGTACTCGAGGATCTCCGGCGTCAGCGCCACTCCCTCCACCAGCTCCACCAGCGAGAAGAACTGATAGAGCGCGGAGGTGTGCCGCCGGAACTCCATGTACTCGGCCAGCGGGGGAACCCGGTGGCTGGCCCGGTTCTCCGCCTCCCAGTGGCAGGCGTAGGCGTAGCCCTCGAAGGTCTGGATGAAGCGCTGCTCCCAGCGGGGCGTGCCGCGCTGGCGCATCCGCTCCCAGAGGTCCGCCAGGCCCACCATCACCGGGCCTTCATCCCCCCGCAGGGGACGGGGATGTTTCATGCGATCGATGATCTCGCCGAGCTGGGCCTTCAAGCGCTCCGGGTAGCGCCCCATCTCCGCCTCGTCGTACAGATCATCCACCAGGAACAGCCAGCTCATGTAAGTGGCCACCAGGAGCAGATCCTCGAAGCTGGCATCCGGGTGCACCCGGCCCGTCAGCCAGGCGAACTTGGCCGCCTTGAAGCGCTCCAATTGCGCCTCCGTGCGGAAGTAGCGCCGGGCCTGCATCCATTGGTTGACCTGTTTCTGGACCGCTTCCACGTGAGGACTGATGGCTGCTGGAAACGGGCAATACAGCTCCGGGATTTCGATGGTCCTCAACGTGAACTCCCCCTGTATGGGCCCAGTGATCGCCCTCCTGGGCCTGGAGACATCGTAACGTGGACAGGCGGCCTACCGCATGTTTCCGGGACCTGTCAGGTGGGGCCGCACCTCCTGGCTCCTGTAACGCTTCGCGCCAGTCGCTTCATGAAACACCGCTAGAGTCATGCATGTGACGAAAATGCCTCACCTCCAACCGATGGGTGATTCAGCCTTCATCCTCCGCTTCGGAGACGCCATCTCCCTGGAGATCCATGAGCGCGTCGTCGCGACCTTGCGCGTCCTCGATTCTTGGCGTGAGCGCTGGGTCGTGGATCTCGTGCCCGGCTACGCGAGCGTCATGGTCCACTACGACGCGCTACAGGTGGATCCCGAGCGGGTACGGCGCTGGCTGGAGGACGCGCTCCCCCGCGCGAGGCCCGAGGCCACCCCCCACCGGATCATCGAAGTGCCGGTCTGGTACCACCCGTCCGTCGCGCCGGATCTCGAGCCCCTCGCACAAGAGAAGGGCCTCACCGTGGAGGAGCTCGTCCGCCTCCACACGGCTCCTGAATACATTGTCTACATGCTGGGTTTCCGTCCCGGCTTCCCATTTCTGGGCGGGCTGAATCCCCGCTTGTTTTCACCCCGCCTGGCGACGCCTCGCCCCACCATACCTGCTGGGTCGGTTGGGATCGGTGGCCAGCAGACAGGCATTTATCCGCTCAAGAGCCCGGGTGGCTGGCGGCTGATCGGGCGGACTCCCTGGAAGCTCTTTGATCCAGGAGTGGATCCGCCCGTGACCCTGGGTGTGGGAGATCACCTTCGCTTCGTCTCCATCACCGAAGCTCAGTTTCGAGAGCTCGGCGGAGGCGTGCAGTGAGCCTCCACGTCCAGAAGCCAGGGCTGTTCACGACGATCCAGGATGCTGGCCGGCCGGGGCACGGACGGTGGGGCGTGTCTCCGGGCGGTGCGATGGATCCGCTCGCGCTGGCGCTCGCCAATCGTCTGGTAGGAAACAGTGCCCAGGCTGCGGCGCTCGAGGTGACGGCCCTAGGACCGGAGCTGGTGTTCGAGGAAGAGGCCACCTTCGCGGTGACAGGAGCGGATCTCAGCGCCACCTTGGAGGGAATTCGGCTGCCGCTGGCTCAGGCCCACCGCGCCCGCTCCGGGCAGGTACTCAAGTTCGGTGCCCGAGTTCAGGGCGCGCGAGCGTATGTGGCAGTGGCTGGAGGGTTGGCTCGCGGCGCGCGGCCCTTCATGGGCAGTGTGGCCACCGACATCGAGACAGGACTGGGGGGGCTCAGTGGCAGGCCGTTGCGCGCGGGGGATGTGCTCGAGCTGGAGCCTCAGCCCTCCTTTCAGCCGAGAACGGTCCCGTCAGGCTGGGAGCGCTGGTACGAACCTCGCGACGTGGTGCGCTTCATCCCCGAGGAGGGCACACGGCTCCTGCCCGAGGCGCTCGAGCGCTTCACGGGCTCGCGCTTCCGGATCTCGCCGCGCTCGAACCGCGTGGGGTACCGGCTCGAAGGCACGCCCCTGCCCACGGAGTCCACCGGGATGCAGCTCTCGGAGCCTGTCGCCCCCGGGACCCTTCAGCTCCCTCCGGACGGCAACCCCATCGTGCTGATGGCGGATCGGCAGACCACCGGGGGCTATCCTCGGCTCGGACACGTCATCCGCGCCGACGTGCCCAAGCTCGCACAGCTGTGGCTGGGAGACAGGGTGAGCTTCCGTGCCGTCGCGCTCGAAGAGGCCCGGCAGGCCCTGCACGAGCTGCAGTCCTGGCTCGACACGGCGGTGGTGTGATGGCGGAAGGAGCGACGTCCATGGACTGTCTTCTCAACATTGATCTCGGTGAGCTGCCCGGGGAGGACGAGCAGCTCTATGCGCTCGCCCATGTGGCCAACATCGCCTGCGGCGGCCACGCGGGGGATGAAGCCTCCATCCGCTCCGCCCTGGAGCAGTGCCTCCGCCATGGAACCCTGGCCGGCGCCCACCCCTCCTACGCGGATCGCGAGGGCTTCGGGCGGCGCGCTCTGGACGTGCCTCCCGAGGTGCTGCGCGCCCAGGTGGTGGAGCAGTGCACCCGGCTCGCCACCCAGGCCCGAGCCCTGAGCCTGCCGGTGAAGTACGCCAAGCCGCACGGTGCGCTCTACCACTCGGCCAACAAGTCCCCGGAGCTGGCGCGGGCAGTGGTGTCCGCAGTGCGCGAGGTGCTCGGCTCCGACGTCACCGTCATCGGCCCGCCCTCCGGCGCACTGCGCGAGGCGGCCCAGGGAGAGGGGCTCGCCTACGCTCGGGAAGGATTCGCGGATCGCGGCATACTGCCGGACGGCTCGCTCATTCCCCGAGGCCAGCCTGGTGCCGTCATCACCGATCCCCAGGTGGCCCGGCAGAACGCGATCCGCCTGGCCCAGGCGGGATCCATCGATACCCTCTGCGTCCATGGCGACACCCCAGGCGCGGTGACCGTGGCGCGAGAGGTCCGTGCCGCGCTCGATGCGCTGACGAAAAAGTCCCAGGCCCGCACCGCGAGGACGTAAAACGGCTCCTCCCTCTACCCCGGGAGGAGCCGTGAACCGAACCCCTGCGCTGTCGATGCCGCTGCTCGTTTCCCTCCTGTCTGCCGCGCCGATCCTCGGCTGCGCGACGACTGCCCCCTCCCCACAGTCCGAGCCACCTCCGCAAGACGCCCAGACCGCTCCACCCGCTCCGCTCGGCGATCGGGTGATCCCGCCGCTGCCCGCTTGGACCGACAGGTTCGCCAAACCCAACGAGGTCCCGCCTCCCTTCTTCGCCATCACCCGGCTCATGGAGCGCTACTCGCTCACCCGCGCCCAGGCCGTCGAGCTGCAGAACCACTACCGCGATCTCACCCGCGCCAACGCGAGCCTCGATCCGGAGCAGGCCTTCGCCACCGCCCTGAAGCGGGTGCAAGAGAACCAGTTCGAGCGCCCCTTGGATGTGGAGCAGCTCCGCCAGGCGAAGTTCATCGTCGTGTTCGATCTGGATGAGACGCTCTGGAGCCAGTACGACCCGGCCAGGACTCCCGTCACGTGCGCCGACTTCGTCATGCAGGGAGCGCAGGCCGCTGGCACGCCGAACGTGAAGCTCATCCCCGGCTGGCAGCAGGCCTTCGAGCGCATCCGGGCACTGGGCGGCGCCATCGTCATCTTCTCCGCCAACCTGGACGATCCCACCCTCGCCCGGCTGGAGCAGTGGAAGTTCCACGGCACCCCGCTCCTCCAGTCCCCCGAGATCGCTGGCGTCCTCACCAACAGCCACCTCATCCTGCAGGACAAGGCCGAGGAGCCGAAGAACAACCCCGTCCGCGAGCCCTCCAAGGATCTGCGCATCTTCAATGACGATCCCAAGGCCAAGGGAGTCTCGGAGAAGGTGATCATCGTCGACGACAACCCGGTGCGCCTCTTCAACGATCAGCTGACCCACGCCCGCGTCATCAAGAAGTTCGAGGCCAAGCACTACTGCGCATCCCCCGGGGATCCGCGGGTGCGCAAGGCCTTCGATGACTCGCTGGCGGAGGTGGTGCGCGAGCTCGAAGAGTCAGCCCAGTACATGAACCAGAAGGGCGTGGGCTTCTCGAGGGCCTTCCTGCCCTACTCATGGCTGGGGCAGCTCACCGTGCGCTTCCTCATGGAGAGCGGCGGCCTGGATCGCGCCCAAGCCATCGACTCCGTGCGCAGCAATCCCGAGACCGTGGATCAGAAGTTCTGAAGTGGGCGCCGACCCTCCCTCGAGATTCAGGCAAAGCGGAAAGGTTGACCAACACCGGCCGCTCCTCGTGCACGGCGGACACAGGGCGGCGACGCCGGGCCGCTTCTTCGCCATACTGTCCGCGCACGTGGAGACCCGCTCCACGGCGAGTGCTGGATTCAGGTGGAGGGTCGCATGAGGGTCTTCGTTCCGCTCTTCCTCGGACTGTGCCTCGTGGGAGGCACCGCTCAGGCTGGCGCCGTCAAGCAGCGCAAGCCCAAGGGCCGAGAGCTGGCCCTCGTGAAAGAGGCACTCGGGGGCAAGGAGCCCGTCCCCAAGAAAGTCCTCTTCGTCTCCATGAAGAGCACCGGCGCCTTCTTCTTCGTGCCGGTGATGGACTTCACCGCGAGACCGCCCCTCCAGCTACACCTGGTGCAGGACAAGAAGCTCCTCGGCACGCTGGCGCCCACGCCTGCGGACAAGAGCTGGCCCGTGCTCCGCTTCGAGGGCGCCGTCTTCAAGGACGTGAACGACGATGGCCTCGAGGACGTCATCACCCTGACGCGGTACATGCCGGTGACGGGCCCCAAGGCGGACCAGGTCTTCAATCAGGCCGCCATCTACCTGGGCCGCGAGGGCAAGACCTTTGAGCTGCTCTCGGGCCCCGTGCTCGACGCCCTCAACGAGAAGCCGCCGCCCTCCATGGGCGAGGTGCTCAAGCGGCTGAAGAAGCTCGACAAGCAGAAGCTCGCCCTGCCCGCGCGCGTCAGCTCCGGCCCCAAGCCGTGAGCCGCTCGCCGTCCGTCGGCGGGATTTCAGCCCGCCGCGAAGTCTCCAGCGCCTGCGGTACGCATGTCTGGATTCAGGCGCCAATCCTTCCAGTCCGCACCGAAGTCTCCGCCTCGATTGCGCCGTCCCCGCCTCGTTTCAGCCAGTGAGAATTCGCTTCTCACTTACCAAGAAATGCATGCCATCATCCTCGGAGAAGTGATTCTCACGAGGTGAGAAATGCGTCGGACGGACTTGGGTCGTCGCGGTGCTGGCTCCCGGAGAAACACCCCCTGGCTGCGCTCGTGGGGCGCCTGGGGAGCCCTGCTGATCACCCTGGCGGGCTGTCAGGGAATGCCCACGGACTCGGAGGGAAAGGGTCCTGGCGATGGGGACAAGGTGGCGGTGGGCCCCATTCCCTCGCAGGCGATTCGCCGGCTCACCCGCACCGAGTACCTGAACACAGTGCGCGAGTTGCTGGGCCCCAGCGCTACCACCTCGCAGGTGCTGCCCGCAGATGACCTGGTGGACGGCTACGACAACAACACGCAGGTGCTGGGCATCGGCTCGCTGCTGCTGGAGAAGTACGCACTGGCGGCGGAGGATCTGGTGAGCTCAGCGCTGGCCTCCGGCAACGCGGACGGGCGGGCACGGCTGCTGACGTGTGACTTCTCCGGCGTGAACGAGACGCCGTGCGCGCGGCAGATCCTCTCCAGCTTCGGGCGCAAGGCGTGGCGCCGGCCGCTGACCTCCGAGGATGTGGAGCGGCTGATGGGGTTGGTGCAGGCCAGCCGCGCGGCTGGGGACTCCTTCGAGGTGGCGCTGGGCGTGGGGATGCAGGCGATCCTCACCTCGCCGCACTTCCTGTTCCGCGTGGAGGTGGATCCGTCTCGCGGCGTGGTGAGCTCGCACCTGCTCAGCCCGCACGAGCTGGCCACGCGGCTGGCGTACTTCCTCTGGAGCAGCCCGCCGGATGAGGCGCTGATGGCGGCGGCCGAGGCGGGCACCCTGCAAGAGCCCGCGGAGCTGGAGCGGCAGACGCGGCGCATGCTGTCCGCTCCGAAAGCCCAGGCGCTGGTGGACAACTTCGCCAGCCAGTGGCTGCGCACGCGCCAGCTCACTCAGGCGCAGCCCTCTCCCGCGCTGTTCCCCACCTTCACCTCGCTCCAGCTCGCGCAGGCCATGAGCCAGGAGACGGCGCTCGTCTTCGCCGAGCTGCTCAAAGGGGACCGGAGCATGTTGGATCTGCTGGACGCGGACTTCACCTATGTGAACTCGGCGCTGGCGGCGCACTACGGGATTCCGGGCACCTTCGATCCGGTCCGTTTCACGCGGGTGGCCCTGCCCGAGAGCAGCAACCGCCGCGGCCTCCTCACCCACGGCAGCATCCTCGCGCTCAACGCCACGCCCACGCGCAACTCCACGGTGAAGCGCGGCAAGTGGGTGCTGGGCCGGCTGCTGTGCCAAGAACCCCCTCCTCCTCCTGCTTCCATTCCCCAGCTTCCCTCCGGGCCCACCACCGGCTCGCTGCGCCAGCGCATGGAGCAGCACGTGAGCTCGCCCATGTGCTCCTCGTGCCACGCGCAGATGGATCCCATCGGCTTCGCGCTGGAGCACTACGACGCCATTGGTGCCTGGCGCGCCACAGATGGTGAATACGCCATCGACGCGCGCGGCACGCTGCCGGATGGGCGCTCGTTCGACGGGGCCATCGAGCTGGGCCGCACGCTCAAGGCGGATGCGGCCCTGCCCAGCTGCATGGTGCGCCACCTCTTCACCTACGCCCTGGGCCGCCAGCCCGAGGTGGATGACGAGGCAGTGCTGAAGCAGCTCACGCAGTCCTTTGGAGATCAGGGCTACCGCATGAAGGAGCTGCTGGTGCAGCTCACCCTCAGTCCCACGTTCCGGATGCGCACCTCGCAGCAGGAGGCTCACCAATGAAGAAGTCCTGGGAGCTGTCTCGGCGAACCTTCCTCCGAGGCGCAGGCACGCTGATGGCGCTGCCCGTGCTGGAGGCCATGGCCCCCTCCCTGGCGCGGGCGCAGACTGCGGGCCAGCCGTCACCTCGGCGAATGATGGCCTTCTTCGTTCCCAACGGCATGTACCCGGCCGAGTGGTACCCCACCACCAGCGGCGAGAACTACACGCTGAGCCCGCTGCTGTCGCCGCTGGAGTCCTACAAGAGCGACTTCCTGGTGCTCTCGGGGCTGGCGAACAAGCCGAGCCACTTTTCCTCGGTGGACGTGGGGCACGTGGCTTCCACGTCCACGTTCCTCACGGGCACCTCGGTGGCGGAGCTGCCGCTGCGCAACGGCATGTCCATGGACCAGGTCGCCGCCGCCCAGCTCAAGCAGTACACCCGCTTCCCCTCGCTGGAGCTGGGCACGAAGAGCGGCACCTCGTACGTGCTGCACAACAACATCTCCTGGGGTGCCAACTCCACGCCAATGCCCAAGGAGATCCGTCCGGACATCCTCTTCGACCGGCTCTTCGAGGGCCAGACCGGCTCGCAGAGCGCCGAGGCGGCCGAGGCCCGGCGCCGGCGGCGCCTGAGCGTGCTGGACTCCGTGAAGCAGGACACGGAGCGGCTCGAGGCAAAGCTGGGGCGGGAGGATCGGCTCCGGATGGACGAGTACCTGACGGGCGTGCGCGAGCTGGAGCAGCGGGTGCAGCAGACGCGGGTGGCGCAGTGCACCCCGGGCACGCGGCCGGCGCAGACCTCGGATGTGCGCCAGCAGGTGAAGCTGATGCTGGACATGGTGGTGCTGGCGTTCCAGTGCGATCTGACGCGCGTGGCGACCTTCATGTACGGCGAGGCGGTGGACGACACCAGCTATCCCTTCCTCTCGATTCCGGACGGCCGGGGCGGCTCCATTCCGGTGAGCCAGGGTCACCACACGCTGAGCCATGAGATCGCCGCGGGCTCGCAGAGCCAGAAGATGTACAGCGCCATCTGCAAGTGGGAGGTGGAGCAGTTCGCCTACCTGCTTGGGAAGATGAAGGCGGTGCAGGAGCCGGACGGCACGCTGCTGGACAACTCGGTGGTGCTCTTCGGCAGCGGCATCGGCGAGTCCAACCTGCACGACACGCTCAACATGCCGGTGCTGCTGGCCGGCAAGGGCGGCGGGAAGATCCGGCCGGGGCGGCACATCGTCTACAAGGACCCGCTGAACTTCTATACGCAGGGCGTGCCCATCGCGAAGCTGTTCGTGTCCATGCTCGGCGCGGTGGGCGTGAACGCGACGAAGTTCGGCGACGACGGGGACGGCCTTCTGCCCAACCTGGCGTAGGGCCGCCTCCAGTCAGGTACTCCCGAGGCTCAAAGCCCTCTCAGTGCGAGCGGCCGTCGAAGTGCTGGACGGGGATGGCGGTGAAGTCCACGCCCTCGAGGCAGCGAACGTTGACCGCCGCCATGCGGTTGCCGGAGGGATCGGTGCCCTCTCCAAACGGGTGAATGCCGCACTTCGCGCAGAACCGATGCTGGATGACGTGCTTGTTGAAAGTGTAAGTGCCCATCCGGTCCGCGGGCGTTGTCAGACGCAGGCTGTCCCGAGGAACGAACCAGAGCAGCGAGCCCCTCCGCGAACACATGGAGCAGTTGCACGACACGACCTGCTTGATGTCCCCCTCCACCTCGAAGGCGATACCTCTGCAGTGGCAGCTTCCCTTGTAGTTCATCGCAATCCCTCCCAGGCTCAGCGTTTCGGCGGAGGGTATGCCCTAGCCCCTGTGTCTGCGCATCCTCTTTCATCTATGGTCCTGCCATGAACCCTCTGCTGATTTCGAAGCTGTCCTCGAAGTGGAGTGCTTCTCGTTTCCGCGCCACGGCGCTCCTGAGCGCGTGTGTGCTCTCCCTGGCCGTGGGCTGTGGGGAGGACGAGCCCGCCAAGCCCCTAGACAGAGGGGTACTCCTGGTGGGCAACACGCGGGCCAACAACATCGTCTCCTTCGATGAGCAAACGGGCGAGTTCCTCGGGGACTTCGTGACCGCGGGGAGCGGAGACTTGGTGGCCCCGGACTCGCTGGTCATCGGTCCGGACGGCTCCCTGTATGTCGCCAGCGGGGACACCGCGCAGAACTCGGCCGTGCTGCGCTATGACGCGAAGACGGGCAAGTTCATCGACCGGTTCGCTTCGGGCGGCGGCCTGATCCGTCCGTACGGCGTGGCGTTTGGCCCGGACCAGCGGATGTACGTGAGCAGCTTCCTCACCGATCAGGTGCTGCGCTTCAACGCCCAGACGGGCGCCTTCGTGGACGTGTTCGCCACGGGCTCGGGACAGCCGGGCGGGCTCAACGGCCCCAATGCGCTGGTGTTCGGCCCGGACGGCAAGCTGTACGTGAGCACCGAGGGCACCATCGCCGTCAACGGACAGCCGACCTTCCCGGGGCTGCCCAGCCAGGTGCTGCGCTATGACATCACCACACGCCAGGGCGAGGTCTTCATCGATCAGCCAGCGCTGTCTCCGGCAGGCGCGGGCTACGTGAGCCTGCTCGGGCTGGTGTTCGGGCCCGACTGCGGCACCCCGAGCGGCGCGTGCGATCTCTTCGTCAGCGACTTCGCCAACGACATCCGCCGGTATGACCTGGGCACGCGGGCGCTCGAGGCGACCCTGTCCACCAACTACTCCGGCACCGTGCCCACGAAGAACAACCTGGGCAGCCTGACGTTCGGCGCGGATTTCAACCTGTTCACCGTGGGCTTCGACAACACACCCGAGGGACAGGCAAAGGGCGCCATTCTGCGCTTCGACGGCAAAGGGAACACGCCGAACCCGCTGGCGGGCCAGGCGGGCGCGCTGTTCGTGCCCCCCGAGGAGCACCTGGTCCGTCCGATCGGCATCCTCTACACGCGCCTCCCGAAGTAACCGGCGGCAGCGGTCTCGCTACAACTCCTTCACCTTCTTGGCCTGCGCCTTCAGTTCCTTCAACCACCCCAGGTGTGGGAAGAGGCTGGTGAACACGTAGCCGTTCTCCTGCTTCTTGTAGACGTAGGTATCCGTCCGGTCAGTGACGTGCTGACGGGCTTGAGGACGGACCGGTGCTGTGCTCGGCGAGGATCGCGAGCTCGAGTCGAACGAGGGGCGTTGAGGCTGGAGCGGAGCGCGATCAGGACGAGTCGACGTCCCGCGGCTTCCACAGGTGAGGCAGCAGCTCGTCGATGCGCGAGTGAGGGTGAGTCTGCACGCGCAGCAGCACGTCAGCCAGGTACAGCTCGGGGTTGAGGCCGTTGGCCTCACAGGTGGCCACCAGCGCGTACAGGCCCGCGAGGTTGGCCCCGGCCTGTTCGTGCCCGACGAAGAGGAAGTTCTTTCGGCCCAGCGCGGCCTTTCGCAGGGCTCCTTCAGAGCGGTTGTTATCCAGAGGCAGGCGCTCGTCCTGGGTGAAGTGGCCCAGCGCCAGCCACTGGTTGAGCGCATAGCGGATGGCCTGCCCCAGAGGGCTCTTGGGCGGGTGCTGCGTGCGCTGGACTTGAAGCCACTCGTGTAGCCTCATGAGCACCGGGGAACTCATCTGTTGCCGCAGGGCACGGTGGGCCGCGGTGCGCACAATCCCGGCCTGCACGGCCTGGGCCTCCACGCGGTAGAGCGCGAGGATGAGGTCCAACGCTTGCTGCGCCTCGGGCGCGGTGGCCAGCGCGTCGAAAAACTTCCTGCGGACGTGGGCCCAACAGCCCACACGCACCCGCCCCCCCGGCAGTGTCACCGGGTTGTAGCCGGTGTACGCATCCACCACGAGCGCGCCCTCGGTGCCGCCCAGCACCTGCTGAGGTGTCTTGCCCGAGCGGCCCATGCTGAAGCGGTAGCCGATGAGCCACTGTCCCTGCTCATTCTGGGTGAGAAAGGTCCACAGGTAGCCCAGCTTCGTCTTCTTCACCTGAAGCACGCGCACCGGCGTCTCATCGGCCCACACTACGGGGGCCTGGCTGATGAGCAGCAGCAGACGCGCGGCCAGCGGAGCCACCACCTCGGCGGCGCGATGGAACAAGTCCGTCAGCGTGCTGCGGCTCATGGGCACACCTCCTCGTTCCACGCGCTGGGCCAGCCGATGCAGGGGCATGGCGTCGGCACACTTGGAGGCCACCACGTGCGCGATGAAGCCGGGGCCGTACTCCCCCTTGTCCACCACCTTGGGCGGCGGAGGCGCCGTCACCACGCCTTGCCCGCACGCGCACGCAAGCACCTGTTGCACGTGCACCTGCCGCTCGAAGCGCGGCGGAATGTATTCGTACAGGACGCTGGTGCGGCCCTGTCCCAGAGGCTTCAACTCGTGGCTGCCGCAGCAAGGACACTGGCGCTGCTGCTCGGACACCGCGTGGTGCACCTGTCGAGTCACAGCCCCGTCCGCCCTGCGGGCCGCGCGCTGCCTTCTGTTCTCCAGGGCCGCCTGGGCTCTGGCTGCAGCCTCCTGCTCAGACTGCTCGCCCCGCAGCTGCTGCTGCACACCTGGCAGCCGCTCGGCTTTCTTTCCGAACACATGCCGCTCCAAGGCGGCCATCTTCGCCTCGAGCGTGGTGAGCCGCTCGCGCAGCTCCTCGGCCTCTTCTCTCCAGGGGCAGAAATGGTCTAACGGCAGCTCTCGGGGCACCGGCTTCCAACAACCCACCGGGTAGGCGCACTTCCCTCCTACTTCACGAGGCGGCTGTGCGGTTGGGGGGCTCCCAGGCAGCGGGCCGTTTCACCTCCGCCACATCGATACCATCCAGCACCATCGCCAGCTGCGTGGCATCCAGCCTCACAGACTGCGCATCCGCCTCCACCGGCGGCAGCCGGAACCGGCCTTGCTCCAGGCGCTTGTAGTACAGGATGAAGCCGCCCCGGCTGAAGGTGAGAATCTTTACCCGGTCCCCCCTCCGACTGACGAAGACAAACAGATGCCCGGAGTAGACGTCCTCGCCAAAGCTGGAGCGCACCACCGCCATCAGTCCGTCGATGGACTTGCGCATGTCCACCGGCTCGGTGGCCAATACAATGCGCACCGCCGAGGGCAGCGTCAGCACGAGCCACCACGCTCCAGCGCCGCCACCAACTGCGCCACGTAGGATACGTCCGTGCCCATCGTGAAGCTCACGCGCACGCCCCTGGCGGTGAGCACCTCCATCTTCCCCGCGCTGCTCATGGCCGGCGCGGCCACCTCCACCGGCAGCAGGCGCACAGGCGGTGCACTGGGCGCGGCCACTTGGCGCCTCCGCCGGTAAACCCACGACTGCACGGTACTCAGCGGCAGCCCTTGCTGCTGGGCGAACTGCTTCTGCGTCAGTCCGCTCTGCTCAAACTGCTCGGCGATGCGGACCCACTGCGGCTTGTCGGCTGGCTTGGTCATGGGTCCAGGGGTGTCCCACCTCGCTCAACTCAACAAGGTCTCTCAGCACGTCGTCCGCCGGACGGATACAGACGTAGCCCGTCACCTTGGCCCGCTTCGCGCACGTCGAAGTGTCCACGCTGTCAGGAGATTTGCCGGTCACGCACACGCAGTGGCCGGCTGTCAGGACAAGATTCGGCTCCAACAGGACGCCACTGCAGAAGGCATACGGTGAGCCTTCGCTCTCGACAATGAGCGTGGACAGGTAGCGGTTCTCCGTGTCCTCTTGAGCGTTCAACATGAAGAACTGCGTGTCACGAGGCCACGTGCCAGACCGAGTGCGTGAGGCCTGTTCATCATCCGCAGGGAATTCGCCCGAAGCCTGTGCTGCGCATCCCAGGCCTACACCCAGGACGCCCAGCAGTGCCCACAAACGCATGCCTCTGCTCTCACGGTGCGGCATCGAGCACTCTTCCCCTCGGAGCCATTGGCGGAGTTGCTGACGACTCAGCAACCCCCGTCACCCTGGCCCGCTCAAGTTCCGAGTTCAGCCAGTCCCGGAAGAAGAAGGTGCTGGTGAATGACAGTCCCTCTTTTGTGCTCAAGCCCGAAATCCCCACCAGCCACCGTCCCTCCCCCTCCTCCCGGAAGCACGGCCCACCGTCGAAGCCCTCGTAGAGAGAGGACCCCTGCTGTGCGTACAGCGCTCGAGGGTCCTCCGAAGTGGGAGCCCGCGTCACCTGACTCTTCTTGAAGTAGCGAGCCCCATGACGCCCCCCTACGACGCGATCATGGCCATAACCGGTCATCATGAGGGATTCCTGCGCCTGAACCTCGGAGTCAGGAAGCCGCACGTCCACGGCGGGAGGTCCCTCAGGTTGATCCAACAAGACCACTGCGAGATCAGCAGAGCTCGTTCTCGCGGCTCCCGCTTCATCCAAGAGAAGTTTGAAGCGGGGATGAGAACGGACCTGCCCCTCAAAGGAGCGAATCCGGAGGGTAGGCCTCTCTGGGTTCTCCGAGGCTTCGTAGGTGACGGTCGTCACACTGGCGCGTGCCGAGCAGTCAGTCCCGTCGATGAGCGTCCCCTGCCCTCCCTCCGGGAGAACCACCTGACGCCGTGGGCAAACACAGTGTGCCGCCGTGAGCGCAAGCCGGGGATGGAGGAGAATGCCGCTACAACCGCCATTCACACTCAAGCCCTGCGGGGCCACCATGACGGTGGATGCGTATTGATTCGCACGGTCCAACGTTCCCGCATGATCGAGCAGGCGCCTGTCGAACGGCTGGAACTCCAGATTCCCGGGTGCCCCGCCGCCCCGCATCTGTTGCTGCGCCTCGGAAGCTTCGGGCCCTGCGGGCCGCGCCGACGAGGCGCTAGAACGGCCGGGTTCAGCGGACGGGGGCGCATCCTTGGAACACCCGTGGCTCAAGGCCACGGCGCCCATCGTGAACACCGTGGGGAGAAGCCCGCTGCTCGTATGCCGCCAGTTCAAGTTCCTCCCCGAAGTGCCCTGGTCGCAGACCCACATCGGTCCTTTCATCCTCTGTACGCTCGCTGAGGAGCATAGCAGACTCAGGGTGGACACCCCGTCGCGCTCTGCCGGTGCACGCGCGTGCGTGCACCGGCTCCCCCTGAATGTCCGCGCCAAACTCCCCTGCCCTGCATCCGTCGACGTGGACCGCCCTCAAGATGTCGGGGGTGCTTCAGAGCACCGAGCACGGGCTCATCCAGAACTTCTACGGCACACAGAGCGCCAAGCGCAGCCAGGTTCCCTTCATGAACCACATTCATGAAGGGCTGGCAGTCATGCTCTGCACCGGCGCATCGCTTCAGGCGATGCGAGCGTTCTGCCTGCACCCGCTCGTTCAGAGCGACGCGGATCTAAAGAGCCAGTACGCCCAGATCACCCGGGCGCTGGAGACTGTTCCTGACGGGGCCTTCGTGTTGGGACTCGCCATGGAGTACCGCTCCGTGGCCAACGAGTACGTCTCGCATCGCCCCATGCCACCCGAAGGCATCCGGCTCTCCCCACTGGCGGAGGTCAACGCCATGCTGGTGGGTGACAAAGTTCAGAACCGCAAGGACTTCGAGCTGTACCACGCGGAGACGCACGAACGCCGCGATCGGCTCGCCGAGTACTTCCAGCAGTGGTGCCAAGCGTTGCAGATCGAGCCGCTCTACCCTCAGTTCAAGGCGATGCTACAGGGCGCGGAGTGGACGGGCTCGTGAGTGCAGGCTGCGTGTTGCCGAACCCAGTTCCTCGTAAATGGGCACCCAAGAGCGGAAGATGCTGACGAACGCCTCGGCACGGCCGTACCAAGAAGAGTCGATGAGCCGCTACTACTGGATCCGTGAGGCGCGGGAGCCTCGGCAGACCGGCCACCTCGACGCCTCCCACCCGTGGGGGTTGCCGGGTCTGAGCTGTCCCACCTGTGGCGTGACCTGGGCTGGAAGCGCTTCGGCTTTCCCCAGCGTGGATCTCACGTCACTGCCCGAGCGCGCCGCGTTCGAGAAAGCCCAGCCGGAGCCCCTCGATGAATTCGCGCGCCGGCGGGAGTTGGTCCGTCCGCTGGTGCCGCCCGGCGCGCAGCTTTTGCCAGGAGTGGAGTTTGGTCCGTTGGAAGGAACGGCTTCTGGCTCTTTTGGCCAGTTCTTCCTTCAGAGCGCATGGATGCCGCTCATCCGCCGAGAAGCATGGGAGCGCCTTCAGTCGGCAGGGTTGCGAGGGCTGCGAGCGTTTCCCACCCGGCTTCGCTTTCGTCAAAAGAACCCGCCGGAGTTGCTTGAACTGGAACTGACCGCGCAGGGAAACCTTCACCCGGATTGCTTCTTGCCAGAGTTCCCCACGCGCTGTGCGCACTGCGACCGCCTCGGCGCCCGCCGTCCAGAGATTATGATCCTGGAGGCAGCCTCTTTGCCTGATCAATGCGATTTGTTCCGGCTGGCCGACTTCGAGACAACTCTGATCGGCACGGAGCGCTTCATGAATACCGTGCGGCGTTTAGGGCTGGATGGTGCCGAATGCGATGCTCTTACCGTGCGGTGACCCTAGAGTCCGGAGCGCCTGTGGAGGTTCGACATCTGCTCCGTGCAGTCTTGCAGGTGAGGAAGCAAGAACCTACTACTCCTGACCGAGAGCAGGGATCCAGCGCCATCCCCATCCCACCTGACCGCCTGTTCAGATAACACCTACGGGCTTCCTTGTCTTAGGAAGAGCTATCGTTTCAAGCGTCTCGAAAGGACGGCGCGACGATGGCAACCCACTCCCCAAAGCGTGCACCCCAGCTCAAAGGCATCTCAACCGATAGCGCGCCGCAGGAGCCTCCTCCTCGCGATTACGTCGAGTACTTCAAATCAATTAACCTTGTCCTTGGACCACGCCTCGGTGTTGGCGGCTCGGGTAACGTCTACCGGGCTACCCAGACGCGCCTGAGGCGAGATCTTGCAATCAAACTCTTCGATCACCAAAGGTTCCGCGCAGATCCCAATGGCAGGAAGCGATTCGAGCACGAGGCACGTATGCTCGCCATCGCTCAACACCCTTCCATCCCTTTCGTGATCTCGTCTGGCGACATGCCCATGCGTGGCGAAGCGCCAATACCCTACATCATCATGCAGTTCATTGATGGTACCAGTCTGGAGACAGTAGTCGAAAAAAGCCGAACTGCTCCGCAACTCGCAGCCTCCTACATGAAGCAGGTTCTAGCTGCCTTGTCTTGCGCTCATTCGCACCGCCTCGTGCATCGAGACGTTAAGCCAGCTAACATTCTCCTCTCGAAAGACGGGCACTGCTATCTCATCGACTTTTCGATAGGAGTGAGTTTAGGTGTCATCCCCGGACTAACACGAATCACTGGAGAAGGGCGACACCCTGCCACATGGCGGTACGCATCTCCGGAACAGATAGAAGGGCGCGATGTCGATCACCGCACTGACCTTTATTCTGCCGGACTCGTCCTTTTTGAACTGCTTGCAGGCCGCCGCATCTCAATGCCCGAGGTTCCTGCTGCTGACATGTTGCAACTACCTCCTGTTGCCAAGGAACTACTCCGTAAAGCGTGCCATTCCGATCCTGCACAACGCTTTCAGACTGCTAAGGAATTCCTTGGAGCGTTGAACCGCCTAGAGGCACCTGGCATCAGTCGATCGGAGCCTCGAGACGCGCTTTGCCTTAACCTTACATGTGCTACTTGGGACCAGTTTACAGGCGAATATGAGAATCCCCTAGTTGTAGAGGCAACCACCAAATCGTTCTGCAAGGATTGCAGATCTCCTTTAGTCTATCCTTGCGCACAATGCGGCGCAGAATACGACAATGCTCCTTTCTGCGCAGACTGCGGGCACCAGCACTACACCATTCCCAGTTGCGCAAAGTGCGGCAATCGCCTCACCTTTTTGGATGCCAA
The DNA here is from genome assembly GCF_000737315.1 of Hyalangium minutum. Taxonomy (GTDB): domain Bacteria; phylum Myxococcota; class Myxococcia; order Myxococcales; family Myxococcaceae; genus Hyalangium; species Hyalangium minutum. Next base: position 237,886 of record NZ_JMCB01000009.1, read on the forward strand.
TAAAAACACAATTCTCGCTGGGTGCTCTAGGTGCCCATCCTCTGAAGATGATATTCCCTTCTGATTATCAGTCCGCGGGGAGTTCACATCCACAAGGACGCGATCGCTGTCAGACAAATCAGCAATGACATACCAAGATCCAGATCCACCCATGTGTCCGAATTTCGCATATATGCGGGCTCTTTGGATCTAGGACAATCCGCGAAATATTTGACTTGGAAGAGCCGCTCCATTGCTGTGCAAAAAGAATGCACACATTTCCAGTTCTAGACGCCATTTTTGCTGCTTCTCAAAAGCCTCAATCTCTTCAGGAGCAACGGAAGCATTGGGAAAGTGATGGGAGGAGAGTTCCTTCAACAAGGGCTCGATTGACATAGGTTTCAGCCCGCAGATGCCCAATTAGCCACGAACCCTTGTCCACAGAAAAGGGACTTCCCGGAAGGGTGGCAAATCCCGCAAGGTGCGCGGATCACCTCCGCCCCGGGAAGGTTCCCATGCCGCTTCGTGTTCCCCTCCTCCTTGTGCTGTGCGCCCTGCTCGTCCCCCTTGCTCCCGCGCTCGCACAGCCCGCGTACAACGAGATCCGCCAGAAGTCGTCCCACAACTCGTACCAGCGCTCTGAGGCGCTGATCGATCAGCTCGTCTACCACCGCATCCGCTCCATCGAGCTGGACATTCACAATGGCAAGACTGGCTGGTCCGCCGTCTCGGGCAACTGGTACGTCTACCACGCCACCACCGAGCCCGAGACCACCTGCCACCGCCTCTCGGACTGTCTGGACGAGCTGCGCGCCTTCCACCTCGCCAACCCCAACCACGAAGTCGTCACCGTCTGGGTCGACCTCAAGGACGCCTTCGAGACCGGCCGCATGCCCGCCGATCTCGACACCCGCATCACCACCCACCTCCCCTCCGCCTGGCTCTTCAAGCCCTCGGACGTCATGGCCGGCTGCCCCGGCGTCTCCAGCCTCCAAGCCGCCGTCACCGGCGCCTGCACCTGGCCCGCCCACACCGAGCTGCGCGGACGCTTCATCTTCGTCCTCACCGGCGGAGACCTCTCCTCCTCCACCAGCAAGCTCAACACCTACGTCTCCAACGGCTCCACCGCCACCACCCGCGTCGCCTTCGTCGCCCCAGACCTCACCAGCAGCTCCGGCATCTCCTCGAAGACCTACGCCGTCTTCTTCAATATCCAGGCTCCCAACGCCTCCGTCGCCAACAACGTCCATCTGGCCAACTTCGTGGGCCGCGTCTGGGACGTGAACGACTCGGGCACCTGGAACGCCGTGCAGCCGCTCAACGTCAACCACATCGCCACCAACAAGGTGAACTACCACCAGGACACCTGGGCCGTGACGCACAACTCCCTGGGCTGGCCCTTCCAGTGCCTCGACGGCTGGGCCTGCGGCGGCTACCAGGAGCCCGTGGATGTCATCGGCGCCGAGGTGAACACCGGCGACATCTGGAGCAGCAGTGACAGCTTCCTCTTCGCCCACGAGTCCAACACCGCCGTCACCACCACTTCGTGGACCGCCTCCGTCTCCACCCCCAACAGCCACGTGGACGAGTGGGGCAAGGCCTGCCTCATGGTCCGCGCTGGCACCGCCGCCAACGCCCGCTACTTCGCCATCTGTCGCGCCGCCGACAACAACAAGCTCCGCATCCAGTACCGCTCCGCTACCGGCGGTGCCTCCTCCGCCTCCGAGGTGGACATCGTCCCCTCCGACACCGTGGACCAGGAGAGCCTCACCTTCCTCAAGCTCACCGTGCAGTACGACGGCACCCAGACGTGCGCCTGGGGCTATGGCTCGCAGAACGGCTCCACCTGGAAGCTCGTCGGCAGCCAGTGCTTCTCCGGGCTGCTCGCCAACCAGGGCCTGGCGGCCGCCTCCCACGGCAGCGGCAAGATGAAGCTGCTCTTCTCCGGCGTGAAGCGCGGCTCCACCCTCTACCGCGCCGCCTCCTTCCCCTCCAAGACGGCCATTGGCTCGGTGAGCTCCTGGCGCGTCTTCGACGGCTTCTTCTAGGCCTCGTTGAATAAATGGGCGGCCCTTGCGTCACGGCCCTGCCATTCCCTTACCCGCAGGGCCGCCCATGCTCCTTACCCTCCTTGGACTCACGCTCCTCGCCTCCGCCCCGCCCGCTCCTCCCGCCAAGTGCCTGTCCGCCAATGGGCGCACTGCCTGTGGCTACTCGTGCCGCGCCAGCTTCAGCGAGGTCCGCTGCGCCAGCACCCCATACGGCACCTGTGCCACCTTCAATGATCGCGTGTACTGCTTCGATCCCCCCGCCTCGGCCATCCACCACCCCCCGGACGAGGGCCTTCGCCCCGAGTGCAAGGGCGTGGCCGGGCAGGCCGCCTGTGGCTTCAACTGTCTCATCGCCAAGGGCCAGGTGGCCTGCGCCAGGACGCCTTATGGCGTCTGTCGCGAGCACTTCAACGAGCTGAAGTGCTTTGATCCGCCCGAGGGCACCCTCCACGAGTTCGGCTCCTCCATCCCCCGGCCTGCCTGCCTGACAGCCTCCACGGCCATCGAGTGCGGTTATGACTGCAAGGCGGACCGCTCGGAGGTGAAGTGCGCCACCACCCCCCGCGGCCGCTGCGAGAAGCACGACAACCTGCTCGAGTGCTTTGATCCGCCCGTCCTGACGCAGTGCGCCCACGGCCAGCCGCCGGATCCGGACGAGGTGCGCAAGCCGAAGTCCCAGCGTCAGGACGAGCAGGAGGCTCAGGAGAAGGAGAAGGCCCAGCGCTGACCGCGTCCTTCCATTCCGCTTCCTCCCCCGGCCCTGCCCCGCGAAGCACCTTCCCAGGGCGTGGAAGCAGATTGCCCCCCTCCGAACAACCCCTGGCCCACCCGAACCCCTGAAGGTTGCCACTCCGACCGGCACCCCGCCTGCAAGGCACCGCAGCGTAGACGTGCGCCCACTCGAACCGGGGCGCGCGGAGTTCAACCAGGGGGTCGGTCGTGGATGGGTGGAAGCGTGGAGCGAAGTGGGCGGTATGTGCCGCCGCAGTGGGGCTATGGGTGCAGTGCAGCGGGGAGCCGGAGTCTCCGGTCTCCATTACTACCGAGGAGAGCGGAGTCGTCGAAGAAGCCCGGACGTTCATTCCCATCGCGGATGCGCGCGTGGATGCCAACAACCCGGCGACGAACTACGGCGGTGATTCGGTCCTGAAGGTGGATGCGTCGCCGGATTACGAGACCTTCTTGCGCTTCGAGGTGAGCGGGCTGAGCGGCACCGTGCGCCGAGCCAAGCTCCGCCTGTATGCGACGGATGCCACGGCGAATGGGCCCTCTGTCTACACCACGGGCTCATCGTGGCAGGAGAGTTCGGTGACGTTCCAGACGAAGCCCTCCGTGCAGACGCACCTGTCCACGGCGGGCGCGGTGGCGGCCAACACGTGGGCCGAGTGGGACGTCACCGCCGCCGTCTCCGGCAACGGCACGGTAAACCTCGCGCTGGTGCCCACCGGGAGCGACGGCGCCGTCTTCTGGTCGCGCAACACGAGCTCGAACGCCGCCTACCGGCCGCAGCTCGTGGTGACGGTGGAGACGAGCACGCCCACACCGCCGCCGCCCGGTAGCGGGGGCTGGACCTTCTATGGCACCGCCCAAGGAGGGCCCCGCTACGTGTACGGGGTGAGCGCCGACGCGGGCGGCAACATCTGGGTGGCCGGTGGCGAGGAGGGACTCTTCGTCCTCCAGGCGGGCCATACGCGGTTCCGCCGCTTCACCATGGCGGATGGCCTCAGGCCCTACGGCTACATGCTCGACGGGAGGGCGCCTTCGGGAGTGAAGTACCTGAAGGTCATCTCCGTGGCCGGAGGCCCCGCGGGCGTCGCCTTCGTGGGCTACCAGGGCAAGCCGCCCGCCTCGGGCATGCCCACCTGCGAGGACGAGTGGGATCAAGCCTACTACGCGGGCCGCACCCCAGACGCGAGCGTCTACAAGAGCGGCGACGCGGATCGGGTGACGCTCACCGCCACCGGCATCCATGTGGTGCACTACGACTTGTCCACCGGTCCCAACAAGGTCGCCGCCGAGCCACGTGGCAGGGAGAAGCTCTGCAACATCTGGCGCATTGCCTATGACGCCCGGACGAACAGCGTCTGGTTCGGCGCCAACCACGGCTTTGCCTGGGGCCGCGCCAACTTCCCTGGCTACAGCTGCGCGCCGGGCACTTGGGACTACGGCTGCGCCGGGGTGATGGAGCACGTGCATCCGGCCATCAACGCGTGGAACTCCTCGAAGACGGGCGGCATCCTGCTCACCGACGCGTACTACGGCGTGTCGGTGGCCTCGAACGGAGACGTGTGGTTCGGCGGCGCCAACCGCTCCACCCGCTTCCGCTACGGCACCAACGGCAACAACTACTGGCAGGCCCAGGTGGAGACCGAGGGCAGTTCCTACATATGGAACCGCATCGACATCTGGCCCGACGCCGTGGCCGAGCCCACCTGGCCTACTCGCGAGCAGCGCGTGGATGACCACGTGTCCGGCATGGCCGTCATGAGTGATCAGACGGTCTGGGTGGGCAGTTGGGACCGGGGGCTCGCCCAGCTCAGCTCCTCGGGCCACGTTCTTCGACGGCTCTCCACGCAGCTGGCGGATGGACACGGGTACGTGGCGTCCGTGGCAGCCGATCCGCTCGACAACAGCGTCTGGGCGGGCATGTCCTGGGGCGGAGGCCTGAGCCGCGTGCGCGGCAGCAGCATCCAGCACTACGGCAGCGGCGTCCTGCCCAGCTCGATGCTCAACCTCCGCGTGTCGGACATCCAGGTGGACCGCTCGGGCAGCCGCCGCCGCATCCTCGTCGGGTTCCTGGGCGACGCCTCCACGCCCGGCTCCGTCGGCATCTACACGGGACAGTAGGCCTCAGGACCTGACACGGACTCCGGCGGGGGCCACACGCTCCGCCGGAGCCGTTCCACTCGGGGATGAAGACTGGCAGCCCTGGGTTTCCACGGTGTATGAACGGCTCTCCACCGAGGAGAGCCCATGCGTCTTCAGGACAGTCCACGAGGGGCCTCGCTTCTCCTGCTGGCCGCCGTACTGCTGTCCAGCACCGCGCTCGCGCAAGAGCCCGAGGTGCCGGACTGGGCGGAGGGTTGGAAGCAGACCTGGCTGGAGGCCTACAAGAACGGCTCCCTGCAGCTCTCCGCGAAGGTGAACCCCCGCTACCTGGGCAACGGCCCGCAGGAACTCCTCGCCGTGCTCGAGCTGCGCGCTCCAAACTTCCCCCCGGGCGAGCACCCTCCCGCCAGCGTGGCGCTGATCATCGACCACTCGGCCTCCACCGCGGGCCGCCACCTGCTCATCGCCCGCAGGGCCGCGCTGGATGTGATGGATGGGCTCAAGGACTCGGAGCACCTGGCCATCATCAGCGTGAGTGACAAGCCGCGCGTCCTCCATGTGGCGCCGCTGACGCCGGAGAACCGGCAGAAGATGCGCACCTACGTCTCCCAGCTCCAAGCCGAGGGCCGGAGCGATCTCTCCGCCGGCATCGACGCCGCCAACGCGGAGCTGGCCTCCCCCTCCGAGGCGAACTTCTACAAGCAGGTGATCATCCTCAGCGATGGGCGTCCCACCGACGGCATGGTGGACCAGGACGGCCTGGCGGAGCTGGCCCGCGTGGCACGCGAGGAGAGCAGCATCCACACCAACACGGTGGCCGTGGGCAATGACGCGGACATCGACTTGATGGCGGGCATTGCCAAGCAGGGCTGGGGCTTCGCGGCCACCCTGAACGACTCCTCCGCCACCGAGCGCGTGGCGAAGCGGCAGCAACTGGATCTCGTGCGGCGCGCAGCCAATGCGGTGGAGCTGCGCGTCAGGGCGGGCCCCACCGTCACCCTGGTGGACGTGATGGGCGCGGAGGCCACCATCAAGGGCAACCTGGCACGCATCTCCGTCGGAGAGATCGGCCCGGGAGAGACGATCCCCATCGTCCTCCACCTGTCCACGGACAACGTGGGCAAGCAGGTGCGCCCCATAGATCTGGCCCGGGTAGAGCTCACCTACGAGGATGCGCTCGTCGAGAAGCGCCGCACGCAGAACCTCACCGTGGAGGCGGAGCTCAACCCGGCCCAGGCCCGGGGACGCGGCTCGCTGAACGTCGAGGCGCTGCGGGCTGGGGCCCTGGCTTACGTGAAGGAGCACACCGCCCACGCCGACGAGGCCGCCGAGGATGGGGATCAGCTCACCGCCAAGGAGCTCCTCGACTCCACCCGCGAGAACGTGAAGCAGATGGGCGCCTTGGCCCGGCTGGAGATCACCGACGCGCTGGCCCTGCTCAACGAGCGCAGCAGCCAGATCCTCCAGCAGGCGCGCCCCCCCCCCAAGCCGGATCCGCTGGGCGACAAGAAGAAGAAGTCCTCCAAGCTCCAGAAGAAGAAGAAGCGTTAGCCCGCTGAGCGCCGCGACTCACCCGAGGAGTGCACCATGAGCATCACTGTGTTCGACAAGCCCGGAGCGAAGGTCAAGCTCAGTACCCTCTCCGAGCAGCCTCCCAAGAAGCTAACCGAGGAGGATGCACGGCAGGAGTTCGACAAGCTGGGCCAGGAGTTGTTCGATCTGCAGGACCTGCTCTGGGGCGCGCGGATGAACTCCGTGCTCGTCATCCTCCAGGGACGCGACAGCGCCGGCAAGGATGGGACCATCAAGCACGTGGTGGGCTGCCTCAACCCTCGCGGCGTCCACGTCACCTCCTTCGGTGTGCCTACCTCGGAGGAACTCGAGCATGACTTCCTCTGGCGCATCCACCGCCACTCGCCGCGCAAGGGCGAGTTCGCCATCTTCAATCGCTCGCACTACGAGGATGTGCTCGTCGTCCGGGTGCACGACCTGGTGCCCAAGTCCCTGTGGAAGGAGCGCTACGAGCACATCCGGGACTTCGAGGAGCTGCTCGCCGAGCACGGGACGATCGTCCTCAAGTTCTTCCTCCACATCAGCAAGGGCGAGCAGAAGAAGCGCCTGCTCAAGCGCGAGGAGGATCCGCGCACGGCGTGGAAGCTCAATGCGGGCGACTGGGAGGAGCGCGAGCTGTGGGACGAGTACACGGACGCGTATGAGGAGGCCATCTCCCGCACCTCCACGGAGCTGGCGCCGTGGCACATCGTCCCCGCGGACACCAAGTGGTACCGCAACCTCGTGGTGGCCCGCGCCATCGCGGCCGCGCTCCGGCCTCACCGCAAGGCGTGGCAGAAGCAACTGGATGAAGTCGGAGCGAGCAAGAAGGCAGAGCTGGAGGCCTGGCGCAAGGGCCAGCGCTGACCTCCGGGGCTCGGGAGGGTGGCGCACCTTATGGAATGGAACCCGGCGAGGGAAGCTGTAGGCTCCCGCGCCCTCAGGGCTGGAGGGCCAACATGAAGGCAGCGCGTTTGACGAAGTTCGGAGCTCCGCAGGACTCCATTCACGTCGTGGAGGAGGAAGTCGGCCCGCTGGCGCCGGGCGAGGCCCTCCTGGAGGTGCTAGTCACCCCCATCAACCCGTCGGACATCGCCACCATCGCCGGGCTCTACGGAGTGCTACCCAAGCTACCGGGCGTGCCGGGCAACGAGGGCGTGGGCCGTGTAGTCCAGGTGGAGGGCGAGGCGCCCGTGCAGGTGGGCGATCTGGTGTTCCTGCCCATGGGCAGCGGCACGTGGCGCACCCACATGAAGGCCAAGGCCCAGCGCCTGCTGCCCGTGCCTCCTGGGAAGGATCTGCTGCAGATGTCCATGCTGTCCGTCAACCCGCCCACTGCGGAGCTGCTGCTGAGCGAGTTCGGCAAGCCCCAGCGCGGCGAGTGGGTCATCCAGAACACGGCCAACTCGGCGGTGGGGCGCTACCTCATCTCCCTGGCGAAGCTGGAGGGCATCAAGACGATCAACGTCGTGCGCCGCAAGGAGCTGGAGCCGGAGCTGAAGGCCCTGGGCGCGGACGTGGTGCTGGAGGACGGTGACGGGCTGGCCGAGCGAGTGCGCGAGGCCACCGGCGGCGCGAAGGTGATGCTGGGCATCGACGCGGTGGGTGGCTCGGCGACGTTGAGGCTGGGCGACGCGGTGAGCGCAGGCGGCACGGTGGTGCACTACGGCTCCATGAGCGGCAAGGCGGCCACCCTCTCCCCCGCGGCCCTGATCTTCCGGAACGTGACGCTGCGTGGCTTCTGGCTGGTGCCCTGGTTCAACAACACCCCACGCGAGACCCAGGCCGCGCTCATGGCGCGCCTGGCGAAGCTGGTGGGAGACGGCACGCTGAACGTCCCGGTGGATGCCACCTTCCCGCTGGAGAACCTCCAGGAGGCGCTGGCGCGGGCCATGGAAGGCGGACGCCAAGGCAAGGTGCTGCTCACACCCGTGAAGCGCTAACGAAGGATACGGGGAGAACACGCATGCCTGGACGAGTCGAAGGCAAGGTTGCACTGGTGACAGGGGCTGCATCGGGGCTCGGCGCGGCGATGGTGCGGATGCTCGTGCGCGAGGGCGCCAAGGTCGCCATCACGGATCTCAACGAGGCGTCGGGCCAGTCCCTCGCGAAAGAGCTGGGCGAGGCCACTCGCTTCTGGCGCCTGGACGTCACCAAGGAGGACGACTGGAGCTCCGTGGTGGACGCGGTGCTGGCCACCTTTGGCCGGCTCGACGTGCTGGTGAACAACGCGGGCATTGGCGTGGTGAAGGACATCGAGACGTGCTCGCTCCAGGAGTGGCGCCTGGTGCACGCGGTGAACCTGGATGGCGTCTTCCTGGGCTGCAAGCACGGCATCCGCGCCATGCGGCAGTGCGGCGCCAAGGGCTCCATCATCAACGTCAGCTCCGTGGCCGGGCTGGTGGGCGTGGCGGCCCTCCCCGCATACAGTTCCAGCAAGGGCGGCGTGCGATTGCTGTCCAAGTCCGTGGCGCTGCACTGCGCGAAGAAGGGCTACGGCATCCGCTGCAACTCCATCCACCCTGTGTTCGTGGAGACCCCCATGGTGGACGCACTCGCCAAGGCCATGGGCCCTGCCGACAAGAGCAGAGAGCGGCTGATCAAGAGCATCCCCATTGGCCGGTTCGGGCACCCGGACGAGGTGGCCAACGCCGTGCTGTTCCTCGCCTCGGATGAGTCCTCGCTGATGACGGGCTCCGAGGTGGTGCTGGACGGCGGCGCCACGGCGATGTGAGCGGCGCGGCCCGCCCGCTCAGCGGATGCGCACGCGCCCATCCTGGATGCGCGCGTCGCTCCCGAGATCCTCGGAGAGGCTCTGAATGAGCTGGGCCGCTCCGGGATCGTCCTGAACGAGCCGCGGCGGCTCTCGCAGCCCGGCTCGCAACGGCACGGCCTCCACGTCCACCGCCGCGCCCTTCGCGTCGATGCGGAAGCGCAGCACGTAGGCGTCCCGCTCCTCGGTGCAGCGGCAGGAGAAGGCCACGTTTCCCAGCGAGTACGCGATGACTCCCCTGCCCCGCCGCTCGATGCCCTGCGGCGTGTGCGGCCCGTGGCCCAGCACCGCCGTGGCCCCCGCATCGATCAACCTCGCCGCCAGCCTCCGCTGCTCCTTCGAGGGCAGCAGCGCCCCCGTTCGCCCCCAGTGCAGGGACACCAGCACCGGCCCCACCTTACGGGCCTCGCGCACCCGCGCCTCCAGCGCCACCGCCGCTGCTTCCGGCCAGCCCTCGGTCACCTCCCGGGCGATAAGCCGCACCCGCTGGCCCTGACGGACGAGCTCGGCCTCCTCAGAGGCCGTGGCTGACTGGATGCCCTGTTCCCGCAGGTGCGCCACTGTCTCCGCGAGCCCGGCCTCGCCCTGATCCAGCGCGTGGTTGTTCGCCAGGGAGACCCCGTCCACCTTGCCCTGGAGCCAGCGGGCCATGGCGGGCGGCGCGTTGAACTTCAGGGGGCCCTGCGGCTTGCCCTCGCCCGTGAGCCCGGACTCGCGGCCCGAGGCCGTCAGCGGTCCTTCCAGGTTGACGAAGCGGACATCCCCCTGGAGCAATGTGGCGAGCGGCGCCACCTGCGCCTCGGGCGTGCTGGCGCTGAGCTGCAAGTCCCCCGCGGCAGAGACGGTGACGGGCGAGGCCGCCAGGAGCAGCGACAGGAGCAGGCCCATCACACGGACCAGAGGGCCTCGACCCGCGTGCGCACCTTGAGCCGCTCCTCGCTGAACTCGGGGAGGAGCCGGAGGTTCGCCAGCGCCGGGCAGCGGTCAATCCACTCCAGATCGATCAGCGCCGTGTCCGCCGCACGCCGCAGGTACAGCAGCGCGCGCCGCGGCTCGTCCTTCAGGCACAGCACCTCCGTGGCGAGCTGACACATCATGGAGGCGAACCGGGGACTGAGCGGCTCCGCCAGCCGGTCGTCGAACACCGCCATCGCGGCATCCACCGCGACTTCCCCCAGGATTGCGGCCGAGTACTCCGTCGCGTTGCGTGCAACCAGGGCGGGTTCCTTGCGCAGTTCCTCGAGTGTGTATCGGACCTCATCGCGCTCGTTCAGCCAGGAGGCCACGCGCATGCGCAGGAGGAGCGTCGGGAGGTGGAGCAGCGGATAGCTCATCAGCTGCGCGAGCGTCTTCCGGTAGTCCTCCAGCCGCCCCCGGAGCGCGCTGCAGCGGGCGATCTCGTAGAGGGCGATGGACAGGTTGGGCTCCAGCTCATAGGCCAGCCGCAGCCGCTCCATGCCCTCGTCCGCGCGCCCCGCCTCGCACTGGAGGCTGCCCAGGTACTGCAAGGCACCCGCGAACGTCGGCGCCGCGTCCAGGGCCGAGCGCAGGGACACCACCGCCGTGCGCCAGTCACCCACCTGGGTCGCCATCATTCCCTTGGCCATCAGTGTCTCGGCCAGATCCGGCGCCACCCGGACGGCGCGCTCCACACTGGCCCGGGCCACGGCCGCCCAGTCGCGGGAGTGGTCCGCCGAGCGCATGAACCAGGCCCGCATCACGGAGACGGCGTGCAGCGCCTGGGCCGGCAGGAACTCGGGGAACTCTTCGATGCATCGCTCCAGCGGGGAGATGAGCTCGTCGGGCATGACGCGGGGCATGGAGTACACCTGGCTCAGCCCCTGCCGATACACCGCCATCGCCTCCGAAGAGACCTGGTCCCGGTAGGCGGCGATGAGCAGCTCGCTCCGGAGGGCCTCCGCCATGCGCCGGCCCAGCCGATCCTGCAGCGCGAACACGTCCTCGCCCGAGTCCTCGAAGCGCCCGCTCCAGAGCTGGATGCCCGAAGCCACATCCACCAGCCTCAGGGTGGCACGCACCGCCTTGCCCGCGCTCTGCACCGTGCCATCCGCCACGAGCCCCACGCCCAGCTCCCGCCCCACCACACGGGGATCGCGCTCGTTGCGGAAGCGCGCCGTGGCCCCGCTGCTCTGCACCTGGACGCCCCGGGTGCGCGCCAGCACGTCGATGACGACCTCGGTCAGCCCATCGCCCAGGTAGTCCTGATCGCGAGGCCCGATGAACCGCAGCGGCAGTACCGCCACCCCTTGCTCGGACGAGCGGAGAAAAGTCCGAGGCGTGGAACGAGCCACGCCAGCGCCCGTCACCGCGGGCTCCTCCCGGGTGGACGGCAGGGTCCTCGGCGTCGGCGGCGCGGTGGTGGATGTCCCCGAGCCCGGAGCGGGTGCACGAGGAACTGGCGTGCTTGTGGCCACCACCGCCTCGGTGGGCTCTCCCACCGAGTTCAGCCACGCCCGCAGCATCGCGGCCACCTCGAAGGCTCCGGATGGCCGCTCCTCGGGCTCTCGCGCCAGGCAGTTCCGCACCAGCAGGGCGAGCGTCTCCGGCACCCCCGGGCGCCCGGAAGGATCGGGAGGGGGCTGCCGCAGCCGGGCGAAGGCCACCGCCATGGGGGAGTCTCCGGTGAAGGGCGGCTCACCGGTGAGCATCTCGTAGAGCAGCAGACCCGCCGCGTACAAGTCCGAGCGGACCTCCACCACGCCACCGGAGAGCTGCTCCGGGGCCATGTACATGGGCGTGCCCACCATGCCCTGCGTGCGCGAGGCCGCCTCCCCCGCCATGGCCCGGGCGATGCCGAAGTCCGTGAGGACCACCCGGCCGCCCTTCTCCACCAGCACGTTGGCGGGCTTGAGATCCCGGTGCACCACCCCCGCCGCATGCGCCGCGGCCAACCCCTCACACACCGCCAGTGCAATGCGCGCTGCCCGCCCCGCCCCCAGCGCCCGCTCCCGGCTCAGGAGCGCCTGCAGATCCTCGCCCTCCACGTACTCCATGGTGAGGAAGAGGTGCCCGCCGTGCTCGCCCAAGTCATGCGTGCGCGCCACGTGGGAGTGGGAGATGCGCCGGGCCAGCCGCACCTCGCGGCGGAAGCGCTCCAGCAGGTCCTCCCGCTGCGAGTCCTCCAGCTCCAGCATCTTCAAGGCGACCACGTCGCCCACCAGGGTGTCTCGGGCCCGGTACACGGTGCCCATGCCCCCTCGGCCAATCTTGCCCAGGAGCTCGTAGCGCCCCGCGAACAGGCCCGCGCCTCCCTCGGTTGCCACGCGTGGCGCCCCCGGAGAAGCCAAGACGGTATCGTTGCTGCTGAGCGGAGCGTCCGCTTTCTCGCGGTCCTCGGACACGGCCGCCGGAGTCTACCCCCCCGGCTCCCTCCCGCCCAACAAAGCGACATCCCCTGGGTTGGGAACGACCTGGCATGCAGGCAGCCGCCGATAGGGCCGTAGGGGCACCGCCACGCCGCCTCCACGCACTCAGTAGTAGGCTATAGCGCCATGCCCCAGCGTGCAGGTTACACGTTCCACGAGACGCTCCACGAGAGCACGCGCTCCATGCTCATCCGGGCCACTCGGCTGCGCGATTCACTCCCCGTCATCCTCAAGCTCCCGGGCGGGGACTACCTGGAGCGGCGCCGGACGCTGGAGATCCACCGCGAGCACGCCATCGCCCGCCGCGTGGAGGGCGAGGGCATCATCCGCGTGCTGGGGGTTGAGGACCTGACCGACCGGGTGGCGCTGGTTCTGGAGGACTTCGGAGGCCGCTCGCTGCGGCACCTGCTGGATGAGCGCGGCCCGTTGGATGTGGAAACGTTCCTGGACTACGCGCTGCGCATCAGCGCGGCCCTGGGGCACATCCACCGAGCGGGCGTCATCCACAAGGACATCAAGCCGCAGAACATCATCGCCAACCCGAACACGGGGATGGTGAAGATCGCCGACTTCTCCATCTCCGTGGCCATCGCAGTGGAGGCGGTGAGCCCGGACAGCCCCACGTTCCTGACGGGGACGCTGGCGTACATGGCGCCGGAGCAGACGGGACGCATGAACCGCGGGGTGGACTACCGCGCGGACTTCTACGCACTGGGCGCCACCTTCTTCGAGCTGCTGACGAACCGCCGGCCCTTCGAGTCCACCGAGCCGCTCGAGCTGCTCCACGCACACGTGGCGCAGGTGGCGCCCTCCCCTCGGGAGATCATCCCCTCCATCCCCGAGCCTGTGTCCGCCATCGTCGTCAAGCTGCTGGCCAAGGATCCGGACGCGCGCTACCAGAGCGCGTGGGGGCTCATCTCGGATCTGGAGGAGTGCCAGCGCCGCGTGAAGGCGAAGACACCCCTCACCTCCTTCCCGCTCGGAATCCTCGACCGGACGGTGCAGTTCCGGCTGCCGCAGGGGCTCTACGGCCGGGCGGCGGATGTGGAGCAGTTGGCCGCCGCGCACGCCAAGGCTGCCTTGGGCCGAGGGGAGTTGCTGCTCATCTCGGGCTCGGCGGGCATCGGCAAGTCCTCGCTCGTCAACGAGCTGCACCGGGTGACGGCTGCGAGCCGTGGCCGCTTCACCTCGGGCAAGTGCGATCAGATCAACCGAGGCGTGCCCTTCGACGCCGTCCATCAGGCGCTGCGGCAGTTGGTGAAGCAGGCGCTCGCCGAGGGCGAGGCGGAGGCGGAGGCGGCGCGCAAGCAACTGGACGCGGCGCTGGGGGTGAACACCGCAGTGCTCGTCGAGGCCGTGCCGGAGATGCGCTCGCTGCTGGGCGATCAGCCTCCGTCGGCTCCCCTGCCCGCCGCCGAGTCCAAGAACCGTCTGCACCGGGTGCTGCTCAAGGCGCTGGAGGCCTTCGCCACCGCCGAGCGCCCACTGGTGGTGTTCCTGGACGATCTGCAGTGGGCGGACGTGGCCACGCTGTCGCTGCTCCAAGAGCTGGTGCGCGATCCGGATTGCCTGTACCTGCTACCGGTGGGGACCTACCGAGACACCGAGATGCCCTCGTCTCACCCGCTCGCGCTGGCCATGGACGAGCTGCGCGCCACCCACACGCCCGTGCACGAGCTGCACCTGGGGCCACTGGCTCCCGAGGATGTGGCGAGAATGGTGCGCGAGGCCACAGGCGCGGACACGGGGCGGGCGCTGGGGCTGGGCCACCTCATCCACTCGCGCACGGGCGGCAACCCCTTCTCCATCCGCGAGTTCCTCCGCTTCCTGCACGATCAGCAGCTGATCCAGTTCAACACGCGCGCCAGCCGGTGGGAGTGGGATCTGGCGAAAATCGAGGCGCGGGAGATCCCCAGCGACATCGCCGGGATGATGGCGGACGAGCTGCGGCGCCTGTCGCCGGAGACGTGCGATCTGCTGCAGCTGGCCGCCTGCCTGGGCGTGGTGTTCAGCTTCCGCGATCTCATGGTGGTACACGGGGCGTCGTCCCGGGACACGGCGAAGACGCTGTGGAGCGCATTGGAGCAGGGCTTCGTGCTGCCGCTGAGCAAGGACTACCTGCTGCTGGATCCGGAGGGCGGCACGCCGCTGCTGGCAGATCTGGAGGTGTCCTTCCGCTTCCTGCATGACCGGGTGCGCCAGGCGGCGTACTCGCTGCGGCCCGCACCCGAGCGCGCCGAGCGCCACACGCAGGTGGGCCTGCGGCTGCTGGAGGACGCACGGGCCACGGCGACGCTGGAGGAACGGGCCTTCGTCATCCTGCCGCACCTGGCGTACGCGCCGGAGAAGATCGAGCCGCTCGCGCTGCGGATGGACCTGGCGGACATCCACCTGAGGGCGGGGCGCCGGGCGAAGGCGTCTGGCGCCTACAAGACGGCCTGCGAGCTGTTCCGGGCGGGCAATACGCTGCTGGGGGCCTCGGCGTGGGAGACGGAGTACGACCGGGCCTTCACGCTCCAGTTGGAGCTGGCCGAGTCCCATTACCTGGCGAGCGAGCTGGATGCGGCGTCTGCGGGCTTCTCCACGCTGATGAAGCAGGCGCGCACGCCCGCGCAGAAGGCGACCGTCATCGCGATGCAGGCCAACCTGGCGTCGCTCACCAGCCAGCACACGGAGGCGATCCGGGTGGGGCTGGAGGGGCTGCGGCTGCTCGGGGTGGAGATCCCCACCACGGTGGGCCAGGCGGAGATTGGGGCGGAGATCGGCGCGGTGATGCAGTTGCTGGGGGGCCGCAAGCCCTCGGAGCTGCTGGCGCTGCCGAAGATGAAGGATCCAAACGTGGAGCTGTCGATCGGCCTGCTGGCCGCGATCGCCGCGTCCGCGTACATGGCGGACCAGGGGCTGTTCGCGCTGCTGGTGCTGCGGATCGTCCGGCTCTCGCTGGAGCACGGTAACAGCCGGCTGTCCTCGTTCGGCTACGTCATCTACGGGGTGCTGCTGGCGGCGGCGCTGGATGATCCCGGGACGGGCCGGGAGTTTGGCCAGCTGGCGGTGGAGCTGTCAGCGCGCTTCCGGGATCCGATGCTGCACGCGCGAGTGCGCTACCTGCGGGCGGGGCTGATTGACCAGTGGACGCGCGGGGCCCGAGCAGGCGTGGCGGAGCTGACCGAGGCGTACAAGGGGCTGATGGAGAGCGGGGACTGGCTCTACGCGGGGCACTGCATCACCGTGCGGCTCTGGCGGCGGGTGGCGGTGGGAGATCCGCTGCCGGAGATCCTGAACGAGAACCGGCGGTTCATCGAGTTCATCGAGGCGAAGAAGGATCCGGACTCGCTGCAGATGTTCCTGAGCACGCACCGGACGCTGCTGGCGCTGATGGGCGAGGAGGCGCCGCCGGTGGCTCCGGCCACCACTGCGGGGCACACGGCACAGGCCTACGTGTATCTGGCGGCGGCCGAGCGGCACTTCCTGATGCGGCAACCAGAGGAAGCGCTGGCGAAGGCGGAAGAGACGGTACCGCTGCTGCCGTTCATCTCGGGCCTCTTCCACGTGGCCACGCATGCGTTCTACCACGCAATGAGCGCGGCGGCGGTGTACGGGGAGGCGAGCGCGGAGCGGAAGGAGGCGCTGCTGCAGGTGATGGAGCAGCACCGTGCGTCGTTGGAAAAGTACGCGAGCCGGTGCCCCGAGAATTTCTCGCCACACCACCGGCTGGTGAGCGCGGAGCTTCACCGGCTGAAGGGGCAAGATCCCGAGGCGCTGGCCGAGTACGAGCGTGCCGTCGCGGCGGCGCGGGCCAGCGAGTTCCTGGGGGTGGAAGCGATCGCGTGCGAGCAGGCCTTCCGGTTCTTGCAGGCGGAGGGCCGTCACTTGCAGGCCTCAGCATACCTGCTCGAGGCGCTCTACGCGTACGAGCGTTGGGGGGCCACGGCAAAGGCGCGGCTGCTTCAGGCCGAGCAGTCCAACCATCTGCTCTCTCACGGAAGCGCGCTGCGGCGCTGGGATGGCAAGCCCCGGCCGACGACGGGCTCGACGCACCCCACGCTGCAAACGGGGGGCAGCTCGACACACCAGACGACGTCGGACTCGATGGCCGAGGCGCTGGACATGACGTCGGCGATGAAGGCATCGCAGGCGATCTCCAGCGAGATCTTGTTCCCGCAGCTGGTGGCGAACCTGATCCACGTGGTGATGGAGAGTGCGGGGGCGCAGCGGGGCGTGCTGGTGCTGCGGCGAGGCCAGGAGTTCTTCGTCGAGGCCACGGGGGAGATCAGCAACCGGGAGAACGCGACCGAGAAGGAAGCCGAGCCCCTGGCGCAGAGCAAGGTGCTCTGCCACGGCATCGTGAGCCAGGTGCTGCAGAGCGGCGCGCATGCGCTGCTGGATGACGTGCTGGCAACGGATCCATGGCGCACCGATCCGTACGTGGTGGAGCACAAGGTGCGGTCGGTGATGTGCTCGCCGATCCGGCACCGCGGGCAGGTGCTGGGGCTGTTCTATCTGGAGAACAACCTGACGTCGGGGGCGTTCAACACGAACCGGCTGAAGATGATCGAGATGCTGACGTCGCAGGCGGCGATCTCGATCGAGAACGCGGAGCTGTACCGGCGGCTCGAGGATTACAGCCACACCCTGGAGGATCGGGTGGCGGACCGGACGGCGGAGCTGCACAGCAAGAACGCAGAGCTACACCGGGCGGTGGAGACGCTGAAGGCGATGCAGCAGCAGGTCGTGACACAGGAGAAGCTGGCGTCGCTGGGAGCGCTGACGGCGGGTATCGCGCACGAGCTGAAGAACCCATTGAACTTCGTGAGCAACTTCGCGGTGCTGTCGAACGAGCGGGTGCGCGAGCTGCGGGAGGTGGTGCCCACGGCGCAGCCGATGACGCCCATCCAGAAGCAGGACTTCGAGGACATCCTGAGCGAGCTGGAGCTGAACACGCGGAAGATCCGCGAGCATGGCCAGCGGGCGGTGGGGATCATCGACGGGATGCTGCAGCACGCACGGGGCGGGAAGCGTGGGGACAAGCGGTCGACGAACGTAAACCAGCTGGTGGAGGAGGCAGTGCGGCTGGTGCACCACGGGCTGAAGGCGAAGAGCACGCGGCGCAACGTGGTGATCGAGACATCGTTCGACGCGACGGTGCCGGAAGTGAACCTGGTCTCGGACGACATCCGGCGGGTGGTGCTGAACCTGGTGGACAACGCGTGCTACGCGGCGAGCGATAAGGCGCAGCAGCCGGGGAGCAAGGAAGAAGCGCGGGTCCGGGTAACGACGCGCTGGACGGGGAAGGACGTGGAGATCCGGGTACGGGACAACGGGAAGGGGATCTCGGCGACACAGAAGGAGAAGCTCTTCACACCGTTCTTCACGACGAAGCCCGCGGGAGAAGGCACGGGCCTAGGGTTGTCGATCAGCCACGAGATCGTGGTGGTGTCCCTGGGCGGCAAGCTGTCGGTGGAGTCCGAGGAGGGCAAGTACGCGGAGTTCATCGTGATGCTGCCGGGAGAGGGGCTGCGCGCCAGCCCTCCGGTCTGACTCTGACAGTCCAGGGAAGCTCAGAAGTCGCTCTCCCCGGCAATGTGCTCCGGGTACCCCGAGATGGCCTGTGAGGCCTGGAGCCCGGACATCACCGCCGCCTCCACGCAGCCGCAGTTGAGCCCCGTCAGCGTCCAGTCTCCCGCCAGATACAGGTTCGGATAGTCCGAGTCGTGTGAGCCCAACCGCGCGGCCGTCGAGCCCGGCGGGGACATCACGTACCGCTCGCTCGGATCGATGTTCGCCCGCCAGAACTGGCTGTCGAACCGTGCCACGCCCTTCGCCCCGCTCGGAGCCACCAGCAGTTCCCAGTCCAGCGCCGTGGGGTTGTACTGCGTCGCCTTCGGCCACAGCGTCCCGATCCACTCCCGCAGCCACTGCACCGAGAGCTGCTTCAGCCGCTCGTGCTCCCGCCGCGGGAAGTCATGGTCCGTGAACGGAGGAATCACCGGCGCGTCCACCAGCGGCGCCGTGAAGTACGCGATGTCCTTCACCGTCCCCCCCGCCCACTTCTCCCGAGGAATCACCTGGGCCATGTCCGCGTACGTGTTCAGCGGCTCGGCGTAGCCCGTCATCACTGTCGGGTCTTCCTTCCACCCCAGCTCCGCGAGCGACTTCGACAGCCACAGCTGCACGCCCAGCGTCTGGTTCGTCTGCAGCGCCTCGACCATCCGCTTCCACCGGTCGCTGTGCGCCATCAACTCCGAGGCCACATACGGGAACGCCCCCAGTGAGATCCCCATCACCAGCACGTCGTAGTCCCGGCCCCTCTCCAGCGTCACCGGCTGCTCGCCCTTCCACGGCCGCGCCCAGGACGACTCCAGGTTGATCCCAGACGCCTCCAGCTCCTGACCATCCACGATCTGATCGTACTGCGGCCGATCCGGCCAGCAGGGCAGCCCCAGCACATCCACCAGCGGCTGATACCCCGCCGCCGGGTTCTTCAGCTCCACCTGCCGCGTCATCTCCACCCGGTCCACATTCCGCGTGAGCGAATGCACGCGCAGCTGGTTCACCTTGTGGAAAAAGTGGAACTGAACCCCGCGCCGCTTGAGCACCTCGTACAGGGGCGTGAAGACCACGTCGCCCATGCCCGCGCGCATCTTGTAGAAGACCGCTCCCTTGTAGTTCAGCGCCATGCGCACCATGAAGCGCGCCGCCACCCCTGCCGCGAGCAGCTGCCGGTGCGGGTGGCCCTGAACGTACGCGAACAGCAGCTGGTACATCCCCTTCACCAGCGGCGAGCGGTACAGCGTGAAGTCACTGGCCCCGTGGCGCTTCAGCCACGCCCGGAAGTCCTCGCCGTCGATGGCATTGAAGCCCGTGCGCAGCACTCCATCCTTCAGCACCCCGCGCGCCAGCACGAGCCCCAGCTCCAGGATCGCCCAGATCTTCCGGACCGAGCTGTTCTCCAGATTCCGCGTGAACCGCGCGGACAGCCGCGCCAGCACCTCCTCCAGCAGCCACACGAGCGCCTCGACCTGCCCCGGATCCTGCTCCCCCGGGAACCGCGGCAACCGAGCCGCCAGCAGCTGCGCCAGTTGCAGCGTCCGCCCAATGCCCGGCACACCGGCCTTCGGGAAGATCGACAGCCCCAGCGCCCGCAGCACACCCTCCACTCGCGATGGCAGCGCATCCGGAGCCGGCGTCGCCGCCGCGAGCCCCGCTCCCGGCGCCTGGTTCAGCAGGTTCAGCAGCGCCTGCAGCCCGCGCTCCAGATACGTGACGAGCGTCGGCAGATCTTCCCCCTCCCCCGTCCCCGGCTCTTCCGAGTTGGTGGCGAACGGAAAATCCCAGTCCCCCCACCCTGTCGCCGTGCGCTCGAAGAGCGTAATCAGCGACTGCTTCTTGAAGGCCTCGTCCACCGTGGCGAGCGGCGCACCCTTGGGCCGCCCCAGCTCCTGGTAGGCCTGGCGCATCACCCGGAACGCGTTCTCGTAGTGCCCCATCCACACATGGAGGCCGTGCTCCTCGATGCGCTGGCTCGCGTCCTTGTTCCGCCCGCTGGCGCCCTTGCCTCCGAGCCGCCACCCCAAGCTGTAGAGGCTGATCTCGTAGTGGTCCTGCCAGCCGGGGTAGTTCGTCAGCCCAAACGCGGCCGTCATCGCGCCCACGCCGCCCCCCAAGATGACGATCTTGCGCTTCCGTCCCCGCACCTGCTGTTCCGTGCTCATGGATGTCGTGCCTCAGCGGTACCAGAACGCTTCGCCAGCGATGCGCAGCGGCTTGCCCGTGAGTGCACGGAACGCCTGCATGCCGGAGATGACGGCGCCCTCGGCCGCTCCGATGTAGAAGCTGTTGTCGACCCAATCGCCACACAGGGTCAGGTTCTCGAAGCCCGTGGCGCCCGGCTGGATCCTCGCCTCGCGAGTCCCCGGCAGCGCCAGCGTGTAGCGCTCGCCCGGATCCACGTTGGCGCGCCAGTACTGGGTGTCGAAGCGCGCCTCCCCAGACCCCTCGTTCGACGGCACCAGCAGCGTCCAGTCAAACACCGGCGGGTTGTTCGGCTGGGTCGCCTTGGGCCACAGCACGCCGATGTCATTGCGCAGAAAGTTCAGAGCGTTCTGCCGGGCCAGTTCCTTGCGGAGCGCCGGGTAGCCGTGCTCGGTGGGCGGAGGCGCCACCGTGGGGCCGGGCAGCGGGCCACAGAAGTACGCCACCGTGAGCGGCGCATTGGGCTGGGCCCAGCCCTCGCGGGGCAGCAGGCTCGTCATGTCCGCCCAGGTGTCGAGCGGCTCGACGTACGCGGTGAGCATGGGGCTCCCCACCGTCCACCCCAGCGCCCGCTGATCCTTCGAGAGCCACAGCTGGAAGGCCTGCGTCTCGATGGAGGCCACCTCCTGCACCATCTTCCGCCACGCCGGGCTGAGCTCCAGCAGCGTCGGGCACAGGAAGCGCACCGAGCCCACCGGGATGCCGAACACCACCTCGTCGAAGTCCTTGCCCACCTCGAGCACGCGCTCGGCCACGTTCTTCCAAGGCGTGTAGAAGGACTCCAGATCGATGTTCTCCCGGAGCAGCTGCTCACCCTGGACGATCTGATCGTAGTTCGGCTTGTCCGGCCAGCACGGCAGGTTCTTCACGGAGACGAAGGGGTCATACCCCGCCGCCGGCTCCTTCAGGTCCACCTGCCGGCCGATCCGCAGCCGGGTAACACGAGGCTTCTTCCCAGGACCGCCCTCGGCGATCACTTCTTCGACGCGGTGGAAGAACTCGAAGCGCACACCGTTCTTCCGGCACACCTCGTAGAGCGGCGCGAAGATGACGTCGCCCATGGAGGCGGTGAACTCGTAGGCCACGTGCCCCTGGTACGTGAGGCAGATGCGCATCACGGCTCGCAGCGCGCTCCCGGCCGCGATCAGCTGGCGATCCGGATCACCATCCACCATGGACATGGCCGCGTCGTAGATGACGCGCGCCAGTGCCGAGCGCAGCGTCAGCGGGTTCGCGCCGTGCCTGGCCAGCCACGCGCGGTAGTCCTGCCCATCCAGGGCATTGAAGCCGTTCGTGAGGACCTTGTCGGCCAGGATGCCCACGAGGTTGGCGATGAGGAAGTCCAGCCCCACACCCAGCTGGTACAGCAGGAAGTTGGACTCGATCAGGTACGCCACCTGGTTCCACAGCCAGCGCAGGAAGGTCCGGATCGCCGCCAGGATCGCATCCGCGATGCCCTCGAGCGACACCGCCAACGCCTGCCCCTGCGCTGCCAGGAGCGCCTGGGAGTGCGCCTCCGCGAGCAGCCGCTCGCCCTCCGCCATGTCCACGCCCTGGGCGACGAGCGAGCCCCCCACTGGCGTCACCAGAGAGACGTGCGCCTTCACTTTCCCGAGCAGCTGCTGGGCCACCCGGAGCACCGCCTCGATGATCTCCCAGGTGGTGGGTTCGCGGGTGCTCTCGCCCGGTAGGAGCGCGTTGGTGGCAAACGGCACCATCCAGCGCTCCCAGCGCCCCTGGAAGAAGTCCTGCATGGCGAGCAAGTCTCTGCCCCGGAAGGCCTCGTCGAAGGTGGCCAGCGGCATCGTCTTCGGCCGAGCCATCTCCCGGTACGCGTCACGCATCAGCGCGAAGGCGTTCTCATAGAAGCCCCAGAAGATGTGGAGCCCGTGCTCCTGGATGCGCCCATGAGGGCCCCGGCCGCTGGCGCCCTTGCCGCCCAGGCGCCAGCCCAGCTGGAACACCGTCACGTCGTACTCGGCCCGCAGCTCCGGAGTCCGGGACAGGTAATACGCCGTGGTCATCGCGGCCGCGCCGCCCCCGAGCACCGCCACCCGCTTCTTCGTCATGAACCGCTCCAGAGGAGGTGACCTTCGTTGAGGCGGAAGTCGAACTGGATCTGCAGCCCTCCGGGAATGAAGAGCTGGCCACGCGAGTCCACCTCCAGCCCCAGCATCTCGGCGAGGGGCTGGGTGGCCAGCGGCTCGATCTTCAGGCGGAAGCGCCGCAGCAGCAGGCGCAGGCTCCGCAGGTGGATCTGATCCGCCTCCGCGCCCACGATCGCCTGGTAGCAGGCCCCCGTGCTGTTGCCCACGGCTCGGAACTGTTTGAGGAACACCATCGGCAGCGTGGGCCGCAGCAGGAACTCGATGATCCGCGCGCCGAACTCGAAGTTGAAGTCCAGCAGCTGGCCCAGCTCATCCCTCAGCACGCCGAGCTTCTGCAGCAGCTCGTCTCCCAGCAACAGGCCCAGCTCGCCATGAGCGAAGGGCTCGCCATCCGCGCGCTCCAGCGAGAGCACCCGGGCCACCTGGGCCTCCGAGTCCCGGCCGAACGTGCGGTAGGCCAGCGAGGAGATCTCGAACGCGCCGGCGCCCTGCCCCGAGCCCGGCATGAGCACGGTGGACTGCTGCTTGGGGAAGCCATACAGCTCGCGGCCCCCAGCCACCGCCCACGGGTTGTCCGAGTAGATGAACGGGACGAACAGCTCCACCTTCTTGCACAGCTCGTCCGGGCCGTGCTTCTTGTAGTCGCTCACGGCGATCCAGAAGGTGGCCTCGCGCTCGGAGGTGTGGCCCCAGTCCTGGAAGCCCTCGGCACCCGAGGAGAGCCGGCCCACATGCTGGAACGTAAGCATCACGAACGGCAGCCGGGGGCGGTAGTCCACCGCACCTCCCGACGGCCCGTTGAGGAACTCGTCACACAGCTCCTGGAGCTTCGACTGCTGGCCTTTCAGGAAGAAGATGTACTGCGTGACGTCCTGGCAGAGACTCGGCGGGGGGAAGACTTGGAGGGACGGGCTATCGATGTACTTCCTCCCCGGGGGAGTCATCAGTTCTCCTTCTTGCCTCGCCAGTTGAGCGGCTTGGGCATCACGAACCGCGCCTTGGGCAAGTATTGCACCACCTGCGGCGTGAAGCGCATGTCCACAAGATCCTTGCCAAGCACGCTGTCGCTGGACAGAGCGAACTCATCCCCCTCGCCAAAGAGGCGAATGTTCGTCTCGAACTCGAAGTGCATCACGTTGCGCGTCTGGAATACCTCCTTGGGGGTAACGAACCCGAAGGTGGCCTTCATGGGCGCAAGCGGGCTGTCCGGCAGCCGCACCCGGCCCATGGCCACGCGCTTGCCGTCGCACGACACGTTGAACCGGCACACGCCTCCGGAGAACTGAATGTCCACCGGCTGCGGCGTGGGGTGCTTGGCGTGCCCATGCACCTCGCGGCCGAAGTCGATGGGCACCTGCTCGTTGAGGATCAGCTTGTGGCAGTAGATGGTGGCGTCCGGGAGCGAGCCCGCCTGCAGCAGCTCCATGGGCGAGTGGGCCACGGCCTCCAGCGTCTTGAGCGAGGCGGGGAAGCTGAGGATGAACTCCTTGTACGGCCCGCACGAGGTGTCGTGGTAGTCGGCGATCCACAGGGCCGCGGCGCACTTGCCTCCCCCCACGGAGACCGGCTGGTAGCGCTGCCCGGCCATCAATCGGCGCACAGCCTCCAGGTCCGCAGGCCCGTGCAGCACCAGGAAATCCACCGAGCGGCACGTGTAGGGGATCTGGCTCACCACCCCCGAGGACAGCTCGTACTCCTCGGTGGGGGGATAGGCATCGAACAGGGACTGGCCAGGCTTTTGCGTCTGCATTGGGGGAACCTCTCGACCGCGCCGAAGTGCGCCAGAGCACTCTAGCTTTGCTCCGCGCCGCGCCTCGATAGGTCCCCAGGGCGCAGCGCTTGAGCGTTCCCCGACAGCCCGGCCGAAGTTTCTCGGAATCCGAGGGTCTCCGCTCTACCAGGCGCTCTGCGCGGAGAGCGCGGCCCCGATCTGAGGAGTCTCCTGGTTCGAGTTGCTCGACGAGGAGGAGGAAGGCGCCCGCGAGGAGCTGAGGAAGCCGGTGCGGCGGTTCACCACGTCGTGCACGGCCATGGGCTCGCGGAGGCTGGGCAGCGTGCGCTCGCCGGCGGGGCGGCACTCGAAGTCCAGCCGCACGCGCTGGCACATGCGCTCGCTGATCAGCACCTCGCCGCTGACGGCCATGGCGGACAAGCGCACGGCGTTGTCCACGGGCAGGCCCACCATGGCGTAGTCCAGGCGTCCCAGCTCCGGCCCACCAATGCCGCCCACCACCACTTCACCCGAGTCCACGCCGATGCAGATGCCCTGAGCATACGGAGACTGCTCACCGGCCTTGTCGACCAGCGACTTGAGCTGCTGCCGGACGCCCATGCACGCATCCAGCGCCTGGCGCAGGTGCTCCTCGCCACGGAACACCACCAGCGCCGAGTCCCCCATCAGCCGGTCCACCACCCCACCCCGCGAGGTGAGCTCCGGGATGACGGCCTGGAAGTGCTCGTTGAGCCGCTGGATGACGGCGTCCGGCGGCAGCTGGCGCACCAGGGCGGTGAAGTCCGGGATGCGCAGGTAGACGACGGTGGCGTCGGCCCGCTCGCCCACGAGCGCGCCCGGACCCTGCGTCAGCGGGCGCAGGCGCTCCAACACGGTGCTCTGGACGAACATGCGCAGCAGGGCGTTCTCCTCGATGGAGCGCATCATCTGCCGGGACTCGGCCACGTGCTTGAGCGTCTTGCTCAGCGTGGCCTCCAGATCCTGGAAGTCCAGCGGCTTGGTGAGGAAGTCGTGCGCGCCGCGGTTCATGGCGATGCGGATGTTGGCCATGTCGCTGTAGGCCGAGACGATGATGACCTTGACCAGCGGGTTCACCTCGCCCACGCGGCTCAGGAAGGTGAGCCCGTCCATGCGCGGCATGTTGATGTCGGTGAGGACGACGTCGATATCCGGGTGCTGGCGCAGCTTCTCCAGGGCGTCCTCGCCGTCCGAGGCGAAGACGAACTGGTAGACGTTGTCGCGGATCTGCCGGCGGAACGCCTGGCGCATCATCAGCTCCACGTCCGGCTCATCATCCGCCACGAGGATCTTCGCGGCTTGGGGCCGGGCGGCCTGGACGATGGAGGCAAACGTGGTGGCCAGTTCCTGGGCGGACTGGAAGCGCTTCTCGGGATCCGCGTTCAGGGCGCGGGTGAAGAAGCGGTCCAGTTCGGGGCCCAGCTCGGGCACGTAGGTGGAGGGCGCGATGTCCGGCGGGTGGAAGCTGCCGTTGAGCAGCCCGCCCACGGACTCCAGCGGGAACGGGTACTTGCCGGTGAGCGCCCGGTAGGTCACCACGGAGATGGACCAGAGATCGCTGCGGTGATCGAGCGACAAGTCCCCGCGGATCTGCTCGGGGCTCATGTAGCGCAGCGTGCCCACCATGCCGTCCATGGAGTCCGGCGTCACCTCAGGGGTGGGCGACTTGCGGCGCACCAGACCGAAGTCGAGGATCTTCACCACCTCCTGGGCGTCGATGCGGGTCAGGAAGAGGTTGGCCGGCTTCAGATCGCGGTGGATGATCCCTGCGGTGTGCGCGGCCGTCAGCGCGCGGGACACCTGGGTGAGGATCGAGGCCACCTGCGCGGGGGGCAGCTTCTCGCGGCGCTTGAGGCGCGTCTCCAGGTCCTCGCCCTCGAGCAACTCCATGACGATGAACGGCTCGTCCTTGTCGAAGCCGAAGTCATGGATCTGCACCACGTTGGGGTGGCGGAACTGGGCGATGGCCTTCGCCTCTTTCTCGAACTGGAGCTTGGCGCCCTCGGTCGAGAGTCGCTGCGACGTGGTGAGCTTGATCGCCACGTGCCGCTGAAGCTGTGGATCGAGCGCCGCCCAGATGGCACCCATGCCACCCCCGGCGATCTTCCGCTCAAGGAGGTACCTACCCCCGACCTGGCGTCCGGACATGGACCACTCACCCGTGCGAGAGCCGGGGAAGTTCCCCGGCGGTGTGATGGAACGGCTGCACGCTCCCCTGTGGAGCAAGTTCATATCACCAGCGGCTCGCTCCGTCGCTCTGGGTCCCCTTCACCCCTTGGGGTGAGGTTCGCCCCGGCCGCATCTTTTCATGACGCAGCGCATCCGGCCACCGCCCGGGGTAGAAAAGGCCTCTACTGCTGGAGGCCTTGAGATCATGCCGATGTCCCGCCTGCGCCGCACCCTGCTCACCGTGATGGGGACACTCTTGATGCTGGGAGTGACGGGAGGCGTCGTGGGCTGCCACGCCTTCTCCGCGCCCGTGTACCGAGGACCCAAGTCCGACCACTTCAACGGCGAGCAGTTCGTGAACCAAGAGTCGAGGGAGCGGCGGATGACGTTCCTGGAGTGGCAGCGCACCCGGACCCCGGGGACGTGGGCGGAGTGGACGGATGCGGCTCCGGGCACGCCTCCTCCTCGCCGCGTGGCACGGGGCGCACTGCGTGTCACCTTCGTGAACCACGCCACCACGCTGCTGCAGTTGGACGGGGTGAACGTGCTGACGGACCCCATCTGGTCGGAGCGCTGCAGCCCGGTATCCTTCGTAGGGCCCAAGCGCGTGCGTCCGCCGGGCCTGCGCTTCGAGGACCTGCCGCCCATCGACGCGGTGATCCTCAGCCACAACCACTATGACCACATGGACGTGCCGACGCTGAAGCGGCTCGCGGAGCGATACCCGAACGTGCGCTTCTTCGCGGGGCTGGGGAACAAGGCGTTCCTGGACTCGAAGGGACTGCCGAACGTGACGGAGCTGGACTGGTGGCAGGAGGTGACACTGGCGCCGGAGGTGAAGCTGGTGAGCACGCCCGCGCACCACTTCTCCAACCGGGGGCTGAGCGATCGGGACGGCACGCTGTGGACGAGCTACGTGCTGCAGGGTCCCTCGGGGGTGACGTACTTCGCGGGGGACACCGGCTACGGCAAGCACTTCAAGCAGGTGCGCGAGAAGTTCGGCCCGGTGAAGCTGGCGGTGCTGCCCATCGGCGCCTACAAGCCCGAGGCCTTCATGGAGGTGGTCCACGTCTCGCCCACCGAGACGGTGCAGGCCAGCGTGGACCTGGAGGCGAAGGTGAACGTGCCCATGCACTTCGGCACCTTCAGGCTCGCGGATGACGGGCAGGAGGAGCCCGTCACCGAGCTGCGCCGGGTACTCGACGCCCGGCCCGAGCCCAAGCCGGACTTCTGGGTGCTCGGCTTCGGCGAGGGCCGGGACGTGCCCTGAGCGGGCTCACGCCTTGACGTCGAGGCGCTGCGGCGGCTCTCCGCCCGAGGACTGAGCGGAGTGCCCAGGGCCGTTGCCACCGGCGGGCTTGTCCTCCTGCGCGGGCTTCTCGGCGGACTGCTTCTCCAGCATGGACTTGGAGAGGGCGTGCTCGTCAGCGGCGCGGCGGGCCTCGCGCTCCTTATAGCGGCGGATGGCGGGGGCCATGATCTCGCCAATGAGCGTGCGGTAGTCCATCCCGGCGCCCTGGGCGATGAGCACCAGATCGCTCCAGCCCGGGGTGAGGCCCGGTAGCGGGTTGCACTCGATGAAGAAGATGCGCCCCTTGTCATCCATGCGGAAGTCGATGCGCGCCACGTCGCGGCACCCCAGCGCCATGAACGAGCCACGGGCCGCCGCGCGCAGCTTCTCCAGCAGCGCCGGCTCGATCTTCGCGGGCGCGTCGTAGCGGATGCGATCGGTCCAGTCGAGCTTGTGCTGGAAGCTGTAGACGGGGTTCTTCTCCTCCTTGTCGAGGAAGACGATCTCCATGGGCGGCAGCACGCGCGGGCGGCGCTCGCCGAGCAGGCCCACGGTGAACTCGCGCCCGCCGATGTACTCCTCGATGAGGGCCGGCTGCTGGTACTTGCCGACGATCTCCTTCACCACGTCGCGCAGCTCCGCCTCGCTGTGGCAGACACTCTTGCTCACCACGCCCTTGGAGGAGCCCTCGGCCACGGGCTTCACCATGAGCGGGAAGCCGGTGAAGTCCTTGTTGAGGCGCTCCTTGCCGGTGTGCATCAGCTGGAAGGTGGGCGTGTGGATGCCGGCCTGGCGGACGATCTTCTTGGCCAGGGCCTTGTCCAGCGCGAGCGAGAGCGTGGCCGGATCGCTGCCCGTGTACGGGATGTCGAGCAGCTCCAGCATGGCCGGCACTTGGCTCTCGCGGTTGCGGCCCTTGAAGCCCTCGGCGATGTTGAAGACGATGTCCACCGGCGTGCTGGCCAGCACGTTGGGCAGCTCCTGGTTGGCCTCGAGATCAATCACCTCGTGGCCCCAAGAGGCGATGGCCTCGCGGATGGCCTGGAGCGTGGCGGGCGAGTCATACTCGGCCTCGCTGTCCTCGGAGGCATCCACGGTGGGCTTCACGCGCTTGACGTTGTAGGTGAAGCCCACGCGCAGCGGGCCGCTCTTGCGCGCCGGCTTGCCCTGGCGCCGCGCCGAGTCCTTGATCTTGTACCGCTTGGCGGCGCTCTGGATGATGCTGCCGATGACGCCATCCATGTGCAGGCCCTCGAGCTCCGCGGAGGCGTAGATGCCGGCTCCGGGCTCCAGGCTGGGCAGCGCGTTGATCTCCAGGAAGTACGGCACGCCCGCGTCGCTGAGGCGGAAGTCGATCCGGCCCAGGTCGCGGCAGTCGAGCACCTTGAAGATGGTCTGCGCCATCTTGCGCACGTCCTCGGCCGTCTTCGCGGGGATCTGGGCCGGCGCGCGCACGCTGACGGACTTGAAGTTCTTCACCTTCAGGTCGTAGTCGTAGATGGAGTACTTGCGGCTCGAGGTGGCCGCCGGATCGATGATGTACTCCACGGGGGTGAGCACGCCGTCGAAGTCATTGTCCACGGCGGCCAGGAAGGGCACCGTCAAGTCACGCCCACCGATGTACTCCTCCACGAGGACGCCGGCCGGGTACTTGGCCAGGGCCTGGGCCACCTTGGTGCGCACCTCGTCCAGCGTCTCCGCGATGGAGTCCTGGGTGATGCCCTTGGAGGAGCCCTCGAAGTTCGGCTTGACGATGACGGGGAAGCGCAGGTTCTCCGCGGTGAGCTCGCTGAGCTTCTCCACGTACTGCCAGCCCGGGGTACGGATGCCGTGCTTGGCGAGGATCAGCTTGGTGAGCTGCTTGTCCAGGGTGACGGCCAGGGCATACGCGTCGCTGGCGGTGTAGTGGAAGCCGAGCTCCTCGAAGAGGGCCGGATAGAAGGCCTCGCGGAAGCGGCCGCGGCGGCCCTCGGCGGTGTTGAAGATGAGATCGGGGCTGTAGGCCTCGAGCCGGGCGACGGTGCGCGAGGCGGGGCCGCTGACCTCGAAGCGCTCCAGCCGGTGGCCGAGCCGCTCGATGGCGCCCGCCAGGGCGTTCACCGTCTCCTGGGTGTCGAACTCCGCTTCCTCTTCCGAGTCCGAGAGCCTGAGGTTGTACGTCAGCGCGATGCGCACGGCTTCCCCCTTCTTGCCCGCCTGAGCGAGCGGCCGCGGCGAATCTTCGCCGCGGACAAGAGTCGTCCCGGGGCGCGCTGATGCGCCACGGGGGTGCGGGCGGCAACGGATGCGCCCGCGACAACCTTCCCATCCACCACCTGCGTCTGGGCCCACATGTCCCCCAGCCGCCAGCCAAGCGGATCCTTGAGGACGCGCCATCCCTCCAGCCCCCCGATGACGAGGAGCCCCCCGGCGCCCGCCACCAGGCCCAGGCCCTCGGGCATCATCCCCAGGAGGATGATCAGCGCGAGCGGGGCATTGCGGAGAGCGCTGTCGCGGTGGCGCGCGGCCGTGTGCGTAGGCAGGTAGATGACCTTGACGCCGAAGATGCGCTTGCCGGGGCTCTGGCCATGGAGCATGCCGTCGGCCAGGAGCACGAAGAGCAGCGCCACCACGGAGCCGGCGGCGCCGCAGACGACCCACAGGCCCCAGGCCACGGCGATGTCCACCAGCCGTGCGCCCAGGCGCAGCAGGAGCGCGGCCTTGGGATACGGCGAGCCGGACAGAATCTCTCCCTCGTGGACGAGGCGCAGCGCGCGAGGACCGGAGTTCACTCCTCGGGCTCCAGCGTGAGGCCCTTCTCGAGGGGCTCGGGCTCATCCAGGCCGGCCAGCTGGGCCAGCCGCTCGTAGGCGCTGATGGGCATGCGCTGGGCCTGGGTGCGCTTGGCGTGGGCGCGCGCGTTTTCGGCGGCCAGCTCGGCGGTGGGCGAGCCCGTCTCGGACAGACGCATCAGCCGCTCGCGGGCCTCCTCGGTGTCATGCGCCGGGGCCTCGCTTTCCCGGGTGAAGAAGACGAAGGCCATGGCCGGGCGCTTGGAGGCCTCGCGCATGGCGAACTGCACGCCATCCAGGTTCCAGCCCTTGGGGACCCACTCGTTGAGGGTGCGCTCCAGCGAGCCCTCATCCACGGTGGACAGCTCGACAACCTTGTACTGGAGGGGGCCGGGCGCGCGGATGACAGGCGTATGGCCTGCTCCAGGGCGCTTCCCGGCTCGACGCTGACGTTCGGGCGGAGGTTTCGCCGCCTTGCGCTTGGGGCGCTTCTTCTTCGTGGGCATTGCCGTGGCCAATCACTTTGCGCGTCCGCGCGCCCAGGATCAAGCGGCGCGCGGAACTTGTGGGCGCCGCCTGTTGCCTACAAGAGCTTCGAGGCTTCCAGGGCGTGGTAGGTGATGATGAGGTCCGCCCCAGCGCGCTTGATGGAAGTGAGGATCTCCATCATCACGCGATCTCCATCCACCCAGTTGTTTTGAGCCGCAGCTTTCACCATCGAATACTCGCCGGAGACGTTGTAGGCGACGACGGGCAGGTCCACGCGCTCCTTCACCCGGTGGATGATGTCCAGGTAGGAGAGCGCGGGCTTGACCATGATCATGTCGGCGCCCTCCTCCACATCCAGGCCGACTTCCTTGAGGGCCTCGCGGGCATTGCCGGGGTCCATCTGGTAGCCGCGGCGGTCGCCGAACTGGGGCGCGCTCTGGGCGGCCTCACGGAACGGGCCGTAGAAGCCGGAGGCGTACTTGGCGGCGTAGGAGAGGATGGGCGTGTCCACCAGGCTGCACTCGTCCAGGGCCTTGCGGATGGAGTGGATGCGGCCGTCCATCATGTCCGAGGGAGCGATGATGTCGGCACCAGCCTGGGCGCAGGTGACGGCCATCTGCGCCAGCAGCGGCAGGGTGGCGTCATTGGCCACATGGCCGCCCTCGAGCACGCCGCAGTGGCCATGGTCCGTGTACTCGCAGAGGCACACGTCGGCGACGATCTGGAGCTCGGGGACGGCGTCCTTGATGGCGCGGATGGCGCGCTGGACGATGCCCTCACGGGCATAGCCCTGGGTGCCTCGGGCGTCCTTATGGTCCGGGATGCCGAAGAGAATGACGGAGGGCACCCCGAGCGCCTTCGCCTGCTTGGCCTCGGCGACGGCGTGCTCGATGGAGAGGTTGAAGACGCCGGGCATGGAGGTGATGGGACGGCGCACGTCCCGGCCTTCCACGACGAAGAGCGGATAGATGAAGTCTGCGGGCTCCAGCGTCGTCTCGCGCACCATGTCCCGGAGGACGGGGGAGCGACGCAAGCGGCGGGGACGGTGGGTGGGGAAGGCCATGGTGATGACGGTATAAACCGTCTGGAGCCTCCCCATCAGCCCTCAAGTGAACGGCAGGCCTCCCCGCTGGGCAGGCAGCGAGGCGTCCGGCACTACACCGGCTGGGGAGTCAGGTCCTGCCGCCACCAGCGCCGAGAGGCCTGCTCCGCGCGGTGCTCGGCCAGCTCCGCCTCGTGGAGCGCCCGGAGATAGCGGCTGTGGGCCGCCGGCGTGCCGGACTTGAGACCTTCCTCCGCAGCCGCCAGTTCCTGCCGCGCCTGAACCAATTCCTTCTGCACCACATCCTGCCAACTCATGTGCCTTCCTCCTGTCCTCTGGAGCTATGCATGGTCCAGACCAGCGGCAGGCGTGGGAGAAGTGCGCGAAAAGTGAGGCCCTCTGCGGTGCGTCATGCGGGCGCCTGCGCACACCGTTTCACAGGGGGCGTAAAGCGCTTCACGCGAGCAGGCGGACCGCCCGCCTGGCTATTCGACCGTTCACCCAGGAAGGCAATCGGCGCCAGGGGGCATCGTCTAGAGTGGCACTGTGTCCGCTATCGAAGTCACTGGGCTCCGGAAGACGTACCGGCGCGCTTTCTCGCGCACGGGAAATGACGCGTTGCGAGGCGTGGATCTCACCGTACCCGAAGGGAGCGCCTTCGGGCTGATCGGCCCCAACGGAGCGGGAAAGACGACGTTCATCAAGGCCATCCTCGGCATCGTCCAGCCTACGGGCGGGACGGTGAAGGTGCTGGGAGGCTCGCCGGAGGACCCGCGCATCCGTGAGAAGATCGGCTACCTGCCCGAGCGCCTGCACCTGCCCAACGCGTGGACGGCCGTCGCGTTCCTGCACACTGTGGCCAGACTGAAGCGGTTGAAGCCGGACCGAGCCGCGGAGCTGCGGCTGCTGGAACGCGTGGGGCTGGCGCACGCGGCGGGCCAGCGGATTGGTGGGTACTCCAAAGGCATGCGGCAGCGGTTGGGGCTGGCGGCGGCGCTGATCGGCTCCCCTTCCCTGCTGGTGCTGGACGAGCCCACGGACGGCATCGATCCCATGGGCCGGGTGGAGGTGCGCGCGATCCTCCAGGAGGAGGTGCGGCGCGGCACCACGCTGTTCCTGAACTCGCACCTGCTGGCGGAGACGGAGCGCGTGTGTGATCGGGTGGCGATCCTCGCGAACGGGCGGGTGCTGCGAGAGGGTCGGCTGGAGGAACTGGCACGCGGCGGGGCGCGATGGGCGGTGCGCTTCGCGCCGGGGGCGGACGCGGGGACACTGGCCTCAGTGGGCTTCCAGTCAGCAGGCTCGGAGGGGCTGTTCCACATCGAGGCGGCGGACCCGGCGGCCTTGAACACGGCGCTGGACAAGGCGCGGGCGGCGGGTGCGCTGCTGGTGGAGCTGAGGCGGGACGGACAGGATCTCGAGGCCGTGCTGACGGCCACGATGGGAGCGGCGGCATGAACCCCGTTCTGGGAATTGCTGGCTACGTTTTGCGCGAGGCGGCGTCGCGGAAGTTCATCCTGGCCTTCCTGGTGGGCATCACGCTGGTGCTGCTGGTGCTGTCGCTGAGCCTGAAGCTGGAGGTGCTGGACGGGGCGCTGGCGGCCACGCGGCTGTTCGGCAAGGAGTTGGAGACGAGCATCCGCTCGGTGGACGTGGCGCTGCGGCCGTTGTTCCAGGCGTGCGCGTACGTGGTGTTCTACGGAGGCATCCTGTTTGGGATCGTGGCGTGCTCGGACTTCGCGCCGAGTTTGCTGTCGCCGGGGCGCATCGAGCACCTGCTCGCCCTGCCCTTGCAGCGCTGGCACATCCTGGCGGGAACGTTCCTGGGAGTGATGACGCTGGCGCTGTGCGGGGCGCTGTATGGCTCGCTGGGGCTGCTGATCATCTTCGGAGTGAAGACGGGGTTCTGGACGCTGGGGCCGCTGATCGCGGCGATGCTGGCAATCGGGAGCTTCGCAGCGGTGTACGCGGTGATGTTGACCACGGCGACGCTGGTGCGGAGCGCGGCACTGTGCGCGGCTTCGGGCTTTCTGATCTTCGTGGGAGGCATCGTCGCTGGCTACCGCGTGCCCATCGCGCGGGTGTTCGAGGAAGGACTGAGCCGCAAGCTCTTCCAGGCGGTGACGGCGGTACTGCCGCGGCTGTCGGCACTGGCGGATGCGTCGGCGGATCTGGCGGCATCGAAGCCGCTGGAGGTGAAGTCGCTGGAAGCGCTGGTGGCGGGAGTGGTGGTGTTCGGCCTGGGGGTGCTGGCGGTGGGGCTGTGGCGTTTCGAGGGAAAGGACTACTGATGAACCGGCGTCGAGGCATCTGGTTGGGGTTGGCGGCGGTCCTGCTGGCACTGGGGGCGTGGCTGATGCTGAGTGGCCAGGGCGATGAGCCGGCTCCCGAGCCGCTCAAGGTGGAGTTCCCGCGCAGGATGCGGCGGGAGGACTGGAAGCGGGCCGAGCAGCGCCGGACGCAGGTGGTGCCCGCGGTGGTCCCGGCGCAGGGGAAGCCGGAGGCCGAGCCGCCGCGCCCGAGGGATCCGGTGCTGGCAGCGCTGCCGCGAGGCAAAGGGCGCTCGGCGGTGGTCATCGAGGCGAACGCACTGCGCTACTCGCCGATTGGGGAGCTGCTGGTGGACTGCCTGATGCGGGATGGAGGGAAGAACCTGGAGGAGTTCCGCAAGCAGAGCGGTGTGGATCCGCTGCAGGACCTGGACCGGATGGTGATCACGGACAAGGGCATCGTGCTCTCAGGGAACTTCGGCAACGCGCGCTTCAAGGAGCTGTTCCAGGAGCGGGTGTCCTCGGACTACGGCCCGGGGTCGCGGGTGTACGAGCCGGGCAGCGTGGTCGTCACGCAGGCGGACGGGGGCGTCCGGAAGGGCCGGAACAACGGGACGGTGGGAACCTGGAACGATCAGCTGCTGGTGGTGGGCGACGATCCGACGGCGGTGAAGGAGGTGCTGGATCAGGTGAACGGAGGAGGCTCGAACGAGCCGCCGGTCATCAACGAGGGGAGCACGTACGGGGAGATGTACGGGGTGCTGTCGGTGGAGCAGCTGGCGCGGATGATTCCCAAGGAGCAGGCCGAGCTGGCGCAGAAGCTGCGGGACGTGGCGGACACGGTGGAGCTGCACATGGATGCGCGCTCGGACGTGGCGATGGTGGCGCAGATCCGGGGCTCGGATGCATCGAAGGTGACGGACCTGGGTAAGTCGCTGGGCGGGGCGCTATCGCTGGCTCGGCTGAAGGCGCAGGCGGACGGGGACAAGGATCTGGCGCAGTTCCTGGACTTCGCGAAGGTCGAGCCGGATGGGTCGGAGTTCAAGCTGGAGCTGGCGGTGCCGCTCGAGGTCATCAAGGAGCGCCTCGCGTTCTGCCGCGATGATCAGAAGACGGCGGCGGAAAGGGGAGCGGAGGTACGGCCATGAAGCGCTCGGAGTTGGTGGCGCTCGTCGACATGGACGGGACGCTGTGCGACTACGAGGGGGCGATGGCGCGGGATCTGGAGAAAATCCGGAACCCACAGGAGCCGCCGCTGAAGATGCGAGAGCACCACTCGGTTCCGTGGTTAAGGGAGCGGGTAGAGCTGATCCGGCGGCAGCCGGGCTGGTGGGCGGGGTTGGAGCGGCTGAAGCTGGGCTTCGACGTGCTGGAGGAGCTTCGGGCACTGGAATTCGAACTCCACATCCTGACGAAGGGGCCGGCGCAGGCGACGAGCGCCTGGACGGAGAAGCTGCAGTGGTGCCAGCGGCACGTACCGGACGCACGCGTGACGGTGACGATGGACAAGGGCTTGGTGTACGGGAAAGTGCTGGTGGATGACTGGCCCGAGTACATCGAGCGCTGGCTCACCTGGCGGCCGCGGGGCCTGGTGATCATGCCCGCGCAGCCCTGGAACGAGGACTTCCAGCATCCGAACGTGCTGCGCTACGACGGGAGGAACCTGGACGTGGTGAAGACGAGCCTGCGGGCCGTAAAGGAGCGGGCGCTGGCGCTGCCGCCCGACGATGTCCCGCCGCTCCCCGAGAGTTGAGCACGGCATGTCCCTCTCCACCTTGTGCCAGCGCTGTGGGCTCTGCTGCGACGGGAACCTGTTCTCGTCGCTGCCGTTGCGCCGCTCTGAGGTGGAGCCAATGCGGCGGCTCTCACTACCCGTGGTGGAGCGGACAGATGGAACGCCGGGGATCGAGCAACGCTGTGCGGCGTTGGATGGGCGGTGCTGCACGGTGTACGCGGAGCGTCCCGAGGCCTGCCGCCGCTACCGCTGCCACCTGCTGACGGCGGCGGCCGAAGGCGAGGTCTCAGTGGAGGAGGCACTGGGAGTGGTGGATGAGGCTCACGCGCGCATCCGAGCCGTCGAAGCCGCCCTACCCCTGGAGCGCCTGGGTTCTCCCCAAGCGGTGCTACAGCGTGCGAGACACGAAGACCAACCGGAAAACGGCGGTCCCCTGCCCCGCGAGACGCAGGAACTCTGGAATCAGGCGGAGAGCCATCTCGACCGCCACTTCCGAGGCCGACACCGCCGGATGTGAACATGTCATTGCAGGTGCATCGCCTGCGTCACAACTCAGCAACATGCGCTGCGGATAATTTCTCCCCAGGCTAGTTGGTCACGATGTCGCATTCATCACTGCGGCGAATGGCATTCGCGCAGAGTAACGATAAGCCAAGTTGAGGTGGACATCATCTCCACAACTCTTCCGGAATCCATGAGCGCCCCCAGTCCTTCAACTCTTTGGCGCCTCTTGGCCCTAGCACACGATCCGGGAAAGGCGTGGGGTCGTCCGGCGAATTTCCCCAGAAATAGTAAGGGACCACATCAAGTAGTAAATGCAGAGCAGACCCTTGATCGGATCCAAAATTATATGTCCCTATATTAGCCGGATCCGTTACAAGCTGCCCATCCCTGAAGACAACCTCGCAGTGTCCATTGGGAGAGATAAATTTCTTGTTTCTCTCGTTCCCCAGCCCGTGCTGATGATAGACCGCTTTATCGGCAGGCACTGGAATCCAGCTTTTCGAGGCGAACTCATAAGACACGACACGATTATACTGATTCCTATTATAATGTAGATCCTTCGCGATGACTATCCCCACAGCAGCCACGATAGCCCCAATCGGGACGGCAAAAAGACCAGACGGATCTACGTGCATGTGCGGCTGATTTGCCACGTATACATAAAAATTGGTGTCACCACCTGCAAAGCGAATAGGATCCTTGGTGGTCCACCTGCCTGTCTCGGCATCGTAGTCTCTAGCCCCAAAGCGGGTGAGTTTCGTGTCCCTGTCGTAAAGCCCCCCTGCAAAACCAAAGGGTTGGAAGCCTGGGTTGGAGTCAGCAAGCACGTTGCCCCAAACGTCGTAGTCCAGTCGCTGAGCCACATTTCCATTGGCGATATCCACCACGAGGCGGGGGCTGCCTAGGTGATCCGATATGATACGGTAAGTGGTTCCCCCCTTGACCATATAATCGGGTGAGTGGCCTTGAGTGGCATACACGAAACGGGACACCACTTGATTGCTGCTATTCAACTCAGCAATCACTCGCAACTGCCCATCATAGAGAAAACCTTGAGTGAGAGCGCCATTCACCATCTTGCCCACTCTTCGGCTCTGCGCATCCACTACGTACGCAATCCGTGTTCCGTTAGGAAGCGTGGCTGAGTGGAGGTTGCCCAAGGAGTCATACACATAAGTGGTGGATTGGGTCCCCACCTGCTTGCTCTGCAAATCTCCGCTGGGCCCATAGGTGTAGGTCGCATTACCAAACGTTAGCAACCGGTCCTGAGCATCGTAGGAGGCGGTTCGAGTTACACCCCCTACGACAAGTGCGGTGCGGTTGCCATTACCCGCCCCCCCGTTGTCGTAAGTGGCGTGGGAAATAACGGTACCGTCCTCTTGCAAATCCTCCAGTCTTCCTGCTGCGTCATACGTATAGACGTAGGTATGAGTCGTGCCCTGCACCGTCTCGAACTTACGATCAATGCGCCCCACGGCATCCCTGCGTAGTTGCACTGAGTAGAGGGATACGCTACCCCACGAGGTAGAAAGGCTTTCAATCTCCCCATAGGCATTGGGAACAATCGTAGTGGACACTTGCCCCAGAGTGGTGTCGGTAAGCACGCCATTCGTAGGACTGCGCACAAGCACCATGCTGCCAGCCTGTTTCATCAGCCCATCCTCGTCGTAGGCGTACACCACCGGGTTGGCGCCATTTATCGAAAGAGAGAAGGGGCGGAAGAACGCGTCATAGTTATAGGAGACACTCCCGCTCACCCCTGTACTCCACGTCACCTGCTTAAGCAGTGCCCCGTCATACACATAGTTGAGGCTGGCCCCTTGCGAGTCTGTCAGCGATTGAAGGTACCCACTCACGGGGTAGTAGACGGCCTGCAGTGTGCGAGCACTGTATCGACTGCTGCTCGGAGGAGTAGCCGTGAGGATCTGCAAGCGCCCTTTCTTGGACGTAGCATTATCCTCGTAGAAGGCCTGCACATCCGCCCCATCCGGATACGTAGACTGCTTCCACTGCCTGTCCACATTGTACTCCGAGTGGGTGTGTACGCGGGGCACGCCCGTGAGGCTGGGAGGGGTGTAATCCTCCTCCGCATCCGTCGGCGTGTAGGTAAACGAGTGTGCGGGTTGTCCTGAGGGCACTAGGGTCTTCAAATTACCGTTGGCGTCGTAGTCGAAGTTCACCTGCCGGTTGCCCGGCAGCGCCTGCCCTCGCACCCGGCCTGCCAAATCATAGGAGAAGCTTGCAGTGCGGCCGAGTGCATCGGTCACCGTGTTCAAATATCCCTCGGGCTTATAGGTAAATGTGGAACTGCGGGTCCCCTGGGCGAGCAGCCTCAACTGCCCTTCCGTGTCATAGTCATACGTCACCGGCAATATCCCTGGGACCTCCACCTTCACCACCTTGCCCTTGTCGTCATAGGTGGTCGTGACCTGTTTCCTCATAGGGCTCTGCTGAGTGAGTTTGCGCGTCGAGGCCTCGTACGTGAGGGTGGTGGTGAGCCCATTCACCGTCAGCACGTCCGTAAGCGTGGACAGGCTCAGCACGTCTTGTGGGTTGGTGAGTGTCACCGTGCGGCTGTGGCTGAAGTTTTGGGTCAGCCCACTGGGCAACTTCACCGTCTGGGAGCTCACCAGCGGAACCTGCATCCCAAAGCGCGCATCCGGCCCCTCCACTGTGGTCACCAGTGTCCCATCCGCCGCAGTGACGGCAGTGGTGCCATTGGAGTTTCGCAGCGTCGTGGACACCTGGCCCGCTGCCCCCGTGAGGGTGCGCTGCTGCTCACCGGAGGAAAGGTTCTGCACCGCATACGTCGTGGTGCGGCCCATGGCAGTGCTTACTGCCACGTTGTATCCGTTGGCGGTCTCGGTCCGAGCCAGAGCCTTGAATCCGCCCCCGGGCTGGTTGTCCTTCTTCAGCCTCCCATCCGGCTCATACTCGAACGTGTGCAAGCCTCCTCGAGGATCCTTGAGCGACGTCAAGAGACCACCCGCAGTATGAGCCAGTTCGATTGTCTCCGAGGCGGGATTCGTGACGGAAGACAGATAGCCATTGCCATCCAGCCCCAACGTGGTGCGCTGGCCATGAGGCGCCACAATGGTCAGGGGCTTTCCCGAAGCATCCCGCTCCACCCGAGAGATCAACCCATCCTCGTCCTTCACGGTCATCAACCGCCCAGCTTCGTCGTAGCCGAACTCGAAGCGCACCGACTTCGTCAGCGCGTCCAACGTCCGCAAGTGACGCCCGCTGGAGTTGAAGACATAGACCTCTCCTCCATCCTCAGAGGGAATGATCAGGTCCTCGGAGCCAAACCCAGGCAGCGAAGAACTCACCTTGCGGATGCGCTGACCCGACCATTCCGAGATGAACAGGCTCCCCTCTGGGCTGAGAGCCAAGCCACGAGGCGTATGGACCTGGGCCTGAGCCACAGGCCCCCCACTTCCACCCGAAGCGGGAAACCCCGTCCCCGTCACCGTGGTGATGATGCCATCGGGGCTCACTTTGCGGATGCGATGGTTCCCTGCATCAGCGATGAACAGAGTGCCACTCAGGTCAACCGCAATCCCTCGGGGCTCAAGCAACCGAGCCTGCGTGGCCGGCCCGCCATCTCCGCTGTAGCCAGGACTCGACGTCCCCGCCACGGTGGTGATGATGCCGTGAGGGCTCACCTTACGAACACGGTGATTTCCTGTATCGGCAATCCAGAGATTTCCCGCTGAATCCAGCGCGATCTTCTGCGGGAGGTTCAGCCGCGCCTGGGTGGCCGACCCACCATCGCCACTGAATCCAGAAGCGCACTTCCCGACAGCCGTTGTGATCACCCCATCCGGACCTACCTTCCGGATGCGGTGATCATCCGCAATGAAGAGGCTTCCATCGCTTCCCAGCGCGATTCCCTGGGGGCCATACAGTCGTGCTTGCGTGGCGGGCCCACCATTTCCGCTGTACCCCCGGTTCCCAGTGCCCACCACGGTGGTGATGATCCCCTGAGAGTTGACCTTCCGGATGCTGAAGTTCCCCGTATCGACAATGAACAGGTTGTTCTCCGCATCCACCGCGATGTCTTGCGGAGACCGGAACTGGGCCTGAGTCGCGCTCCCACCATCTCCGCTGTAGCCCGGCACTCCGGTTCCAGCGACGGTCGTGATCGTCCCAGCCGGGCTCACCTTGCGGATACGATGATTCGCACTGTCCACAATGAAGAGGCTGCCATCCCGGCCGACCGCGATCCCTTCAGGCGACAAGAGCTGGGACTGCGTCGCGGGCCCTCCATCCCCTCCAGAGCCCGGCACGCCTGTTCCAGCGACGGTCGTGATGACGCGCTGATTGAGGTCCAATGAGCTGCGGCGCTGCCCATACCCCAGATAGAGGACCTTCCCCATGGCGTCATAGGCGTGCTGGACATCGAGGGTCCATCCTCCCAGCCCCTGCGACGAAGACTTGAACGTCCCCAGACTGCTCTCCCAATCCTGCCACAGCGTCATCTCACGCGTGTCTTGAGCAGCCGTGAAGGGGATACCCGAAATCCGTCCGAAGGCCTGCCCAAACTCCGCAGGCTGTTGGTAGATGAGCGAGTAGACATAGCCAACGCGAACCTTCGCGGGCCACTCCCCTTGCAAGACGCGCCCATACGCGTCCTTCCCATCCCACTCGAAGGTGTATTGCTGATTCACGGCGGCGGGGAACGTGTGCGTAAACCGCTGCCCAGCAATCTCCACCTCCAGCACCATCCGCCTGAGACTGGCGGGCAGAGAGGCGCCGCTCAGGGGAACCTTCAGCCGGTAGTTCGTCTTCCGCCCCGGCACCCGGTCGCTCCTGTAATGCAAGCCGAACGGAGCACCCACGAGCTCAATGGCTTCCCCCAAGGTCTGGGTCTGGCACTCGATGATCGACCCGCAGACGGCATCGGGCTTCTCCTCGGGCTTCTCCGCCTGAGGAGGTGACTGAATGGGCGCCTCTGCATCCAGGGGCGGACCGTAAGGCCAGTTACAATCCCACGGCGTGAAGTGGACGATGGGGGTGCGCCAAAGCGTCTTCCCCGCCGGGTACAGCCGCCCCAACTGCTGCAGTTCATCATCCAGGATGCCCAGGGGCACCAGCACATCAGGCCCGTCCGCGATCCCATCCCCATTCACATCCAACACGGCCACGTTCGCATTGATGCCGAGGATCTTCACCACACGGCCGTTGTCCGAGGGCTTCCACACCCCAGACCTCCTGTCGTAGTAGCCCGCCGGCACCACGCTCCCCACCGGGAAGTTCAGGAAGTTGTCCACGTACAGCGGCACCGGCTGCGTGAAGCGGACCTCCACGGCCCCGGCGGCCTGGGCCTCGTCCACGCTCAGCTCCACCGCATAGGTGTAGCCGCTGGTGGGCGGCAGATCTCCCGGCATCGCGTCCGGCCCTCGCTCTCCCACGGTGTACTCAGTGGCGCGCACGTGCCCCGTGGAGAGCGTCTGCGTGCTCCCATCGGGCAGCTCCATGCTCACCTGGGTGTTGGGAGGAAAGAGCAGGGTCGCCCGCCGTGTCCCGTCCGCGTCCGTAACGGGAGCGCCTTGCGCCACCTGCATCCCCGTGCTGCCCCCACCAAACTGCACTGGGGTCACCTGGGCATCGGCGCCCACCAGCACCACATCCTCGAGCCAGGCGTAGTTCTGCCAGGCCGGTTGCTCCTGGCGCTGAGAGGGCATGTACCCCGCCAGTTCGTACTGCAAGGTGAGCGGCACGCCTCCATTCACGGCCATGTCGAACATGCCGTTGGCTCGCGTCAGCGTGGCCCCAAACTCCGGATGGCCCAGCACGGACACCTTCACCCCTACCAGGGGGTTGCCCTCTCTCCCCTTCACGTGTCCGCGAAGCACCGCCACCCGCTTCGGGTCAATCGTCCCCTCGGCAACCCCTGTCTGGATCGCATGGGGGCCCGTGTAGAGAAACGCGGTGGCTTCGATGAACGGCGTTACCGCCGTCTCACTCACGGGCGTTACCACCTCTTCCAGTTCTGGACGCACCGTTACATGGAGCGTGGCTTCCGCCGGATTGCCAGCGGTGTCCTCCACCCGGGCCACCAGCGTGAGTGCCCCGGCGGCCAGCGTCACGGTCCCCTGCGCCCCCCTCTCCCCAGCGGAGAGCTGAGAGGAGAGGTCCTGCCCATTCACCAGCAGCCGGAAAGAGCCAGGCGCCACCCCCGAGGGATCGTCATAGGTCAGTGCGATGGTCTGGACGGTGCCATGGAGCGTGCTTCCCTCCTCGGGGCTCGTGAAGACCAAGGACGGTGGCGTCTCGTCCTTCGGGCCGGAGAGGGGCGGGTCATCCGCACAGCCTCCCAGCCATAGCGTCCCCGCGACCATCCACCACCCGAGAATGAACCGCAGACTTGAACGTTGCATGAGCGTTCCCCAACAAGCATCAAATCAGAGCGGGTGCCTGCGCAGTGCCCCCTGGCGGAAAGACGCCTTGAAGCGAGCACCACGCGGTCCCACTGCCCATATCAGTCAACACACTCGAGCCGCACCGTCACCGTCACCCTGGCCGTGTCCGTAGCGCCACTTCCATTGGAGACGGTGTAGAGAAAGCTCATGTTGCCGAGAAAGTTTGGCGCGGGGGTGAAGCGCAGCACACCTCCGCTGAGGCTGACCGTTCCGCTGGCCGGCTGAGTCACGGAGGTGATGATGAGGGTCCCCGACGCCGAGCTGTCATTGGCCAGCACGTTCAGCACCGTGGGCCCGCTGTCATCCGCCACCGTGAAGGCGTCATTTCCGGCATGGAGCACGCTGTTCACCGTCACCGTCATCCACACCGCGGCCGTCGCGGATCCACCCGTCCCATCCGAGACCGTGTAGGTAAAATACGTGGTGCCAACGAAGGTCTCCGCGGGGGTGAAGCGCACCACGCCTCCAGAGAGCGTCACGGTGCCGCCCGTCGGCTGCGTCACCGCTACGATGGTCAAGGTCTCCCCCAAATCCGGGGCCGATGAGTCATTGGCCAAGAGGTTCAACTCCGTGGCCTCGCTGTCCTCCATGACAGAGAAGCTGTCGTCTCGGGCTGTCGGAGGGTCGTTCACGGGCGTCACGGTCACGGTGACCGCAGCTGTATCAATCCCTCCATTCCCGTCGGAGAGGGTGTAGGTGAAGTTCGTGGTGCCGAAGAAGTCTGGAGCAGCGGTGAAGAAGAGCGTGCCGCCACTGACGAAGACCGAGCCGTTCGCGGGTTGAGTCGCTGAAGTGACGGTGCGCGTCCCCGTCGCAGAGGCATCATTGGCAAGCACATCCAGTGCAGCAGTCCCGCTGTCCTCGGCCACCGTGAAGGCGTCGTCCACCGCATTCGTCGCTACCGCCGTCACCGTCACTGTCACCGTGGCCGTATCGGTTCCTCCGATGCCGTCCGAGATGATGTAGGTGAAGTTCGTGGTGCCGACAAAGTTCGTCGCGGGGGTAAAGCG
This sequence comes from Hyalangium minutum, assembly GCF_000737315.1. GTDB lineage: Bacteria > Myxococcota > Myxococcia > Myxococcales > Myxococcaceae > Hyalangium > Hyalangium minutum. The sequence goes on from NZ_JMCB01000009.1 coordinate 281,771, forward strand.
CAGCACGCCTCCTGTGAGGCTCACCGTGCCATTGGCGGGCTGGGTCGCCGCAGTCAGAGTGATTGTCCCCGATGCCGAGCTGTCATTGGCCAGTACGTCCAGCACGGTGGCTCCGCCATTCCGGGCCACGGTGAAGCTGTCGTCCACCGCATCCGTCACTGCCGCCAGCCCCACTCTCACGGTCACCAGAGCCGTGTCGGTCCCTCCTGAGCCATCCGAGAGGGTGTAGGAGAAGCTCGTGGTACCGGAGAAGTTAGACGCTGGGGTGAAGTTCACCATGCCCCCAGTGAGGACCACCGTCGCATTCGCCGGCTGTGTGACGGCACTGACGGAGATTGTCTCCCCCTGATCTGGAGCGGCGGTGTCATTGGCCAGAACATCGAGCGGAGTCGTCCCGCTGTTCTGGGCGACCGAGAACGTATCGTTCACCGCGTCCGGTGGGTCGTTCACGGGCGTTACCGTCACCGTCACCGAGGCGGTACTGGTCCCTCCACTTCCATCGGAGACCGTATAAGTGAAGCCCGTGATGCCAAAGAAGTTAGAGGCGGGGGTGAAGCGCACGACACCGCCACTGAGGGTCACCGTGCCGTTAAAGGGTTGAGTGACGGCCGTGACGGTGAGCGTCCCCGACGACGTGCTGTCGTTGGCCAGCACGTCGATCGCCGTTGGACCGCTGTCCTCAAGTACGGTCAAGGTGTCGTCGGTGGCCACCGGTCCGACGGTGTCGACCGTGAAGGTGTTGGCGTTCGACTGCGAGCCGGTGTTGCCTACTTCGTCGGTCGCAGTGGCTTGCACCACGTGAGAGCCATCCACCAGTAGCCCCGGGGAGGTGAAGCTCCAGTTGCCTGAGCCATCCACCGTCGTGCTGCCCACCACGGTCCCATCCACGATGATGACGACGGTGCTGCTGGGCTCAGCTGTGCCTGAGTAGGTCGGCGTCGTGTCGTTGATTCGCGAGCCGTTGGCCGGCAAGTAGATGGCCGGGGCGGCTGGAGGGGTGGTGTCCACCGTGAAGGTATTGGGCGTGGACTCAGGGCTGGTATTCCCTTGGGCGTCGGCAGCCGTGGCCCGTACCTCGTGAATCCCATCCGTCAGTGGCGTGGTCGAGGTGAAGGCCCAGGTACCTCCAGTCACTGCCGTAGATGTACCCAGGGACACACCGTCCACCAAGACGGAGACGGTGACCGTATTGCCTTGCTCAGTAGTGCCCGAGTAGGTCGGCGTCGGGTCACTCGTTCGCGAGCCGTTGGCGGGGGTAACCACCACAGGAGCAGGCGGAGCGGCGATGATGGCCGTAACGCTGTTGCCCTGACGTGCCGCCGCGGCATTCGCCGCGGGAGGAGTTTGGGTCTCTTGGCTACAAGAGAGACTCAGCGCTCCCAGCATGACTGGCAGCACCAGGAGTTTTGCAAAGACGGCGACCTTCGTCTGAAGGCATGGATCCACAGATCCCCCTCTCACGATAAGCTGACTCGCTTACCGCCAGCTTAGATCACCTCTCATGGATGTGGTGCGTAATCATGGCAGGAATTTCGAAGGGGATAGGAATGACACGGGTCCTGGTCGTCGGTGGCGTGGCGTTCAACACGATGATCCAGCTCGAGCAGTTCCCGGAGCGGCGCTCCCAGACCGTCTTCAGCCGGGGCTACCACGAGACCCTCGGAGAGACCGGGGCTGGCAAGGCGTTGAACCTTCGCAAGCTGGGCTTCGACGTCTCCCTCCATGGCCTCGTAGGTGATGACCTGTACGGCCACCGCATCGAAGAGCGGCTCCAGCAAGAGGGCATCCACTTCCTCCGCGATCTCGATCCGCGCGGCACCGAGCGCCACGTCAACCTCATGAACGCCGAGGGCGGCCGCATCTCCATCTACATGGCCTATGCCACCTTCGAGCCCCAGCTCGACTTGAGCCACCTCGAAGCCCTCATTCCCTCGCACGACTACGTCGTGCTCAACATCATCAACTACGCGCGCCGCCTCATCCCTGCCGTGAAGCGATCTGGCAAAGAGCTCTGGTGCGACATCCACGACTTCGATGGCCGGAATGAGTACCACCGCGACTTCATCGAAGCCGCTGACTGCATCTTCATGAGCTCCGACTCCATGAGCGACTACCGCCCGTTCATGCAGTACCTCGTGAGCCAGGGAAAGAAGCTCGTGGTCTGCACCCACGGCCGCCACGGCTCCACCGCCCTCACCTCTGACAACCGCTGGATCGAGACTCCCATCGTCCCCGGCTACACCGTCCGCGACACCAACGGCGCCGGCGATGCCTTCTTCGCGGGCTTCCTCTTCGGCCACTCCCGGCAATACCCCCTCAAGCAGTGCCTGCGGCTCGCCAGCATCACGGGAGCCCTGTGCGTCACCTCGGAAGAGCTGGCCTCCCCCACCCTCTCCTCTGAGTTGCTGGAGTCGGAATACCGCAAGCACTTCGGCTGAGCCGCCCCGTCACTGCACCATCGCGCTCACCTCTTCGGTGAACGCGTGCTCGTCCTCCGCATGCAGCACCAGCGGTGGCAGCACCATCAGATCCGCGCGCCCGCCCTTCACCGCATTCAGCAGCACCAGCTTCGCCGGCCGGTCCGCCCGGGGATGCACCATGCGCGCCGTCTTTGGCTCCAGCCGGTGCTCTCGCAGCAGCCCCGCAAGCTCCGCGAACCGGGCCGCCGGGTACACCATGCACAGCCCTCCTCGCGGCGCCAGCAGGTACCGTGCCGCCCGCGCCACGTCAGGTAGCGCACATGCCACCTCGTGCCGCGCAATCGCCTTCTCCATCGTCACGCTGCTGCGCCCCGTGGTGCACGCCCGGTACGGCGGGTTACACAGCACGTGGCTGAAGCTCCCCGCCGCGAAGAACTGGTCCACCTGCCGCAGGTCTCCCTGCACCAGCGTCACCTGCTCCTCGCACCGGTTCAGGTACACGTTGCGCTCGGCCAGCGAGTACAGCCGCGGCTGCAGTTCCAGCGCCGTGATGTCCTTGCGCCCCAGCCGCTTCGCCAGCACCAGCGGAATGATTCCGCTCCCCGTCCCGAGATCCATCAGCCGCCCGCGGTGAGCACCGCCCTCGTACACCGCGAAGTGCGCCAGCAGGATGGGATCCAACGTGAAGCGGTAGCCCCCCCGGCGCTGCAGCACTTGCACCTCGCCTCCGCAGATGGAGTCGAGCGTCTCCCCCGGCTCGGGGTGCAGCGCGAGCCGCACCTGATGGGGCCACTCCAACAGGTATCGTGAAGACGGTTGCCTCACCGTGAAAGACTAAGCCTCGGGATCCAAGAACAGGAGGCCCGCAGGTGGCATCGGCTCCACCCGGAGCGTCAGCGAGGGCAGCGTCGCAGCCGCCTCCATCACGGCCCGCACCTCCCAGACCGGCGGAGGATTCAGGGCGAAGCCTACCTGGTAGAGCCCCGACTGGACGCCCTGCACCAGCGCCTCCAGCTCCCGCACCGGGTACACCTGTGAGTGCCCGGCGGCCTCGGGCTCCTGGATCCCCAGCACCGTGCGCAGCACCAGCGCGTTCAAGAGCGCCAGGTCCAAGCTCCGCAGCGTCGGGCTGCGCGGCGCGCCCTTCAGGTGCGCCAGGTCCAGCCCCTGCCGGAACCGAAGGATCTTCCCCCGCCCCTCCGGTAGCACCAGCAGCACCGCGTGCTGGCCGCTGATGAGCGTGGCCAGCCGCTCGCGCGCCGCAGCCAGCCCTCGAGGAGACGTGAGCGGCTCATCGAGCTCGTAGATCCGCGCGTACGCCGCCACGAGCGTGAGGAACGTCTCCTCCTTGAACGTGTCCACGCCCTTCAAAGCCCGGTGGATGGGCTCGAGCTGCAAGCCCGGATCCGACAAGGGCACCACTGCCGCCAGCGTGGGGTGCTGCTCATCCAGCGCCGCCAGCGGACGCAGGGGCGCCTCGTCCAGCACCGCTTGGATGCGCTTGGAGATCGCCGACGGCTCGATGCGGCGCAGCACCACCCGCGAGCCCTCGAACGCGCCCTGCCACACGACGCCGGCCCGCTCGGAGGCCTCGGCCAGCAGCCCGCGCAGCACGCCATGATCGTCCGCGGCCAGGGTGACCGCGGGCTCCACGCACCAGGAGCGAGGCCGGTAAGGATCCTGCTCCAGCGGCAGCGCGGCATCCGGCCGCAGCGAGCACAGAAGGAACCGGACCGGAGGCCCGCTCAGCCGCCCAGCAGGTCCGTGAAGCTCTACGACGTAGAGCGCGGGGCGTGGATCTCGAAGCACCGCCCCCGAAGCACGCCACCGCCCCAGCTCGGCATCAGGGTTCGGCGCCTCGAGCAGTGGCCGGACGTGTGAGGGCTTGGGAACGCCGCGAGAGGAAGGACCATCCGCTTCGAGGTGAGTACCCAGGGTCGACAGGAGAGCAGGAAATGGAAGGACTCGCGCCATGCAGGAAGAAGGTGGGGCTGCTTCCTCTTCCCTGCCACGGCGTCTGCCCGGCTGCTCCCCTGCCGTGCGGCTACCAGAGCCCCTTGTAGGGCCTCTTCGACTTGTAGCCGCCTGAGCCTGGGGGAGACGCGGTGCGATCCACGCTCTCGTCCCACAGCAAGCTCACAGTGGCGATGGCGCCCGCCGAGCCCAAGAAGGACAACACGTAGGGCGTGGGCTGATTGAAGCCGCCCAGTGCCACGCCCGACACGAGCAGCACGAAGGCGCCGACGCCCGCTCCAAAAATGTCCGCTCGGAGGATCTGTCCGGAGCTTGGGTTGTAGCGCGTAGAGGCGATGGCCAGCGCTCCCGCCCCAATGCCCGGGGCGATCAAGAGCGTGTCCGCCCAGGTCTTCCCGCGGATGCCTTGATTCTCCGAGAAGTGGATGATGGCCAGCAACAGCGTGCTGTAGACCAGTCCCCACGCAGCGCCCGAGGAAATGAGCAACCCCTGGTTGAGCGGCAGCTGCCCACCGCCGATGACGGCGGTGAGCCACGAGGCCAGCTCCGCGCCCGCGAAGGCGGACCAGGACAGCGCGTAGCGGTCATTCGTGAACAGGTCCATGAAGCCGCCCAGGAACATGCCTCCGACGGCGGCGTTGGCGATGCTGAAGTAGCCCAGCGGCCGATCCACCCAGTGGTTGAACTGCCACCACGCGGACGCGCCGAAGCCCAGGCCCGCGCCAATCAAGGTGCCCGCGAGCATCGCCTCACGCGAGTCACGGTCGATCTTGAAGTCCTGCGCGAAGCCCTGCGTGAAGAAGCCACCCATGGCTCCCAACAGCGAGTGCTGAAGCACGAAGGTCAGACTGCCCGGGCCGGACAGGAACGGCCCCTGCCGAGGCCGTCCATCCAGCAGCACGCCACTCGCCGCGGGAGGAGGCGGCAGCGTCGGGGTGGCCTGAGGTGACAGGCCCGACTCGGTGAGCGGAGGGTTGGGCCGGGTCCGCAGCGAGTCCGGATTGGGAGGCGTCAACGGCGCATCGCTCGGCGGAGCGGGTGAAACCGCGCCCGTTCCTTGCGAATCCGGCGAGGCCGGGATCGTCGTGGTGGGTGCGGGCTGCGGTTGTGTCCATGAGTCCGCCGGAGGCGGCATGGCCTGCTGCGGCTCCGTGGGGGTGGGCTGCGCGGGTGGCTGCTGAAAGCCCGGGGACGGCTGGAAGGAGGGCGCAGGCGGCGGGGGTGGGTATTGGGACTGTTGCGCCCAGGTGACCCCAGGCAGCAGGAGAGCGGCGATGGCGACGGTGAGACAGCTCCAGGTTCTCAGGTGTGACACAAGCACTCCTCAAGCTCCGGCCACGTGACGACTTAGATAAAACCCAACCGCGCCGCGCTTGCACCGGTTTTTCACGCGGACCCCTCAGGCCCGCAGCTCGACCAGGTCCACGAAGATGATCTCCTCGGCGCGCGCGCGGATGCGCTCCAACATCTCCTCGGGTGGCTTGGAGTCGAGCTGGATCTTGCAGCACGCCGCCTGGGCGCCCTCGAAGATCGTGTTCTCGATCTCCTGCGCGTTGATGCCCGCCTGGCGCACGGCGTCCAGCACGTTGGCCAGCACGCCCACCCGATCGTGGTGACGCACGATGAGCTGGTACCGCGCTGGCGTCTTCTCCGCGATGTTCACGCAGTTGGGCACCACGCCCTCATTGAGGAACCGATCCACCAGCCGCACCGTCTCTCGGGCGATCGCGTCTTGCGCCTGCTCCGTGGAGGCGCCGATGTGGTGCGTGCCGTAGACGTGGGGCAGCTTGCCCAGCTCGCTGTGGAAGGAGGCCTCGCCGCCCTTGGGCTCGTCGGGGAACACGTCCGTGGCCACGGAGATGCGGCCTCGCCGGGCCTCCTCCAGCAGCGCTTCGTTGTCCACCACGTCCGCGCGGCTCGTGTTGATGAAGACCGCGCCGTCCGGGAGCGCCGCCAGCACTTGCCGCGACACCAGGCCCTTCGTCTCGGACGAGGCAGGCACGTGCACGGTGAGCACCTCGCTCTGCCGCGCCAGGGCCAGCAGGCTCTCGGCGCGCTCGATGCCCAGCGCCTTGGCCCGCTCGGCGGACAGCGAGCGCGAGTACCCCACCACCCTCATGCCAAAGGCCAGCGCCCGCTCCGCCACCGCCGCGCCAATGGCGCCCAGGCCCACAATCCCCACTGTTCGCCCATAGAGCCCTCGGGCCTGGGAGAAGCGCTTCTTGTTCCAAGCACCCTGGCGCAGCGCCGCCACGTTGTCCGGGATGTGGCGATCCACCGCCAGCATCAGCCCGAACGTCAGCTCCGCCACAGCGATGGCGTTCTGCCCAGGGCAGTTGGCCACGAAGACACCGTGGGCGCTGGCCGCCTTCACATCGATGGTGTTCACCCCCGCTCCGGCGCGGATGACGAGGGACAGGCCCTTGGCCACCTCGAACACCTTGGCGGGCACCTCCGTGCTGCGCACCACGAGGATGGAGACATCCTTGGCGGCCTCCGCCAGCGCATCCCCCTTGAGGCCGGGGCGGAAATCGACCGTCAGCCCCAGCCCCCGCAGGGACTCCAGGTGGACCTTGGGAAACTCGTCAGCGACCAGGACGCGCATCGAGATACCTCCGGTGGGGTTCCAGCGGGCCAAGCTAGCCCACTCCCCAGGTCGGGCCGCCTCGAATTCTTCCCCCCCTTTCCCTGGGACGTTCAGAGGCTCGCACTCCGAGGACTCGACGCGGTGCCATGTGCCGCGACGCGTAGGGCGCTCGCGCATCTACCTGCACACTATGCCTCTTGGCTTCTCCTGGTCCGAGCTGGGCGTCGACTCCGCCCGAGTCCTCGTCATCAACGACGAGCCCCTCCCCTCCCGTCGCGAGTTCGTTCTCTATTGGTGCATGGTGAACCATCGCGCCGAGGAGAACCCCGCGCTGGACGCCGCCATTGCCCTGGGCAACCACCTCAAGCTGCCCGTCGCCGTCTACCAGGCGCTGCGGCCTGACTACCCCCACGCCTCAGACCGGCTCCACGCTTTCGCCCTCGAGGGCATGGCGGAGCTGCCCGCCGCTTATGCCGCCCAAGGCATTCCCTACTGGCTCGAGCTGCCCCGCAGTCCCCGGGAGCACAAGCCCCGGATCGCCGAGCTGGGCCGCAGGGCCGCGGCCATCGTCTCGGACCTCTTCCCCGCCTTCATCATCCCCGGACACCTGCGCGGCGCGGCCAAGAAGCTGGATGTGCCGCTGTTCGCGGTGGACGGCTCGTGCGTGGTCCCCATGCAGCGCATCACCGAGCCCCAGATTGGCGCGTACACCTTGCGTCCCAAGCTGCGGAAGCTCTGGCCGGAGTACCTCGGCAAGTCCCTGGCGCCGCGTCCGCTGAAGGCCACCGCCGCCGCGAAGAAGCTCTCCCCGGGCTTCGCCCTCTCGGACGCCAAGGCCCTGCGCAAGGCGCTCGATACGTTCGCGATTGACCACTCCGTCCCCCCCATCACCGGGGTCCACGGAGGACGCAAGGCGGCCCTGGCCACGCTGAAGTCCTTCATCGACACGCGCCTGAAGGGCTACGAGACCGAGCGCAATGATCCGGGCAAGGATCAGCAATCCGGCCTGTCTCCGTACTTCCACTGGGGCCAGCTCTTCCCGGGCGAGGCCGCGCGCGCCGTGCTCGAGGCCGGAGGCGAGAAAGACCCCGCCGTGCAGTCCTTCCTGGAGGAGCTGCTCGTCCGCCGCGAGCTGGCCTTCAATTACTGCCTGCACACGCCCGTGCCCCGCCAGCTCTCCGTGGACTCCCTGCCCCGCTGGGCGCGCGAGTCCCTCGACACGCACCGCCAGGACAAGCGCGAGCACCTCTACACCCTGGAGGAGCTGGACGCGGCACGCACGGGAGATGGCCTGTGGAACGCCTCCCAGCGCGAGCTGCGCGAGCGCGGCCGCATCCACAACTACCTGCGCATGCTCTGGGGCAAGAAGCTGCTGGAGTGGAGCCCCACACCCCAGGAGGCGCTCCAGCGCATGGCGCACCTGAACGATCGCTATGCCCTGGACGGCAGAGACCCGGCCAGCGTGGCCAACTTCATGTGGGTCCTCGGCCTGCACGACCGGCCCTTCCAGGAGCGAAAGGTGCTGGGCAAGGTGCGGCCCATGAGCTCGCTGCGCACGGCCGAGAAGTTCGACTTGGGGCCCTACCTGGCGAAGTGGAGCCGGCAGGGAGACCCGCCCGTGAAGCTGCCCCGCCGCCGGACTGCCAGGAAGTAGCGGTGCTGTTGACTTCCACGCTCCCGGACACCATTCGGAAGTTCCCTTCCGGCGCGGCCGACACTAAACAATCCGCCAGACAGGACACCGCCGTCAGGAGCCATATATGGGCACGATGAAGTTCGAGGTCCCCCACAGCCTGCCGAAGGACGAGGCGAAGAAGCGCGTCGAGCAGCTGCTGCACTACTGGGGCAGCAAGTACGGCGTGAAGGCGGACTGGGCCGGCGATGGGGCGAAGCTCAACGGCAAGGTGATGGGCATCAACCTGGATGCCAGCTTCGTCATCACCGAGAAGGCCGTGTCGGGAGAGGGCACGGACCCCGGCATGCTGCTGCGAGGCCAGGCCAAGGCCTACCTGCAGAAGAAGTTCGCCGCGGTGCTCGATCCGAGCAAGAGCGTGGCCGACATCAAGAGCACGATGGACAGCTAGTGTCCTTCGTCCTCCAGCGCTGTCAGCGCGTAGCGCGCCACCCGGGCAATGGCCTCCGGTGAGTCCGGCATGTCCGGGTAGTGGCCCGCCAGAGGCCGCTGGGGGAAGCGCAGTTGCGCGATGGCGTTGCGGTAGCTGCGCCGGGCGCCATCGCGATCCTGGGTGCGCTCCTGCACCTGGGCCAGCAGGTAGTGGCCAATGGCCAGCGTGGGCTCCAGGAAGAGGGCCTTGCTGAACTCGGAGCGCGCCTCGGCCAACTGCCCGGCCTGGAGCGCCGCCACGCCTCCGAAGACCCGGGCCTCCACGCACAGAGGCTCGCGGGCGAGCGCTTGCGCGAAGGCCTCGCGCGCCTCGACGATGTGGCCGGTGAGTGAGTACAGGTTGCCCAGCGTCAACAGCCCGTCCAGGTGGCCCGGCTCATCCACCAGCAGCTTCTCCACGTCCTTGATGGCGGTGGTGAAGTCGCTCTGCATCATCTTCCGCACGGCCTGATTCAGGCGCTCGGCGGGCGGCAGCCTCTTGGCGCCTCCAGGCACTTCGGTGGCGCGCAGCACCCGGGGCTCGGGAGAGCCCACCGCGGGCATCTCCAGCGTGAGGCGCGCGGGCCGCACCGGCTCGGGCGTGTTCCGCATCTCCGGGTGAGGGTTCAGCTTGGCGTTGGCGGCCAGGCGTTCGCGAATGGTGGTCAGCGGATCGTGGGTGACCGCCGCGGGCTTCACCGGGCTCAGCGTGTCCGTACCGGCCGACGGGGTCTTCGAGAACGCGATGGGGGCCGGAGTCTCCATCCCCCGGGGCTTCGAGGGGAGCCCGGTGCTCGGAATGGGCGCGGGAGTGGTCAGCGGCGCGGCCGTGGTGCCAGCCGTGGGCACGGGCGCGGGCGTCAGCGACAGGGGCTGCAGCGTCATCCGGCTGCCCTTCTGCTCCATCAGGGGCCGCCGGTAGACGAACGCGCCATCCACCTCGATCATCTCGAAGCGGTCGTACACCTTGAAGAGGCTCTCCGAGTACCCCAGGAAGAGCAGCCCGCCCGGGCGCAGCGCTTGGAGGAACCGATCCATCAGCCCGCGGATGGTGGGCAGATCGAAGTAGATGATGACGTTGCGGCAGAGGATCAGATCCAGCGAGCCGGGCGCCACCATGTCCGTGAAGGACGGCGCCGCGAGGTTCAGACCGTCGAAGCGGATGTACTCCTTGATGTTCGGCTGGATCTCGAGCCCTTCCTCCATGGGCCGGAAGAAGCGCTCGAGCCGCTCTGCGGACATGTTGCCCGCGCGCCGCACGGAGAAGCGCCCCACCTTCGCGGCCTCCACGGCGGCCAGGTTCAGATCCGTGGCCCAGATGTCCACCTCGCCGGGCAGCGCGCCCAGCTCCGCCATCACCATGGCCATGCTGTAGGGCTCCTCGCCCGTAGCGCACCCGGCGGACCAGATGTAGACCTTGCGCACCTCACGCCGGGCCTTGGCCAGCAGCTGAGGGAGGATGAAGCGCTCCAGCGCGCGGAACTGCTTGGGATCGCGGAAGAACTCCGTGTGCCCCACTGTCACCAGCGGCAGCAGTGCGCGCAGTTCCTGCTCGCCGCCCACTTCCCGCAGCCGCTGCACGTAGAGTTCAGGGTCCGTGAGGCCCACGGCGGGCATGCGCGTGGACAGCGCCAGCCGGAGGCTGTGGAAACCATCCGGAGTGATCTTCAGTCCGGCCCGCTCCAACAGAAGGGCGGAGAGCTGCTGTAGGGCCTTCTGGCTCACGTTCAGCAAGTCTCCACCCAATCAACGAGGGTCGGCGCAATCCGGTCCAGCGGAAGGATCTCCTCGGCGGCACCCATCTGCACCGCCTCGCGAGGCATCCCATACACAGCACACGTCTCCGCGTTCTGCGCGATGGTCCTCCCCCCTCGATCGCGGATCTCTTTCAAACCTCGCGCCCCATCGCGCCCCATGCCCGTGAGGATGACGCCGATGCACCGGCGCCCGAAGGACTCCGCCGCCGAGGATAGCAGCAGATCGCACGAAGGCCGGAAGCCTCGTACCGGGGGTCGGGTGTCCAGTACCAGCTTTCCATCCGGGCGCACCAGCAGGTGGCCCCCCGACGGCGCGATGTACACGGCCCCCTTCTCCATCATCTGCTCGTGGGTCGCCTCCAGCACCTTCAGTGGAGTCTCCGTGGACAGCCAGTGCGCCAACCCCTCGGTGAAGCCATCACTGATGTGCTGGCAGATCGCCACCGGCGCCGGGAAGTTCCGGGGCATCATCCGCAAGATCTGGGAGATCGCCTTGGGCCCGCCCAGCGAGGCGGCAATGGCCACCAGCGGGAACGGCACCTCGGGTCCCTCGTGGGCGGCCAGCCGCTTGAGCTTGCCCTGGACGTGACGCACCACGCGGACCTGCGCCAGCACCGTCAGCCGGCGCGCCATGGCGTGCCAGTACTCGGGGCCGGGCGAGGCGGGACGCTCGGCCACATCCAGCGCCCCGAGCGCCAGGGCCCGGAAGGCCTCCTCGCGCGACAGCATGCCCGGATCCAGTGCGAGGATGGGCGTGGGCCGCTCCGCCATGATGCGCTCGATGGCGTCCAGCGCGTCCACCGACGTGAGATCGATGAGCAGCACGTCCGGGATCTGCTCCCGGACGGTGCTCAGGGCCTCACTGAAGCCGCACTCGCCGGCGCTCGACAGCGCGTCGCTGTCGAAGAGCGTGCGCGACATGATGCGGAGGCCCCCGCCCACGAGCAGCACCCGGTATGCGAGCCCTGGAGCATTGCGCACGCGGTCCCCTAGCCTCTTACGTCAGCCGTTCGATGGTCTGAGCCAGGATCTCTACGCCCAGCTCGCCCTTGACGAGGTAGCCGTCCGCTCCCGCCTCCAGGCCGCGCCGCTTGTCCTCGGGTGAAGCCAGCGAGGACAGGATGATGACCGGAATGCGCGCCACCGCGGGCGTCGTCTTCAGCCGCCGCGTGAGCGAGAACCCGTCCATCTTCGGCATCTGCACGTCCGTGAGGATCAGATCGTACGTGTTGACCTGCACCTTGGCGTAGGCCTCCTCGCCGTCCTGGGCCTCCTCCACCGAGTGGCCCAGCGCCTTGACCAGTGCACCCTCCGTGGCGCGAGCAATGGGCGAGTCATCCACCAGCAGCACTCGCAGCCGGTTGGAGGACTTCTGCTGGGTGACGGGGCGGGCCATGCGGCGCACCTCGGCCATGATGTCCGGCACGTGGCAGAGCACGGCGACGCGGCCGTCCTCGAGCGCCGCAGTGCCCGCGATGAAGGGAGCTCCCTTGAGGAAGTCCCCGCCGCAGGGCTTCACGGCCACCTCGCGCTCGTCCACGAAGCCGTCCACCACCAGGGCGGCGTTGTCCTCGCCGTGGCGGACCACCACGGCGGGCGGCTTCTCCATTCGGTTGCCACCGTTGACGCCCAGCAGCGGCCCCATGGCCACCAGAGCGATGGGCTTCTCGCGGTGCTTCACGGCCAGGGTACCGAAGACCTCCATCCGGTCCTCGGGCTTCACGCGCGTCACCGCCACCACGTCCGCCGCGGGGATGCCGTAGACGTCATCGCCCAGGCGCACCAGCAGCACCTTCATGAGCGCCAGCGACTGAGGCAGGCGCAGGGTGATGGTGGTGCCGCGGCCGATGCGGCTGGCCACGCTCACCGAGCCGCCCAGCGTCTCCACCTTGCGCTTCACCACGTCCATGCCCACGCCGCGGCCGGAGATCTCGTTCACCTGCTCGCGGGTGGAGAAGCCGGGGCGGAAGATGAGCTCCATGGCCTCGCGCTCGGACATCGCGGCGGCTTGGGGCTGCGTGAGCAGCCGCCGGTTGACGGCCACCGTCTTCAGGCGCTCTGGATCGATGCCCCGGCCGTCGTCCTCCACCTGGATGTGGAGCATGTCGCCGTCGGCGCGGACGCGGATGCGGACCTTGCCCATCGGCGCCTTGCCCAGCTGCGTGCGGGCATCTGGCGTCTCCAAGCCGTGGTCCACCGCGTTGCGCAGCAGGTGCACCAGCGCATCGCGAACGTCCGACAGCATGGAGCGGTCCACGCCCATGTCGGAGTTCTCGATGACGAGGTCCACTTCCTTGCCCTGATTGCGCGCCAGCTCGCGCATGGCGCGAGGGAAAGCCTCGAACACCGTGGACAACGGCACGAGCCGCGCCTCGGCTACCGTGTCCGCCATCTTGGCCAGGTTGCCGTGCAGCGTGTTCATGCCGTCGTCGTTGCGGCGCAAGAACCGGAAGGCGTCGTCCCGCAGCGCGTGCAGGTCGCTCTCGATGCCCTCCAGGTGGGCCCGCACCTCTGGCGAGAGCGTCATCTCCTCGCCCACCTTGAGGAAGCGATCGCTCAGGTGGGAGAAGCGCTCGAAGAGCTGAGCGGTCTCCAGGCCTCGGAGCCGGCCGCGCGCGCTCTCCACCAGCAGATCGCCCGCGAGCACGCCGAGCGAGTCGAGGATCTCGACGTTCACGCGAATGCTGCGGTCGGCCACGGTCGGCTTGGCGGCCTTCTCCGCCGCCGGAGCCTCGTCCTCGGGCTTGGCCTGCGCCGGAGCCACGACCGGAGCCGAAGCCTTGGCGGGAGACTGTGCCGCGGTGGCGCGGCTCAGGGACTCCGCCGAAGCCATGGCTGCGGACACAGGAGCCGCGGCAGGCGCGGGCTTCGCGGCAGGCGCGGGCTTCGCGGCCTGCGGCTTGTTGCCCAGGGGCGGAGCGGGATGGCCGGAGGCCTCCGCGAGCGCCTTGACCATCTCCTCGCTGCCCTGGGTGCCGGTGTGAGCGCCAGGCAGGTCTTCGATCAGATCCGAGAGGACGTCACAGGCGCGCAGGAGCAGATCGGTGGCCACCTCGGTCGCCGTCTTGCCCTCACGCTCGGCACGCAGCACGTCCTCGGCGGCGTGCGCCAGCTGGCCGATGGCGGCGAGCCCCAGCATGCGGGCCTCGCCCTTCATCGTGTGCAGCTCGCGCGCGACATCGTCCGCCGCCTGCTCCGCATTCTCCTTCTCGAGGTCCAGGACCCCGAGCTGGATCTTCTGCAGCCGGTCGGCGGTGACCTCCTGGAACTTCTTCAGGAGGGATTTCTTGAGCGCCTCGGTATCCATGGCCGGTGGGGCTCCGGGGGGCAAAGGCAGCCGGGGGAGCTACCTGAGCCCTCCGAAGAGTCTCAGTCCGCCTTGAAGCGCTTGATGAGCTCGGCGAGCCGGCCCGCAAGCTGCGAGAGTTCCGCGGACGCGCCCGTGGCCTGCTTGGAGGCCTGGGTCGTCTGCCGGGTCACGTCCTCGATCTCGGCCATGGAGGCCACCACCTGCTCGGTGGCCGTGCGCTGCTGCTGCGTGGCGAGGTTGATGACGCGCGCCGCGTCGCTGGTCTCCTGAACACCGGCGAGGATGCCCTCGACGGCCTGCGCGGCCACGGCGCCCAGCTTCTCGCCGGACTCGGTGGCCACCTTGGAGGCGTCCGCCGCGCTGCCCGCGTTGGCGGTGGCCTCGCGGATCTCCGTGATCAGGCTCTTGATCTCCTTGGTGGAGTCCAGGACGTTCTCCGCCAGCCGCCGCATCTCCGCCGCGACGATGGAGAAGCCCTTGCCGGCCTCACCGGCGCGGCTGCCCTCGAGCGCCGCGTTGAGCGCGAGCAGGTCCGAGCGGTCGGCGATCTCGTCGATCACCTCCACCACGGTGCCGATGCGCTCCACGCGCTTGGACAGCTTGGCGATGGAGTCCGCCACGGCGATCCCGTCGCTGCGGATCTGCTGCATGGCCTGGATGAACTCGGCGATGGCGCCCCGGCCCGCGCGGGCGGCACCCAGCGTCTCCTCGGCCACGCGCGCCACGGCGCCGGCGTTCTCGGCGATCTGCGCGGAGGCGTGCTTCAGCTCCTCCATGGTCGCCGTCGTCTCGTGGATGGCGGCGGCCTGTTCAGTAGAGGACGTCTCGTGCTGGGTGGAGGCCGCGAGCACCTGGTTGGCGGACGAGGACAGGCGCAGGGCCGCCTCGTTCATCTCGCGCACGAAGGTGCGCAGGGTCTCGATGACCTTGCCAAAGCCCTCGAGCAGCGGGGCCAGCTGAGGATCCTCGGTGGAGGTGTTCCAGCGGGACAGGTCGCCCTCGCGCACCAGGGCGATGAGCGAGTCCAGCGCCTGATCAATCTCCTGAGCCGCCACCTGCTTGCGGTGCTCGGACTCGGAGAAGCGCTCCAGGACCTGGTTGAGCAGTCCGCCCAGCTCGCCGTACTCGCCGCCGACGGTCTCCGGCACGACGCGGGCCTGGAGGTTTCCCGCCAGCACCGAGCGCAGGGTGTCCGAGAGCGCCTTGAGCGCCAGGCCATTCCCGTTCGGGGCGGGAGCGGTGGTCTTCGCCGCCGTCTTCGAGGCCGCGGGCTTCTTCGTTCCGCGGCTCTTCGCCGGCTTGTCGTTCGTGGTGTCCAAAGCCATTGCTGTCAGTGCCTTCCTTGAGTCCTAGCGGTTTCGACCAAATCGATGAGCAACACGAGGCGGGTCTGATCCAGACACGCGCCGATGGTAAAGGGGGCGGCGTTCACGGCGGGCGGGAGCTGCCGCAGGTTCGCGATGAGGATGGGGCGCACGGCGTGCACCACATCCACCTTGAGGTGGGCCTCGCCCTGCGAGGTGGAGAAGACGAGCGCCCGCCGACCGCGGCGCAACTCACCCAGCGACGGCACGGAGAGATCCTCCGGCAGCGCGCGCTCGATGCGCAGCACCTGCGAGGCGTCCGTGCCGTAGAGCCGGTCGCCGATCTCGAAGAAGAGGACATCCACCTCGTCTTCGAGGCGCTGCTCCTGTTGTTCCTGCTCCTGCTCCTGCTCCTGCTGCAGCATCATCGGGACACCGCCCGCTGCCGCGCCGTCTGGAGCAACTTGGAGAAGTTGAGCAGGTTGATGGTCTCCTCGGCGGTGGGCCCAGCCACCACGCCCAGCATGTGCTCGGTGGCGGCGTCCGCGCCCATGGGCGGCGGGAGGATGTCCGAGACGAGGATCTTCCTCAGGCCCAGCACGGTGTCGGCCACCACGCCAGCCACGTAGGTGCCGCTGACGCCCACGAAGAGGCGAGTGCGCGGCATGATGCGCGCCTCGCCCTTGGCCAGGAAGCGCAGCAGATCCATGACGGGGAGCACCTCGCCCCGGTGGCCGGTGACGCCGAGCAGGAACGACGGAGCCCGGGGCAACGGCGTGAGGAGCCCGGCCCGAAGCACTTCGAGCACGTTCTCGCTCGGGACACCGAGGCGAAGGTTCCCTACACGGAAGCAGAAGAACTCTTGCTCCGGCCGGGCCTGGGCCGAGACAGCGCGGGCGGGCGCGATCCGAAGCGCGCGTTGAAGGGGAGTCGAATTCAAGGACGCAAAGTATCCGGAGGCGACAAAAACCGGTCAAGGGGACATGGCAGGTTGCCTGCTTGCATGCCGTTTCGATGGTCCCCCACGCAGCAACAGTGTAGGGTTGTTTCTGGTCCTTAGAGGAGGCAGATGTCCCGCGTATTGGTCATCGACGACAGCCCGATGCTGGTGGAGCTCACCGTCCGGGCGTTGACCGCGGCAGGCTACCATGCAAGCGGCGCGATGGACTTGGCGAGCCTCGAGCAGAAGCTCTCCGAGGGGCCAGCCGCGCTGATCCTGATGGACGTCAACATGCCGGAGATGTTCGGTGACGACGTCGTCGAGTACCTGCGCACCATGAAGAAGGTCTCCTCGAAGCTGGTCCTGTACTCGGACATCCCCGAGGCGGAGCTGGCGACGAAGGCGAAGACCTCCGGAGCGGACGGCTACATCGTCAAGGGCCAGGGCCTGGAGGCGGTGCTGACCGAGGTCATCAAGCTGATTGGTCCTCCGGCGATCACCGCGATCCCCCCGGTCTCCTCCCCGTCTGACCCCGCTCCCACCTCCACCCCACCCACATCCAGTGGTCCGGCCACCCCAGCGGCCCCTGCCTCGGGCGCCCAGGCCTCGGGCAAGCGCAAGCCGCGCATCCTGATCGTCGATGACAGCGAGATGACGGCGCGCATCATCGAGGCGGACCTGGTGGCCAAGGGCTTCGAGGTCCACTACGCGGACACGGCGGACAAGGCGACGAAGATCATCCTCAAGAAGCAGACCCGGCCGGATCTGGTGCTGCTGGACGTGAGGATGCCGAACGTGAACGGCGAGCAGTTCTGCCGGTTCATCAAGAGCAACAGCCTGTTCAAGGGCATCAAGGTGCTGCTCTGTTCAGGGGAGAACGTCGAGGAGCTGCAGCGCATCTGCCGCGAGGCCGGGGCGGACGGCTACGTCCCCAAGGACGCGGTGATGAGCAGCCTGGTGGCCCGAGAGCTGAACCCGGCGCCCACCCCGGAGTAGCGGCCCCTACGCAGGGCCTGCCGCGTTGGCCCGCTCGTCGAGCCCTCGGGCGAAGTTCCCGATGATCAACCCCGGCCGCGCGGCCTTCAGGCGCTTGAGCAGCTCGCGAATCCCCACCGGCTCGCCGCCCGCGCCCTTCTCCCGCGCCACCTCCAGGTACTGGATCGGATCGATGCACAACGAGCGCGTCTGCACCTGATCCACCTGGTACTTGCGCACCAGCCGCTCCAGGGCCTGCACCTCGCCCTCGCGGTCCGTGACGCCGGGGAACAACAGCAGGTTCAACGCCAGGTACCCGCCCCGCTCCCGCGCCAGCGCGATGGACGCCTCCACGTCCTCCCACGTGTACTTCACCGGCTTGTAGTAGGCCTCGTAGAGCTCCTTCACCGCCGAGTTCAGCGACACGCGCACCGCGTCCAGCCCCGAGTCGAACAGCGCCGCCAGCCCGTGCGTCAGGCTCGCGTTCGTATTGATGTTGATGGAGCCCTTGTCCGTCCGCTCTCGCATGTAGCGGATGGCCTCGGCGATGGCCTTGTACCGGGTGAGCGGCTCACCCTCGCAGCCCTGACCGAAGCTCACCATCGTCCGGCCTCCCGCGCGCTCCAGGTGGTAGAGGCCAATCACCCCCATCTCCTCCCCGGAGGGCCCGTCGTCCATGCGCTCGTGAGAGGCCGGAGGACCGTCCTCGGGCTGATCCGAGATGCACCCCACGCACCGCGCGTTGCACATGACGGAGGCTGGGATGGCCGCCTCGTCCCGCACATAGAAGGTGTTCTGCGAGGTGAAGCACCGGTACAGCAGCGCGCACGTCTTCAGCTGCTTCAGCACCCGGTTGCCCGGGAAACGCGCCGTGTGCTCTTCCACCAGCGCGCGCATCTCCGGCGTCGAGTACCTCTCCGGGTCCCAGTGGCTCCGCGTGTCCGTGTGGATGGCCCACGCCACCGGCCCGTCCTTGCCCCACGCCGCCGCCGTGTACGCCCACTGCGGCAGGATCGGCCCGTCGCCCTTCACCTCGCCCGGCAGGAACGTGCGCGTGTAGCCCGGCGGCAGCAACGCGCCGACTGCGTTGGGCACAAATGATTTGCCGCCCACCTTCATTTCCCGCACCAGTTCCAGCTCGCCCGTGTCGGGGTTGAGCCCCACCGGCAGGCGGCCAGGGAGGTGCACGAGCCGCCCCGCGGCGGGCAGCGGGATGGGCCGGTCCTGGGGAGGAACCAGGTCCTCTCCGCTCCGGAGGGTGGCAATCAGGTACGGGTGCTCCATCACCCGTCCCTTGGGATCGGCGAACAGCAGCTTGGGACCGGACGTCATGCCTCCTTAACTACCACCGCCGCTCCTTCCCTTCGATGATTGGCTGACGCGAAGGCGCTCGGATGCGTCGCCGTGCGTCATCAAAACGGCGCGCCGCAGCACGCTTGTCTGCTTGCAGGAGCCATGAGCGGCGCTCCGGGGGGTGCCTTGATTCCCCAAAGTCCACTGGTATGGTCCGCCCGCTTTTTACCCCTGGAGGCACGTCTTGATCGTCGGAGTTCCCAAGGAGATCAAAACCCGTGAGTACCGCGTCGGCATGGTGCCCGCGGGCGTCCGCGCGCTCACCAGCGCCGGACACACCGTGCTCGTCGAGCAGAATGCTGGCGTTGGCTCCGGCATCCCCGACTCCGAGTACGTGCGCGTCGGTGCGCAGATCGTCAAGAGCGCGGACGAGGTCTGGTCGCGCTCGGAGATGATCGTCAAGGTCAAGGAGCCCGTGGCTCCCGAGTACGAGCGCATTCAGCAGGGCCAGATCATCTACACCTACTTCCACCTGGCCGGCGTGGACCCGGAGCTCACCAAGACGCTGGTGAAGAAGAAGGCCGCCGCGGTGGCCTACGAGACGCTGCAGCTGGATGACGGCAGCCTCCCCCTGCTCAAGCCCATGAGCGAGGTGGCCGGCAAGATGGCCATCCAGGTCGGCGCCACCTGCCTGGAGAAGGCGCACGGCGGCAAGGGCATCCTGCTGGGCGGCGTGCCCGGCGTGCGCCGCGGCCGCGTGGCCATCATCGGCGGTGGCGTGGTGGGCCTGTGCGCGGCCAAGGTCGCCGTGGGCATGGGCGCCGAGGTGACGATCCTCGACGTGAACCTGGAGCGCCTCACCTACCTGGATGACGTGTTCCTCGGCCGCGTGGCCACCCTGGCCTCGGACACCGAGTCCATTGCCCGCACCGTGCGCGAGTCGGATCTCGTCATCGGCGGCGTGCTCATCCCCGGCGGCAAGGCCCCCAAGCTCGTCTCCGAGGCCCTCATCAAGGAGATGGAGCCCGGCTCCGTCGTCGTCGACGTGGCGGTGGATCAGGGCGGCTGCATCGAGACGTGCAAGCCCACCACGCACGACAACCCCACGTACATGGTGCACGACGTGGTCCACTACTGCGTGGCCAACATGCCCGGCGCGGTGCCGCAGACGTCCACCTTCGCGCTCACCAACACCACCCGCCCATACGCGAAGAAGATCGCCGACATGGGCCTGATCGAGGCCGTGAAGTCCGACAAGGCCCTGGCCCGCGCGCTGAACACCTACGACGGCAAGGTCACCTACGAGGCCGTCGCCAAGGACCTGGGCTACGACTACGTGCCCCTGATGGACGCGTTCGGCGCCAAGGGCCGCTAGTCCGACAAGTCGGTACCTTGGCACACCCAGGGAGGTAGGGACGCCTGACCCCCTACCTCCCCCGAAAGTTCTCGGAAATAAACGTTACCGCCATCTGTCCCCTGCCCTTAGGGGCGACCGTGCAAACGGCAACGAGGGGAAGAACGCGTTGTTGACCCGTCTGTTCCCGTGCATACATTGAGGGGCAGACAACAACACCTTCGCCTGTAATTTCGGGCCTTTGGGAAGGCGGAACATGTTGGACTTCAGGCAACCAAACCGCACAAAGCAGGAATTCGAGGAGCTGGCCCTGGCCCATTTGGACCCGCTCTACTCGGCTGCTCTGCGACTGACCAAGAACGAGCGCGACGCCGAGGACCTGGTGCAGGACACCTGCATGCGGGCCTACCGGTTCTTCGACAAGTTCGAGCGCGGCACCAACATCAAGGCCTGGCTCTTCAAGATCCTCACCAACACCTTCATCAACCGCTATCGGCGCAAGGTGAAGGAGCGCACCGTGGTGGAGGGCGTGGAGCGCGAGGCCGTTCATGAGCGCTTCGTCAGCCGGGACGCGACGGACTTCGCAGCCAACCCGGAGCAGTACTTCTTCGACAGGCTGCTGTCGGACGATGTGCTCCGCGCCATCGACTCGCTGCCCATCGACTTCCGGCTGGTGGTGATCCTCGCGGATTTGCAGGAGTTCTCCTACAAAGAGATCGCCGAGATCCTCGAGTGCCCGGTGGGTACGGTGATGAGCCGCCTCTTCCGTGGGCGCAAGCTCTTGCAGAAGACACTGCGCGAGTACGCGGAGGGCCAGGGTGTATTCCGCCATGAGGGCGAGCCCGTGGCGGCTCCAGCGAACCTGGAAGAGTACCGGCACAGGAAGAAGACGGGGTAGTAAGAGGTTGACGGGCCCGAGGGCATAATTGCCCGAGGGCCCGTGGCATATCCGCCCTCTTCGAGCGCTCATGACCTGCCAGGAACTCGATCGCCTTCTCTACCCCTACCTCGACGGCGAGTTTCAGCCCGAGGAGCGGCTGGATGTGGAGACCCACCTCGGTACGTGCGCGGACTGCGCGCGCCGAGCGGAGGAAGAAAGGCGTTTCCGGAAGGCCGTACGCCACTCCGTTCAGGCCAGCCGGGCCCCCGCCTCGCTCCGAGACGGAATCCAGCTGGGCCTGCGCCGCGAGCAGCGCCGCACCGCCCAGATGCAGTGGCTGCGCATGAGCGCCGCGGCGCTCGTGGTGGTCGCCGTGGGCGGCGGGTGGATCGCCATCCGCCCCGAGGAGCGGCACCGCTTCGCAGCGGACGCGGCCAAGCGCCACGCGAAGCCACTCCCCTTCGAGATCGCCAATGCGCCCCCGGAGCACGTGGAGGCGTGGTTCGACGGCAAGCTGGATCACCCCGTCGCCGTGCCCCGGCTGTCTCACGCCGAGATGAAGGGCGCGCGCATCACCAACGTGACGGACAAGCAGGCCGCCTACATCAGCTACGAGACGACGCCTGATCAGGACGTCCAGCCCGGCCGCCGCGTGGGAGTCTTCGTGTTCGATGACTCGGGCCGCGAGGTGGAGGCCCGGGCGCTGCCGGATCTGCAGATGAACACGCTCGGCAGCGTCAATGTCGCCTTCTGGCGCGACGGGGAGCTCGTCTACGAGCTCGTCACGGATCTGGACGAGGCGGACATCCGCAAGCTGGTGCTACAGAAAGGTGGCACGGCGCGGATGAGCAACGCGCCGCGTCCCAGCGAGCCCTCCCTGCCGATCCGCCAGGTCTCTGACGTGCCCTGAGGCCCCCTGCCCGCCGTCCGGGCGCGGCGAGGGGCTGTTCTGCACTGCTCGTCCGGCTGGCCGCTGAGGGATCACCACCGGACAGGGTCCAGGCCCGAACATTGACGGTCCTGGGGAGGGCCGATAGCCTCGCGGGAGCAGAAATTTCGCACGCTGCCGCTCGCGCGTGGCCCTCCGGCCGCGCCGCTCCTCAGGTCGGGCCGTCCGTTCATGTCCAAGAAAATCCTCATCGTCGAAAGTGACTCTGCCCTCTCTTCCTCCCTGCGAGAGGCGCTCGAAGCCAGGGGTTTCGCGGTGGACGAAACCACCGACGGTAAGGGAAGCGTGGAGCAGATCCGGCGCGATCGCCCGGACCTCGTGGTGCTCGCGGTGGATCTGTCCGGTGGACAGAACGGCTACCTGATCTGCGGCAAGCTGAAGAAGGACGACGATCTCAAGAACGTCCCCATCGTCATCATCGGCAACCCGGACGGGTTCGCCGCGCACCGCAAGCTCAAGGCCCACGCGGACGAGTACGTGGCCAAGCCGGTGGACTCGGACCAGCTGGTGGACCGGGTGGGAGCGCTGATCGGCTTTCCTGAAGTCGTCGTCGGCGAGGTGGTCGAGGACGAGGGCCTCACGCTGGATGGGCTGACGGACGATGAGCCCATGGATGAGCCCCTCTCGCAAGACGAGCCCCTCGCCGAGGAGATCGCCGTCGAGAGTGAGCCGATCGCCAGCGCGAGCGAAGACCTGGACATGCTCGACGAGGCCTTCAGTGACATGGCCGGCACGGACAGCTCCACGGAGGAGGAGCCCGTGGTGGCGCCTCCAGAGGCCTCGGGGAATGACGAGGAGCTCGACGCGCTCGACAACCTGGGCAAGGACGCCGAGGACGCGCTGGACTCGCTGGGCGACGACGAAGAGAAGACGCAGATCGGCTTCATGGCGCCGGTGGTGCCGCTGACGCCCGCGCCGATTCCGGATCCGCCGAGGACGCCCTCGCGGCCCGCGATGACGCTGCCGGCGGTGCCGGCCCCAAGCTCCACCTCCAAGTCCACGGCGGTGTCCGCGCCGGCGATGTCCGCGGCGGATGCGGCCGAGCTGCGCAACCTGCGCGCGAAGGTGGCGGAGCTGCAGAGCGCCCTGTCGGATGCGGAGGCTCAGGCCTCCACCGCGGAGAGCCGCGTCCAGGAGCTCGAGGGCAAGCTAGAGACCCAGACCTCGGAGCTGGAAACGGCCAGGTCCGCGGCGGGCAAGAGCGACAAGGACTCGTTCGCGCTCAAGGACGCGGTCAACAAGAAGGACAAGGAGCTCCTCAGGCTCAAGAGCGAGATCAACCTCAAGGAGCAGGAGAAGGACAAGGAGATCTCCCGGCTCAAGGGCGAGCTGACGCAGAAGGAGCACGACTTCGTCGAGCTGCAGGACAAGCAGCTGGAGCTGGAGCGGCAGCACACCGAGTCCGCTGCGGAGATGGCCCGCCGCGACGCGCAGATCAAGACGCTGACCACCCGGGCGGATCAGCTCACCGCGGACAAGAAGAAGGTGGAGGTGCAGCTCACCGCCGCGAAGGAGGAGGCCCGCAGTGCCTCCTCGAAGCTCACCGCCCTGCAGGCCGAGGTGGACGCGCACCAGCAGCAACAGTCCGCGGTGGAGACAGAGCTGGAGGACCTGCGTGGCAGAGTCGGCCAGCTCGAGTCCGAGCTCGAGACGGCGCGCGGCGAGGCCAGCGAGCTGCGGGGCCAGGCTGAGAGCGCCCGCGAGGAGACGAGCGAGCTGCGCGGCCAGCTGGAGGCCGTGCAGTCCGAGCTGGAGACGGCTAAGAGCGACGCGGAGATGGCCCGCACCGAGCTGGAGACGGTCCGCACCGAGCTGGAAACGGTCCGCACCGAGCTGGAGGGCCAGGCCGCCACCGCCGCCGAGGAGGCCGAGGGCCTGCGCAGGCGCATCTCCGAGCTGGAGGAGGCGGCGGTGCGCAACGAGGAGCGCGTGACGAAGCTCTACACGCGCATCAAGAACGACGAGAAGCTCCGCGAGCGCGCGAAGAAGGCGCTCGGCATCGCCCATCAGCTCCTGGAGGAGGCTCCCTCCGCCACGGAGGAGGCGGACGAGGCCGCGGCCTGAGTCCCCTCCCCCACGGGCCCCGGGCTGTAGCGCCGGGGCCTGCAGCGCCGGGAACTACTTCTCTTCCTTCTTCGGCGTCTCCTTCTTCTCCATCAGCTTCTTGGCGAAGGTGGCCACGCCCGCGGGCACGTTGCGGTCACGCGACAGATCCTTCAGCTCGCCGTCGCGCAGCGTGTTGAGGAACTTCATCACCACCGTGAGCGGCACCTTGGGGTTCTTCACGAGCGCCAGCTTGATCTTCTGGTTCTTCGTCCACTCACGGTTGCCGTAGATGATGCGCAGCACCTCTTCGTTCACCGCGCGGTTCATGGCGCACGCGAGCACCTCGCCGTCGGTGATACGCGGGCTGCGGATCACCGCCGTGCACACCAGCTTGTTGGAGTCACGCAGCAGCAGCGTGCGCGCCTCCTTGTTGCCCAGCGTCCCCAGCTTGATCTTCTCGGCGATGCTCATCTTCATGATGCGCTGGGTGAGGTTCTGCTTCTTGGCCTCCTCCATCGGAGGGGCGTTCTCGTCCTGCTCCGAGGCGCCGTCCGCCTGCAGGTCCGCCATCACCTGCTCGGCCGTGGGGCCGGGATCCGGCGGCGCCGCGACGGCCTGAGGCCCGAACAGGCGCACCCGCGCCGCCTGCATCTGCGGCACATCCGCCAGCACGAGGCCGCTGCGCACCGCGAAGTCACACACCGAGTCGATCAGCGCGGCGCTGGCGTTCGGGTTGCTGCACAGCCCGCGGATGACGTTCTCGTGGCGCAGCAGGCGCAGCTGGTTCTGGCCGACGATCTCCGCCAGCTTCGCGCTGCAGGTGGACGCCATGTCCGCCACCGCCTCGTCGGGCGTGGTGGGGTTGAGGACCAGCATCTCCGCGTAGAGGTCCTTCTCCTTCAGCAGCCCCAGGAACCAGCCGAGCACCGGGGCCTGGACGCCCTCATCGCGGAGCGCCGAGCTGAGGATCTTGTCCGGCAGCCCCACGGCGGACTTGGCCGCCGTGTCGCGCACGTTCTGCTCCGCGTCGTACGTGAGCATGTACAGCGCGCCCAGCATGTCCGAGGGATTGAGCGGTACCAGCGTCTTGGCCGCCATCATCCGCAGCGGCACCGGCGCGGCCGGATCCACATGCTTGCGCATGTTGGGCGGCAGGAACTCGGAGTTGAACGGACAGCCCGCCGGAGCGGGAGGAACGGGCGAGGCAGTCGTCATGACGCGTGATTCCTTCCGTAGATGATGCGCAGCCCCTCGAGCGTGAGGAACTCGTCGACTTCTTGAATGGCCTTGGACTCGCTGGCCACCAGCGGCGCCAAGCCGCCCGTGGCCACCACGCGCACGGGGAACCCCAGCTCCGTCTGCATCCGGTCGCAGATGCCGTCCACCAGCCCCACGTAACCGTAGACGAAGCCGGACTGCATGGAGTGCACGGTGTTGCGGCCCACCACGTGCGGAGGCCGGGCGAACTCCACCCTCGGCAGCTTCGAGGCGTTCTGGAACAGCGCCTCCATGGAGATGTTGATGCCCGGGCAGATGGCCCCGCCCAGGTACTCGCCCTTGGGAGACACCGCATCGAACGTGGTGGCCGTGCCGAAGTCCACGACGATGAGCCCCGCGTGGTGCTTCTCGTACGCGGCCACCGAGTTGACGATCCGGTCCGCGCCCACCTCGCGCGGGTTGTCGTAGAGGATGGGCATGCCCGTCTTCACGCCGGGCCCCACGAACATGGGCCGCGCCTTGAAGTAGCGCTCGCTCATCTTCTCCAGGTTGAACTGGAGCGGCGGCACCACGCTGGACACCGCCACGGAGTTCACCTTGTCCGGATCGATGCCGCTGTACTGGCAGCACTGGCGAACGAAGATGCCGTACTCGTCATAGGTGCGGCGGGCATTGGTCTCCATGCGCCAGTGCGCCAGGAGCTTCTTGCCGTCGTACACCCCAAACACGGTGTTGGTATTGCCGACGTCGATCGCGAGGAGCATCACACGCGCACTTTACCGCGAAGGCGCCTGCCGGGGACTTCTTCAGGAGGGACTGGCCCCCCGGGTACGAAGCCGCTCCACATCGCCCGAGAGCACCCGCTCGACCGAGCCGTCCTCCGTCCGCACCAGGAGCGCACCCGAGGCGTCAATGTCCTCGGCCCGTCCCCGGAATTCCCGGCGATCCGTGCGGACCCGCACGTCCTGCCCCAGCGTGGAGGACAGCTCCTTCCACCGTTGCCGGACTGCGGCGAAGCCCACCTCCTGGTGCAGATCCAGCCACTCTTCCAGCCGGTTCCACAAAGAGGCGGCCAACAGCGCCCGGGGTACCCGCTGTCCGCGCACCATCGCCAGCGAGGTGGCCGTGTCGCGCAGGTCCTCCGGGAAGTGCTCCGGCTGAGCGTTGAGGTTCACCCCCACCCCGAGCACCACGAAGTGCACGCGGTCGGGCTCGGCGGACAGCTCCGTGAGGATGCCCGCCACCTTGCGCCCATCGATCTGGACGTCGTTGGGCCACTTGATGAAGGCCTCGCCGCCGGCCTCGCGCAGCACCTCGGTGAGCGCTACGGCGGCCACCAGCGTCAGCTCGGGCGCGCGTTGCGGCGGCAGCTCCGGACGGAGGATGGCGGAGAAGTACAGGTTGAGCCCCGGCGGAGACACCCACACGCGGCCACGGCGGCCCTTGCCCGCCGTCTGCTGCTCCGTCACCACCACCTCGCCGTGCTCGGCGCCGTCATGCGCCAGCCGGAACGCCAGCTCGTTCGTGGAGCCAAGCGTCTCGTGGAAGTGGATGGCGCGGCCCAGATCGTGCGTGGACAGCAGCGGCGCCAGCTCCAGCTGCGTGAGCCGATCCGGGACTTCGACCAGCCGGTAGCCGCGCGCGGGCACGGCCTCGATGCGGTAACCCTTGCCGCGCAGCGCCTCCACGTGCTTCCACACGGCGGTGCGCGACAGGCCCAGCTTGCTGGAGAGCGCTTCGCCAGAGGTGAAGTCCTCGCCGCTCTCGGCGAGGAAGCCCAGGATCAATTCTTCCTGTGTCTGCTCGGCAGTCTCGGGAGCCACGCGCGGCCTCTTCGGGAAAGGGACGTTCAGGGTACGGAGCGCCGCCTCGGCACGCAACGGACCCTGACCGCTCGGGAAGAAGCCTGCCTGTCCGCCTGCTCAGCGGCTAACTGCGCAGCACCCCAGGCCCCTCTTCAATCCGGATAACCTGGGTAGGAGAACGTGTGCTGGCCAGCCCGTCGATCCACTTCACCGCGGACTGGACGTCCTGCTCGCGGGCCGAGTGGCTGAAGACGACGATGGTGGCGTGGGGATCCTCGGGCCGGGACGGGCGCTGGATGACGGAGGCCAGGCTGACGCCCTTCTCGCCGAGCACCGTGGCGATGCGCCCGAGCACTCCGGGCTCGTCGCTCACGGAGAAGCGCAGGTAGTACGGGCCGCGCCGCTGGGTGGAGGGGATGAGGGACACGTCCTGGAGGTACGGCGAGCACAGCATGGGCAGCCGGCCCGAGACGCCCGCCAGCAGGTTGCGGCAGATGTCGATGATGTCCGAGACCACGGCACTGCCGGTGGGCAGCGAGCCCGCGCCAAGCCCCGAGAACAGCGAGGCTCCCAACGCCGCCGACTGGAGCAGCACCGCGTTGAAGGCGCCGCGCACGTCCGCCAGCGGGCTGGCCTGGGGGATGAAGGCCGGGTGCACGCGCACGTCCAGGCCCTCGGACAGGCGCCGGGCGGTGGCCAGCAGCTTGAGCACATAGCCCGCCTCGCGGCCCAGGGTGATGTCCACCGGGCGCAGCGAGGTGATGCCCTCCACGTGCACCTGCTCGGGAGACACGCGCGCGGCGAACGCCAGCGAGGCCAGCAGGCACAGCTTCTGCGCCGCGTCCATGCCACCCACGTCCATCGTGGGGTCCGCCTCGGCAAAGCCCAGCTTCTGCGCCTGAGCGAGCGCGTCCTCGTACGTGGCGCCCTCATCGGCCATGGCCGAGAGGATGAAGTTGGTCGTCCCGTTCACGATGCCGTGGATGGAGGACACGCGGTCCGACGCCAGGGCCTCGCGCAGGGTGCGGATGATGGGGATGCCGCCACAGACGGCACCCTCGAAGTGCAGGTCCACGCCGCGCGAGAGCGCCTGCGAGAACAGCTGCTCCCCGTGCGCATTGAGCAGGGCCTTGTTGGCGGTGACGACGTTGCGGCCGGAGGCGATGGAGCGCTCCAGGTACTCCTTCGCGGGAGCCAGTCCGCCCATGACCTCCACGACGATGGACACCTCGGGGTCATTCAGGATGGTGCCAATGTCCCGGGTGATGAGCGAGGCGGGCACGTCCTCGGGCCGGGAGCGTCCCCCGTCCCTCACCAGGATGTGACGCACGCGGACCTTCGCCCCGAGGCGCCGCTCGATGTCACGGGCATGGTCAGCAAGGATCCGGTACGTCCCGAGCCCTACGTTGCCCAGGCCCAGCAGCGCGATGCCAATCTCTTTCATATGCTCCCTCAGCCCTGCCCAGGCTTCTGGACCTGGTAGGACGTCAGCTCCAGCCACGTCTGCGGAATGCGCCGGCCGCCGCGCTCGGCATCCACCTGAATGCGGACCAGGCCCACGCCGGGCGCGAAGGTGAAGGTGTTGACCAGGGTGGTCTCCTGGTCCACGCGGTTGCGGGCCTCCACCCGGACACAGTCCTGGAACGTCCCCGCCGGGGCCTCGCAGGGGATACCGGCCTGGACGATCTCATAGCGCTCGGTGGAGGAGACGGACACCACGTTGCTCCACGAGCGCCCCGGCTCCACGGGCCCGCGCAGCAGGTAGCGCTTCTGATCGCGGATCCCGAAGCTGTCCACCATGAGCTGGCCGCCCTGGCTGTCGTGGAAGAAGCCCTCCTCTTCCTTGAGGATCTTCACGTCCACGTTCTTGTCGCCGCGGCCATTGACCCGGTAGCTCCAGCGGTTGCCCACCGCCAGCGGGTAGTAGTCGCTCAGGTGGGCCGAGTCCCTCGGCTTCTCCTCCACCGGTGCCGGCGTGCTCGCACAGCCACCCCACCCCAAGGCCAGGGTCACCAGGACCAGGCCGCCCACCACTGAAGAAACCTTCATCTCAATGCTCCGCGTGTTCCGGCCCACGCGCCTCGGGTGTCGAGTGCTTGCGTGAAGCGTAGAGTGTGTCCAGTGCCTGCTGCGCCGCGGCCTGGATGGTGGGCTGATCGTGCCCCTGTGCCACGGTGTAGAGGTACGCCTCCGCCTCCGTACCGCCGATCTCTCCCAGCGCGAAGACGATCTCCTGCAGGAATCCCACGTCCTTGCCTCGGGACAAATCAATCAGCGCGGGCACGGCGCTCGCCGCGCGCATCTCCACCAGCGCGCCAATGGCCCGCCGCACCGTGTCCGGGTCGGACGACTTGAGCTGCTCGAGGAGCAGGGGCGCGGCGGCCGGGTGGCGGCGCTCGGCCAGGGTGCGCAGGGCGAACTCGCGGACGCGCGGATCCGAGGTCTGGAGATCCTGCACCAGCGCGCCGCTGTCCCGATCCACCGCGGACAGCTGCAGCACGGCCGACTCGGTCACCTGGCGCAGCGCGCCCTCGAGCGCCTCGCGCAGCGCCGTGCGCCGCGCCCCGGGCGTCTCGTTGAGCATGCGAATCTCTCCCAGGCCGACCACCTCATAGCGCTCGGGCAGGTCGCCGCCGAAGCGCTCCAGCACCAGCGTGGCGCCGACCTCGGCGTAGGTGTGCTGGCCGTCGTCCTTCAGCACCTCGCGGGTGAAGGGCAGCTCCAACGTGATGCGCCAGGGGCGCTGCTGGCCCAGCGACTTGCCCTCGGTGAACTCGAAGCGCTTGCGCGCCTCCAGGGACTGGCGGAGCAGGGCCTTCACCTGCTCGGGCCCCAGCCCCAGCTGGGAGTTGTCCGTCAGCGTGGCGCCAGAGAGGCGCATCTCCTCGACCGGGTAGCGTGGCCCCGGGTCGCGACAGGCACCCAGCAGCAGGACACAGGCGGTGAGGAGCAGGGCCGACTTCATGGCCCTCTTAAGGTACTCCACTCCACCCGCCCGCGTCCCAAGTTGCGTCAGGAGGGACTCCCCTCGGACGAGCCGCTACTCGGTGGAGGTGGGGGTGGCTCCGACGCCCGGGGAGCCTCTGCCCCCGAGGAAGGCGCACTCTCACCCCCCGAAGGAGCAGCCGAGGCGGACGCGGAGCCCTCCGAAGGCGCTCCTCCCGCGGCGGCCGCACCCGGGGCTCCAGGGGCACCCTGCGCCCCACCCTCAGCACCCTTGCTGCCACGGCCGCGACGGCCCCGGCGGCGGCGGCGGCGGCGCTTGCGGTCTCCCGGAGCGGCGCCTCCCTCGGCGGGAGCAGCCCCCTCGGGACGGCCGGCGCCAGCCACGAACGCGCTGGCAGCCTCGAGATCCTCGTCGTCGCCCTCCTCGTCGTCCTCCTCGTCACCCTCCTCCTCGGACTCGGAGGCAGCCTCGGCGGAGGCCGGAGCGGAAGCCGAGGGAGCCACGCTGCGCACCTTCTCGCCCTCCTCGGACTTCGGCTCCTCGGCGGTCGACGACTCCTCCTCGGAGTCTGCCTCTGCCTCTGCTTCGAACTCGGACTCTGCCTTGGCCTTGAACTTGGACTTGGACGCGGACTTCTTCCGGGGAGCCTCTTCGCCGCCCTCGTCCTTGGCCTGCTTCTTCTCGCGCTGGCGCTCCTCGCGGCGCTTCTGGGCCTCCTCTGCGTCCAGCCGCGCGGCCTCGAAGAAGCGGTCGTCGATGTCGAACAGCTCCACCTGGGTGACGGTGACGGCGGTCTTCGCATCGAGGAACTTCTCCCCGAGCGCGTCCCCGCACCACAGCATCACCAGCGCGCCGCTGGCCTGGGCCTCGGAGCGCGCGTCGCCGCGCACATCGCCCGCGCTCACGAGCAGGCCCACCTGCGCCGAGTAGTGGCCCAGGTCGCGCCGCAACTCCTGCACCATCTTCCGATCGATGGAGGCGTTGCCCTTGAGCATCCGCACGGCGTAGCGCAGCTCCACGCTGCCCTCGCGCTTGCGCGCGGTGAGCAGCGGGCCTTCCTTGGAGCGCTTGGCCACCTTGAGCTCGCGGAAGTGCAGCGCGTGCATCATCTTCACGACGGACTTCTCGAAGGTGCCCACGTCCGCGTCGCCCAGGCGCTTGCGCAGCCCGCGCGCCACGGCCCGCCGGGCGTCCTTGAGCGTCGTCTTGAGCGTGGTGAGCAGCGCCTGATCCACCAGCGGCTCGCCCGCCACGGCCGCCACGGCCTTGGCCAGCACCGGGCGCCCATCCTCCAACGGGATGCCCAGCGCGGCGGCGAACGCGGCCTGCAGATCCAGCGGAGGCGGCTCACTGGGCGAGCCCGCGCGCTCCAGCGTCACCACCTCGCTCGTGTGCTTGTTGAAGGCAAACTGGGGACGGCGGCCCGCGTCGATGCGGCGCTGGTTGTCCTCCAGCAGCGCGGTGAGCACCACCTCCACGGTGACGTCCTCGGCGCACAGCTCGCGGCCCCGGGCGCGCTCGATGAGCTGCTCGGCGCGCAGGCCACCCTCGCCCTCGCTGAGGATCTCGAACACCACCTCGGGAAGCGGCGGGAAGCGGCGCTTGCGGCCCTTCTGCTCCTCCTCCTCCTCTCGGCGGCGCTTGCGCTCACTGCCACGGCCCGCCACCCGCACGTTGTCCCCGCGCGGATCCGGATGACGCTCCACCGGCCTCAGCGGCGGCAGCTCCTCCTCCGGGTTGGGCTCCACCACACCTGTCTGCGCCAACGCCTCCACATCCTCCGGCACCGACCAGTCCGCCAGCGCGAACGTGTCCTTCGCCGTCACGATCACCTTGCGATCCCGAGTCCTTCGTGCCATCGCCGCAAGACGCGACAGCATGGTCATCTCAGGCGTCTTGCCGACGTGGGACAGCAGGTTCTGGGCGATGGACTTCTCGGTGATTTCCAGAAAGTGGAGGGGACGACCTTCGCTCTCCAGGATCCGGAGCGCGGCCTCGTAAAATGTCATCGACTATTCCCCAAGAATTTCGAACGGTTACAAAAATGTAGGTCCGTATGGGCGGCGGATGGTAGCCACCGCTATTCTGGCTTGTCAACGAATGGAGATCGAAGGGAAAGGATGACCCGGTTCCGACTCGGACAGCGCTGGAAGCGCGAACGCACGGCCCACCCGATGGATTCCATCGCCCTGGAGCTCCACGGCGTAAATCTGTTGACGGGAGCGGTGGAGGAGCCCCTGGCGGAGGTGGTTCCCGCCCTGGTGGGGGCCGTCGCGGCGCTGCGTGCGGGGAAGAGGCGGCTGGCGCAGGTGTCTCTGCCCGAGGCCAGCCTGGAGCTGGTGCTGCGACGCGCCGGCGTGGAGGTGGAGCTGTCCGTGGCGAGCCTGGGCCGGCCCGCCCGCCTCCTGAGACCGCCAGTGCGGGTGGAGCTGGACGAGCTGTCCGAGGCAGCGCAGGGCTGCGCGAAAGGTTTTCTGGCGGATATTTCCCAGGCGTCCCCCCGGGGGCTCCCCTCCTCGCTGACCAAGGGGCTGAAGGAGTCGCTGCGCCTGCTCGGCGCCCCGGTGAGCCTCAAGAAGGAAGCCCCGCCCGAGCCCTTCACCGTCCGGGTCGAACCCACCGAGGACCCAGGCTTCGGCTTCGAACTGAAGGACCCGACGGACCTGCTGCGAAGCCATGAGAAGGGCCAGGGCACGGCGTTGGGCTCGCTGCTGTGCTCCGGCGAGGTGTGGCTGAAGCTGGCTGGCCGCGCACAGGCGTGGAAGGCGGCGGGCCCTCCGTTCCTCACGGCGCTGGAGCTCTCGCGGCAGGCGGGAGAGCTGGCCCGGGCGGTGGAGCTGGGCGAGAAGAGCTTCTCCTTCGAGCTGGGGGGCGTGCGGCCCGCCTTCACGCTGGAGCTGGACAAGGGCAAGGGGCGGCTGGGCCCGGGCACCTCCGTCGCAGTGGATGGCACGGCGCTGGCGGCGGCGATGTTCCACCTCGGACAGGCGCTGGCGCTCGCCATCGCCGAGCGGGACCGGAGCCAGTCCAACAATCCTTATCTGGTGGAGCTGACCGAGCGCTGCCGCGAGGGCCTCTCGCACCTGCGCGGCCCGGTTCAACCTCCAGAGGGCGCGGGAGAGGCGCGGGGCAAAGGGCGCACCTCGCGACGAACCGGGCGTCCCCTGCCCGTGCCGGGGAGGCTGCGCCGGTTGCGCTTCGAGAAGCGCTGGGAGCAGCGCGGGCTGGAGGGTGCCGAGTCCGGGCAGCTCATGCTGGGACGGCAGGGGCCGGTGTTCTGCTCGAAGGAGCAGGCCCTGGCACTGGCGCGGAAGGACGGGCAGGAGCTGTGGCGTCGCGAGGCAAGCCAGGGGGTCGCGGCCACGGCGGACGGGTACGTGGTGACGGCGGATGGGGATCGCGTCCTGTGCTTCATCAGCGCGGGGAAGAGCGCGCGCTGGCTGCATGACCATGACGGGCTGCCGCTGGGCCCGCAACTCCTGAGACAGGACGGACTGCTCGTCACGCTGTCGGAGCAGCGCACGGTGCTGGCCTTCGCCGAGGTGGCGGGCCGCGAGGTGTGGCGCCTGGCCCCGGCCAAGACGCAGCGGAGCTGGCTGGCGCTCCAGGGGCACCGGGCGCTGGTGGCCACGGACTCGGGCTACCTGTACGGGGTGGACATGGCGGACGGTCAGGTCCGCTACCGCATGCGCGCGGGAGTCCCCTTCCAGGGGACGCCCGTGGCCTGGGGCAAGCGCTTCGTGACGCTGCTGGGCCGGGGGGACCACCACGCGCTGCTGATGGCGGACGCGCACAGCGGGGACGTGACGTGGACGTGCGAGCTCCCGATCGCCCTGCCCTCCGCGCCGCTCCCGGCCCGCACCCGCGTCTACGTGGCCGGGGAGAAGGATCGCGAGGGCGTGCTCG
The DNA here is from genome assembly GCF_000737315.1 of Hyalangium minutum. Taxonomy (GTDB): domain Bacteria; phylum Myxococcota; class Myxococcia; order Myxococcales; family Myxococcaceae; genus Hyalangium; species Hyalangium minutum. The sequence goes on from NZ_JMCB01000009.1 coordinate 315,540, forward strand.
TGTGCGTGGACGCACGCGGAAAGCAGCTCTGGGAGCGCCCGCTGCACCTGGGCGCGGGGCCGTTCGCGCTCACGGCCCTGCCTCGGGGCGTCATCGTCACCTCGGCCAGTGGCGCGGCCGCACGGGTGAGCACCTCTGGAGAGCTGGAGTGGCGCGTGGGGGCCGTGGGCGAGCCACTGGCCCGGGCGCTGCCCGCGAAGGTGTCGCGCGGGGTGGTGCTCATCCCGGGCGAGCAGGTCCGCGCGGTGGAGCCTCGCGGAGGCCAGGTGCTGGCCGAGGTGCGCGCCGGAGCTGGGCTCGTGGGGCTGCAGGTGGATGCCCGGCTCGGGCTCTACTTCCTGGACGAGGCTGGCACCCTCACCGCGTACCAGCTCACGTCCCACTTCGCCGTCGTGGAAGGCTGATCAGAACTTGAACTCGGTCTGCAGCTTGAGGCGCTTCTCCGCGGGCTTGTGCGTGCCCACGCCGCCCACGTCCGCGCCGTAGCTCACGGTCTCGTAGTCCGCGATGCTGCGGATGTTCTTGTTCCACCGGTAGCCCACGCCGGCGATGAGCAGGTTCAGCGTGTCATTCTCCACGACGCGGTCCGGCTCGAGGTGGTCATACCGGGCGACGACATCCACGCCCTCCATGACGGGGGCATGCGACAGCTCACCCACGTTGACGACGGCGAACCCATAGAGGCCGTGGCCGGTGACGAGGTTCTCATCGCCCACCGTGTAGCGGCCCTTCACCTTGGGCTGGGAGTCCCGGGCCACGGCGTACGCCCCCGCCACCGTCAGCGGCGCGCTCTGGAAGCCCACCTCGCCAATCACGCGGGACTTCGCGCGGGCCGCCAGCCCCGTGTCGTCATACTCGCCAAACGAGCCGTAGCCGGTGACGAAGACGCCCGAGGCCAGCCCTCCCATGGAGGCGAGCGGGTTGACGGTGAGGCGCGCCTGCACCTCCTTGCGCTTGCCGAGCTCCGAGAACCGGAAGCCCTCGCCATCCGTCAAGTTCACCTGGAAGCTGCCGTACTTGGAGGGCAGCGAGCCGCCCACGGCCAGACCGATGTCCGCCGAGGTGATGTAGCCCCAGCGATCCATCGGCAGCGGCCCCTGCACGCGGTAGCCCCAGAGATCCTCCTCATAGGGGATCCACGCCAGCGGGAGGATGCCCGCGCGCAGGTAGAGGCCCTTGGCCACCAGGTCCTTCACCTCGATGAAAGCGGACTTCGTCTCGGCCAGGAACACCTGGTTGCCCGAGGCGTTGCGAGTCACTCCACTGTCCAGCGTGAGCTGGAAGCGCACCTTGTCGGTCGCGAAGTACTCGCTCTGCAGGTAGATGCGATCGATGGTGAACTGGTTGGAGTTCTTCGCCTCCTGGCCCAGTTCGTACGAGTAGCGCAGGTAGGCCTTGGCCGAGAGCTTCACCTTGTCCGTCCAGCTCGAAGCGGCTGGAGCGGAGGCCGCAGGCGGAGAGGACTCGGCGGGCGGAGGGGAGACGGGTTCAGCGGTCTGCGCCAGCGCGAGGGCCGGCGCGAGCCAGAGGACAGAGGCGGACAGAAGTGGCTTCACGGGGGGAGCTCCATTCCAACGATGCGGGCGAGCAGCACCTAGCCGCTCGCCGCGAGCACCTTAACGTCCTCCCCTCTTTCGTAATCCCACAGTTGGGTGACGTTTTATGACTGGAGCTGCAACGATCCGTGTGGCTACGGAGTCTTCGCGGCCGCGGCGGGATCGATCTCCTCCTCGGGGCGCGTCTCCTCGGTGGCGCCCTCCCACTTCATGCCCGCGCTGAGCCGCCAGTCGGAGGGCACATCCAGCTTCCACAGATAGTTGGCGTCCGCGGTACCGCCCGAGGTCGAGCGCGAGCTCACCTTGAAGGCGATCTCCATCTTCGCCACCTCGCTGGGCACCAGGTCCATGTCGTAGTGGCCCAGCACCATCTGCGGGGGGAACTCGGCGATGTAGCGCTCCGGGTAGTCGATCTTGTTGGAGGGATCCTGGCCCTTCATCTCACCGAAGAGCTTGCCCTTGGCGTCCGTCAGCTTCCACGACGCCTCGAAGGCGGCGCTGGTGATCATCTTCTTCACCTTGCCGTCGTCCTTCAGCTCGCGCTGGGCGCCCCAGAGGGCCAGCAGGAAGCGCACCTGAGGCGTCCCCTGCACCATCACCACGTCCGCGGACACCACATCCAGCCGCATGCCCTTGTCCGTGGCCGTCCACACCGGGCTGTACTTGCCCTTGCGGAACGCATCGAACACCTTGCGCGTGTACTCGTAGGCCGCCTTGCGCTCGGCGACCTTCTCGTCCTTGCCGCCCTCGGCCTTGCGCTCCACCTCGGCGATATAGGAGTCGAACTCCTTGTTGCCCTTGTACTTGGTGAGGTGGGCGTCCACCTGCTCGAAGTACGTCTTGAAGAAGGGGGCCAGCTCCTCCCGGTACGACTTCTCATCCGGGTTGGTGCGCATCCACCCTACCCGCTCCAGGTAGTCCTTCTGGATGCGCGCGGCGTCCGCATCCTTCTGGGCCTCCAGCGCTTCGGCCTTCAGCCGCTTGTGGAACATGATCGAACCGCCCAGGACCGCGGCGAGTAGGGCGAGGACACCGAAGTAACGCATCTGCTGAGACTCTCCTTAGGCGTTCGGGCGCACAGTGATAGAAGAATTCCCTTGAGTGATCCAGGCCACGGGAACCCACCTCTTGACGGTACCGCTCCCTCTCGAGGAGGGCGGCCTGCTGGACGGCACCCAGGTTGCCTATGAGACGTATGGAGAACCGTCAGGCGAGAACTCGGTAGTCCTACTGCACGACGCGGCCCAGTCTCACCGGGCGTTGGGTCCACTGGAGGACGCTCCGTATCAGCCGTCCGGCTGGGGCCGGGAGCTGATTGGAGAGAAGCGGCCGCTGGATCCCTCCAGCCTGCACCTCATCTCCATGAACCTGCTGGGCAGCCCGTTCGGCACCACCTCGCCCCTCACCGAGGACCCGTTCACGGGGCAGATGCTGGGGCCCGCGCTGCCGCTGCTCACCACGGGAGATATGGCCCGCGCGATCTCCGCGATGCTGCGGAGCATGGGGCTCAAGCGCGTGCGGGCGCTGGTGGGCGTGGGACTGGGAGGCCTGGTGGCCTTGCGCCTGGCCGCCCTCTTCCCCGACATCACCGCGGGGGTGGTGGCCATTGGCGCGGCGAGGGCCCTGCCCGAGGCGCTACGGGACCGGGTGGGGATGTTCCATCAGCTGATGTGGATGGACCCCGAGTACAAGGAGGGCTTCTACCGTCCAGGCGGCGGGCCGCTGAAGACGATGAAGAAGCTGCGGCTGGAGTACCTGCGGCTGCTGTACGGCCGCGAGTTCCTGGCGGCGCGATACCGGGACATCGACGTGGCCGAGAAGACGCTGGACGACGACGCCGAGGCCTTCGCCAAGACCTTCGATCCGAACGCGTGGATCCTGATGACCACGGCCTACGCCGGGTGCGATCTGACGGAGTACCTGCCGAAGGTGCAGGCCAAGGTGCTGCTCATCGCGGGGGCCTCGGACGTGCTGGCGCCACCGGCCCGGGTGCGCGAGACGTATCACCTGCTGAGCGCGGCGGGCGTGCAGGCCCGCTACCACGAGATCCAGGGCCTGAGCGACCACGGCGCCCTGCTGACCGAGACCCGCCGCATCAACGGGCCGGTGCGCGACTTCCTGCGCCGGCTGCGCTGAGGCGCGGGCCTACCACTTCGGCATCGGGGGCGCGGCGAGCCGGGCGCGCAGGGCCCCCACGAGCATCTGAATGGCGATCTCGTTGTTGCCGCCATGAGGGACGATGATGTCCGCGTGGTGCTTGGAGGGCTCCACGAAGCCCATGTGCATGGGGCGCACGTGGCGCAGGTACTGGTTGACGACGTGATCGAAGTCGCCGCCGCGATCCTTGATGTCGCGGGTGAGGCGCCGAAGGATGCGCAGGTCGTCGTCGGCGTCCACGTAGACCTTCACCTCGGTCTCGTCGCGGATGTCCTTCATGTGGAGCACGAGGATGCCCTCGATGAGGATGATGTCCCCGGGCTCCACGCGGACGGAGCCGCTCTTCCGCGAGCAGGTGATGAAATCGTAGATGGGCTTCTCGATGGCCCGGCCCTGCTTGAGCTCCTTCAGGTGGCGCACGAGCAGCTCGGTGTCGAACGCATCCGGGTGGTCGAAGTTGACCTGCCGGCGCTCCTCGAGCGGCATGTCCTTCAGATCCGCGTAGTAGGAGTCCTGATCGATGAAGGCGACACGGCAGTCGGCCAGCGCCTCCCGGATCTTCCGGCAGACCGTGGTCTTGCCCGAAGCGGTGCCTCCCGCGATGCCAACGACGAGGGGTGACGACATGGCGGGCCACCTATCGCAGCAGCCCGGCGGGCGCAAGGCTGTGTCGGAAACGGGACATACCCGGAAGGTGGGGGACCAGGCCCCACCCTGAGAGGGCTGGGTCTTCTGCCCAAGAGGTCCGCGCTAGGCTGGACGGGTTCCGCCCGAGAGGGCCCAACTGGAGCAAGACATGGCCATGACATCGCGCCGGGGGTGGCTGCTGGCCGCCGCCGTTCCCCTGCTCGCCTGTGGCGAGCCTTATCCCTGTGAGAAGAACGTGGAGATCCTGGAGCCGATGCTCCTGGCCGGTGCGCGCGAGATGCGCATCACCTGCGCCTCGGGGACGCAGCACAGCCTGAGCACCGGCATCCGGATGTCCCAGACCTACGGCACCTCGAGCCTGACCCAGACCACCATTGACCTGTTCGTCAACGTCGAGAACACGGCGGAAGCCATTGGGCCCCTGCTGTACATCGACATCCCCAAAGAGCTCGAGGACGGCACCTATTCGGTGGAGGGCCCCACGCCGCCCATCAAAATCACCTCGGTGGAGAACCTGCGCGGAACGATCACCTTCCAGCGCACCCGCAACTTCCCCTTCGTGGACCAGGTGGATCCGCCGGAGGGAGAGGTCAGCAACGCGGTGGTCGTGACGCTCGACCTCCAGGGCTCCTATGACTTCCATAATACGTGCGGCAAGGGAACCTTCGCCCTGGGCCCGGTCACCCTCAACCTCCGGCGCACCTCCGAGGTGGGGATCTGCCGCACGGACGTGAAGCTGGGCGGCGGCCACTGACAGCCAGCGCGCGTGTGGCTACCGCGCCACCACGGAAGGAGCCGCACGGTCGTTCCGGTAGATGACGCCCTCCTTCATCACGAAGAAGACCTGCTCGGTGCGGCGGATGTCCTGGAGCGGGTCTCCCGGCACGGCGACGACGTCCGCGAGCTTGCCGGGCTCCAGCGTGCCCAGCTGGTTCGTCAGCCCGAGCAGCTCGGCGTCGATGATCGTGGCGGCACGCAGGGCGTCGGCGGGAGAGAGGCCCGCCTCCACCAGGAGGGCGAACTCCTCGGCATTCCGGCCGTGGGCGAAGACGCCCGCATCCGTGCCGAAGGCAATGCGCACCCCTCGGGAGATGGCCTTGCTCACGGCCTGTCGCGCGGCGGCGTCGGCGGCCTTGTACTTGGGAATCTGCTCTGGTGACAGGAGGCCCTTCTCGTAGCGCTCCTTCACGCCCTTCAGGGCGCTCCGGGTGGGGACGAAGAAGGTGCCCTTGCGCTTCATCAGATCGAGCGCCTCGTCGTCGAGGAATGAGCCGTGCTCGATGGAGTCCACGCCCGCGCGGATGGCGCGCTTGGCACCCTCTGCGCCGTGGGCGTGCGCGGCGACCTTGCGCTTGCGGGCGTGAGCCTCGTCCACGATGGCGTCCAGCTCGGCCTGGGTGAGCTGCGGCGAGTCCACGTCGTCATTGCGGCTGAGCACGCCGCCCGTGGCGCACACCTTGATGACGTCCGCGCCGTACTTGAGATGCTCGCGGACCCTGGCGCGGAAGGCGTCGGGCCCATCCGCCACACCTTGGCCGGACTCCTGGGCCAGCAAGCCCTTGCGGTACGAGTTGCCGCCGTCACAGTGGCCCCCCGTGGAGCCCAGGCCCGAGGTAGCGGCGATGATTCGCGGCCCCACGGCCCTGCCCCGGCGGATACCGTTGCGCAGCCCGATGTCGATGAAGTCCTCGCCGCCCAGGTTGCGGATCGTCGTGAAGCCCGCCATGAGCGTGGCGCGGGCGAACGGCAGCGCCTCGAGCGTGCGCTCGGGGATGGTGCGCTGCATGCGGTCGATGACGTCCTGCCGCCAGTCGTCTCCTGGCTGGCCGGTGATGTGCGTATGCGCATCGATGAACCCGGGCAGCAGGGTGGCATCTCCGAGCTCGATCACCTCGGCGCCAGCAGGAGCGGAGACGTTCGAGCCCGCGGCGGTGATCTGGCCTCCCGTCACCACCACCACGCCGGGGGTGACGAGCTTGCCGCTCTTCGCATCGAAGAGGCGCGCGGCCTTGAGGACAACGGGCTTCGGGGGCTCCGCGGCGGAGACCGGCAATACCCAGAGGAGAGCGAGCAGGAGGACGATTCGCATGCGGTGCATTCCGTGCACAATGCACCGCCGAGTCAATTCCCTCACGCCTGGTCGGGCCCCGCCTCCCCTTCGCTCCACTGCGAATGGAGTGCGGGCTGATTGCAATAGCACCGGAGGGTGGTGAGTCTTGGTGGGAGCCATTGGCTGTGCAGCGGGCACTGTTTGGGCCAACTGCTCCCTCCTCCCTGCTGGGCTATCCTCCTCGTGTCGTTCCCTGTTCCGTATCCACCCGACGGAGTCTCGACATGACAATCCGCACGCTGTTGTTGGTTCTCACCACTACCACCCTGTCTGCGCTTGCTGGCTGCGCCACCCCGCAGACGGCTCCCCGAGAGGAGGCTGCCGTCAACACCTCCTCCCAGCAGGGCTCGGAGCAGGGCGAGCACAAGGGATGCAGCTGCGCCCTCCGCAAGGAACAAGGAGGCGCCGCCGCACAGGCCGCGGACGGCAAGGGGTGTAGCTGCCCTCATTGTGCCAAGACGGCCGCCGACACCGACGCGAAGGAAGGAAAGACGTGCGGCTGCTCGCACAAGCACGAGGGCAATCAAGCCCAGGCCCTGGACAACGTGCGCTGAGCGCACTTCGGACGGCTGAGCAAGAGCCCGGCCCCATCCACTCCTGGCGTCCGCTCCATCCTCCTCCGGGGCCGCCTCCTGTTTAGCCGGAGGCGGTTCTCTCCATCCCGCGCATGGGTACCGCGCTCCCACGGCCCGTCTCACGACGGAGCATCTCCCTCGGCCATGCTCCCTCAGCCCGGGGGAGGCTGGAGTGGCCCGCCGATGACATTGTCCATGGTGCGCACGACGGTGCCGCGCGAGGTACGCGGGGCCAGCCAATCGAGAAAGGCGATGAAGGTGGAGCGCGAGATGCAATACGTCTCGGAGGAGGGACACGTCGTCGGCGAGATGTGGTGGAAGACGAGGGGCACCCAGCCCCCGCCGCCTGCCTCGGCCCGGAGCACCAGGTTTTGCAGGTAGCTCAGCGACCAGGCCCGGGTGACCGAGCCGTGCGTGCGAATGGCGTAGACGTCCTGGGGCGGGACAGACTCGGCATAGGGGCAGCCTCGGCAACCGCTGGGCGTTCGCAAGCCGCCCGACTCCCGGCCCGAGTTGTAACCGCAGTCGATGACCAGCTGACGGGTTCTTGAGTCTTCATCGCCGAATGGGTAGGCGAACGACGTCACTCGCAATCCCTCTTTCAGCAAGGCGGCCCGGTCGTCGCAGATCTCGTGCCGCTGCTCGGCCTCGCTGAGCGTGGTGAGACGGGGATGGGAGATCGTATGACCGCCCACCTCATGGCCTGCGGCCTGGAGCTGCTGAAGCTGCTCATACGTCAGATAGCCAGACGTCCCCACGCGCCCGCTGTTGACGTAAAAGGTGCCGCGCATCCCTCTCGCAGCAAGGAGGGGACCTGCCTCGGCCTGACTGGCCAAGTTGTCATCGAAGTTGAAAGAGACGATGAGCTGTCCAGGCTCGAGAGCGAGCGCCTCGGAGAACTCGAGGAACGGGTCCTCCGGTCCCTGACACGCCAGGGCCAGCAGCAATGACACCATCGACAGCGAGAGAAAGAGCGCCCGGCGGTACCAACGCACAGGCGTGCGAGATTGCGACAAGCAGCTGCGGCCCTCGGCCAAGAAGTATCCGGATGTCACGGTGGCCTCCCCTCCCAAGCTTTGCTTCAGGCAAACTCAGTCCGGCGATGCCGACCAGCAACTGCGGAGGGGATACCTCCGTGCGTATGGCTGCTCGTCAATTGTGCCAGTCACATTCCGCTGCTACCTCATCTCGTTCCTTGAAGTGGCGAGAGGAAGGGCTAGAACGACGTGGGCAGAGCCTCGCGGTATTTCTCCGACGCTATACTCCTCGAGTGGCAGAGCGTCGCTGACACCGTCAGGTGAAGCTCTGCCCATGAGCGATTACCGGGTTCGTAGTGGCGACACGTTGAGCAAGATCGCCCGTCAGAACAAGACGTCCGTGGATGCCCTGATCCAGGCCAACAACATCCGCGATCCGAACAGGATCCACGCGGGGCAGTCCCTGGAGATTCCTGGAGGGCCGCTCCCTTCAGAGGCGCCCCAGGCTCGTGTTGGGGCGGGACCGGCTGGCTCGGCGGTGGCGGCCGAGTTGCAGCGGGACTTCTTCACCCCCGCCGAGGCCTCGCGCATCGAGGGTGACACTCGCGTCTGGGCCGACCCCGCCAACCCTAGCCAGACCTTCCCCAGCCGGGACGGGGTGCCGCTGTTCAGTCAGGGGGATGAGGCCTGGGGAACGCGCAGGCTGGGCGGAGAGGGGAACGTCCGTGCCGGGAGCCGCGGCAGCATCCAAGCCCAGGGCTGCGCCATCACCGCGAGCGCCATGGCGCTCAGCGCGTTGAGCGGCCGCACCATCACTCCACGGGAGATGGACGCCTACCTTGATGAAAACAAGGGCTACAGCGGGAACGCCGTGAAGTTCAGCCAAGTGGGCGGCATCACGGGAGGACAGCCCCCCATCACCGCCCAGCGCAAGCGGGGCACCCTCACCGCTGACGGCATCGACCAGCAGCTCGACGCGGGCCGCCCGGTTCTCATCGGGGTGAACTGGCGCACCGACGACGTGAAGACGCCCGACCACTGGCTCACGGTCACGGGCCGAAACGTGGATGGCAGCTATCGGGCCAACGACCCGAACGGTGGCAGGGAGATCACCCTACGCCAGCAAGGCAATGCGCTGGTTTCGACCCAGGCCGATGGCGCGCCCCATGACTACCGCTTCAGCGGTCAGGGCGTGACGTTCTCGGGGGGCACGCCGCTGAGCCCGCGAGGCAACGGCCAGGACGTGTTCGTGGACTCCCCCGATCCGCGTGGCTAGGCCGGGCAGACGCAGACTGCGCAGCGTGCCCAGGCTGGGGAAGCACCGCCTTGACTGGCCCAAGCTCCGGTGCGGTGAGGAAGGACTCATCCGTCAACGCCTCCAGGAAGGCGAGGATGGCAGCCTTCTCGCCCTCCTCCAGCGAGAGCCCAGGCGGTGCAGCGTTGCGGCGGAAGGCCGCGTCCAGCGTAGCGGAGGGCACCATGCCGTGCCGGTAGTGCTCCAGAACTTGCTCCAGCGTGGCGAAACGCCCGTCATGCATGTACGGCGCGGTGACAGCCACGTTGCGCAGGGTGGGAGTCTTGTAGAGCCCGTCATCCTCAGGCAGCAGGGTGATGCGGCCTCGCCCACGCGTGGGCTCCTCGTCCTGGCCGAAGTGGCTGTCCAGACCGTTGTTATGAAAGCCGTTGTCGGTGAAGAGTTCCGAGCCGTGGCAGGGCCCACACCGCTTGCGCACAAGCTCCAGCCCCTCCAGTTCCTGAGGGCTCAACGCGCCACCGGGCTCACCTCGCAGCCACCGATCATACCGGGAGTCCGCAGAGACCAGCGTCCGCTCATATTGCGCGAGCGCCCGCAGCAAGTGGCTCAGCGAGAGCCCTCCGGGCCCATAGGCCGCCTCGAAGAGGCGCACGGCCTCGGGCGTGGCGGACAAGCGTGCCAGAAGCGCCTCGAGATCCACCGACCCCAGCTCGTCCGGATGCGTGAGGGGAGCCAGGGAGAGGGACTCGAGGTTCTTGGCACCACCGTCCCAGAAGAGCCCCTCCATCCACGCCAGGTTGATGAGCGCGGGGGTGTGGCGCGAAAGGGGGCGTCCACTCACGCCGCGCGGAGTGAGCGGGGTGTCATCCGCAAAGGCGTGCGCCTGCAAGTGGCAGGAGGAGCAAGAGTGCTGCTGAGAGCTGGACAGCAGCGGCGAGTGAAACAACCAGCGTCCCAGGGCCACCCCTTCGGTGCTCAGGGGATTGTCCGGGGGCGAGGGCAAGGATGTGAAGCCCTTGGGGAGCGCACGCGCGGCGGGCGCTCCGGGCTCTGGCACGCTCGGCGCTGGCGGTGGGCCGCAAGCCTCCAGCAGCACGAGCACAAGGAGGACTACCCCTGCTCGCCAGAGCCCGGGAGCGCTCACCGGCTGGGGTTCTCCACGGACACCAGCGAGAACATGCTCGAATAGCTGTCGGACAGCGTGGCGCGCTCCGCGGTGTGGCTGGCACTGATGGTGGGCGTGGTGCGAGGGCTCAGCGCGGCGAAGAGCGCGCTGACGTCTGCGCGGAGGTTGACGTGGAGGCGCTTCTGGGAGTTCACGGTGATGGGAGCCGGGAAGGACTTCTGCACCGTCCGGTAGTTCGCGTTGCTACCCGTCTCCCAAGCGAAGCTGTCGGTGGCACCGTCCGCCTTGAGGTACCTACCCTGCGTCTTGGTGAAGATGTAGCTGGTGAACCACATCCAACTGATGGAGGTCATGTTCTTGAGCACATGCAGTTCACCGGCCTGGCGGCTGAGGTCATCATTGTAGGTAGGGTCAACGCCGACGCTGAAGAGGATGCCCGTGTAAACGCCCGCAGGCACGGCAGACACTTGAACACGCTCGCGGCGGTTGGCCGGCAGCGTCTCGGATTCGTTCGTTCCCTCGACCGCCTGCTCCTTGAGGACTTCCATCAGGTAGTAGCTGCCCGGCAGTGGCACCTGGCTGCCATCCTGCTTGACCAGGCGGATGTTGGATAGCCAGTACCGCAGCTCCGTGAAGGTAATCGTGTCGCCACCCGCAGTGAAGTAGGAGCGATCCAGCTCGAAGGGCTCAGGGCCGAAGGCCAGCGCGGCGTAGAGTTCCAAGGACCCGTCGGTGGCGGCCAGCCGAGCGGTGAGTCCCTGCAGCTCAGAGCGCGCTGACTCCAACTGGACAAGGACTCCTTGCCAGTCCTGGGACTCCAGCAGCCTGCGGGCTTCATCGAGCTGCTGCCGCAGCGTGTTCACCTGCGCGATCAACTGCGCCTGGGTGTTCTGAGCGTCCTCGTGCTCCTGCTGCCACTGGAGAATCTGGCCCTCGAGGCGAGTGACCTCGGACTCCAGGTCCGTCACTTGCTGCTCAAGGGCCTTTTGCTCCTCGGGGGAGAGCGTTCCCTGGCGAGGGGAGTCCTCGCCGCACGCAGCGAGGAGGATGCACGAGATGAGGGCGAGGCCCAGCGCTCGCCCCAGGGAAACGGAAGAGAAAAGAGAAGTTTTCATTGCGCGTGCACTCTGCCGAAACCGAACGCGCGAGGCAGTGCGGCATCTTGCCGCGCGGCTGTTCGCCGCAGCGTGGGGAGGGTGGACGCCTCCTACCCCCAGTGTAGGGGAGTCTGTTAGCGTGCCTACCCAGGAGGTCACGTCGCCTTGTTTCAATCTACGTCCCTTGCCGTTGCGCTCGTTCTCCTGACGGGAACAGTCGCGCGAGCCCAGGCCACCGCACGCGAGCCGAGACACCGCACCGTCACCGTGACCGGCAACCCATCCGAGCCCCCTCCCGAGGTTCACGTCTCCGCCGAAACACCCACGGTGTTCCTGTTCGGCGCGGAGCTCCGCAAGAAGTCTGTGCGGGTGGACGAGGCGCGGATCCGCGTGGTGGACACGGGCGAGCAGTCGCGGACAATCGTCGTCCAAGCGGTGAGTCCTCCAAGTCATGGCGAGCGCCACGAGCTCGAAGTCGAGTTCGCGGACGGGAAGGCACCCTCGCGGGCCGTCTTCGCGCTCGTGGTGCACCCGGCCAATGTGGACACATTGATCAGCGTCGCGCGCCAAGAGCCAGCCGCCCCAGCTTGCCTCGCAGAAGTCCGCGAGGGAGTGAGAGGGCCGGAAGACTTCCTCTTGCTGGGCTACATGGGCGAGAGCGGCGTTCCCACCGCCAAGGTTGGCCCCGCCAAAGACGCCGCGCAGGGCTTGGAATCCGCGAAAGGGGTGGCCTACCGCGGCAAGGGGTGGCTCATGGTCCAAGTGAGGCTCCGCAACCAGCGAGGCCCGCAGCCGTGGGTGCCGACGGAGGCAACGCTCACGAGCAAGACAGGCGAGAAGCTGCGGGGCCGCGTGGTGCTTGAGGAACAGGGAGAGCCAGAACCCGGCAAAGCTGTGCGGGTGCTCGTGGTGACGGAGGAGCCACCCGCAGGCGTGGGCCTCTTCTTCATCCTGGAACTGAGCGGTGCCGATGGTCGGACGCTTGCGATCCCCGAGGTGAAAATTCCGGCGCCCGCGAAGGAGCCCAAGCCATGACTGCGCCAGTCGTGGGGCTGCCCCCCGGTGCCGTGATCGACGGCTTCAAGGTGCTCAAGGCGCTGGGGGATGGCGGCTTTGCGTTCGTGTACCTCGTGGAGAAGGACGGCCAGCTGTACGCGCTCAAGCTGGCGCGGCACCGCCAGGCGAGCGGCGACGACAGGAGGACGCATGCGCGCACGCTGCGCGAGTTGGGGATCCGTATCAGTTCGCCGATCCCCGTAGAGGGCAGGCGGTCGAGCAGGGCTGCTGGCCAGGGGCGAGCGAGCGTCAGTCGTAGCCTTGAGGAAGAGTGAC